>NZ_JAASIO010000005.1:0-182678 GCF_019731765.1 Gordonibacter massiliensis (ex Traore et al. 2017) | reverse complement strand
ATGGAAACGATTGTCGCCCAACCCACGATTTGCATAAAGGAGGCTTCACCGATTCTCATCGGTCATATTCTTTAACATAGAGGGGTATTCGTACGGTGCAAAAATCACCGACGTCCCCCTATCTCACGACGTTTTGAGCCCGAGCGCATCGGTCAAACTCGCTCGCGTCGACCGTTTGCCCAGTTCACGCACTTTGAGAGCGCTCTCGTGCAATGCGGACAAGGGGGACATCGGTGATTTTCGTGCAGCAGGGCAACCGCGAGAACAGCCCAGGGCGCTCATCCTGCGGCCGGAAGCGCACCATTCGCCGTCGACTCCAATGCGGAAGGCTGCGGCGGACGGAATCGAACCCTCGCGGGTCAATCCAGATGGAACAGCTCCTCCACCGTCGTGCCGAGTTCGCGGGCGAGACGCAGGGCGAGGGGCAGCGTGGGGTCGTACTTGTCGTTCTCCACGGCCACGATGGTCTGGCGGCTCACGCCGCAGCGCTGGGCCAGATCCTCTTGGCGCAGGCCCTTCTCCTTCCGAAGCCGCTTGATGTCGTTGCACATGGCCGGCCCTACCCGCTACGCCACGTAGAGCGCGAAGAAGCCGGCGAAGAACACCACGATCGCCACTCCCAGCGCGCCCACGAGCATCTGCGCGACGCGGTTGGGCTCGCGGTACTCGTCGTCGCCCGCCACCATGCTCCGTTTCATCCACTGCTCCGACAAGACCTGCGCCAGGACCACGGCAAGGAGCACGAATCCCGGCAGCATGTCGTGGAAGCGGCCGGTCGTCACGTACAGCACCAAGTCGACCAGCGTCCATGTTGCCAGCAGCAAGAGGGCGAGCTTGAACCCCAGCGACTCCGACCGCGTCTTGATCGATTTCTCCATCTCGTCCATGTCCGGCTCCTTCCGCTTTCGTTCCGCAAATGTAAAGAACTCTTGACTTTTCAGAGTATGGCATCCTGATCCCATAATGTCAAGAGCTCTTTACTTTTTGCTAGCTCTAAAGCGAAAGCGTTCGAGCGGCGCGCCCGCTACTTCACCACGAAGTCGCCGGGACGGCGCGGAGCCGTGCGCCGGTAGGAAACGGCAGGATGACCCAGCAGCATGCAGATCTGCAGCGGCCGGTCCTCGGCCTGGAGGAACGCCTTGACGGAGGGAAGCTCCTCGGCGGCGCGGCACAGGTAGCCGTTGAACAGGGCGCCCAAGTCGAGCGAAGCCGCCACGAGTTCCATGTTCTGCGCGGCCAACCCCGCGTCGTCGGCACGGTCGGCCGCGACGAACGCGACGGCGGGCGCGTTGCGGAACAGGAAGTCCTGCGTCCCCGCTTGCGCGTCGCGCAGGAAGGGCTTGTAGAGCTTGACCCAGCGCGGCTTGTCATCGGCGGGAAGCGCCAGCAAGCTCTCGATGCCGCTCCACACGAGGCGCTTGAGCTCGTCGAGCTCGTCCTGCACCACGATGAAGCGGCAACCTTGGGCGTTCTTCGCCGTGGCGGTGTAGCGTCCCGCCTCCAGCACGAGGCGCAGCGCGTCCTGCTCGACCGCGTTCGGGAGGTAGTCGCGCACGCTGCGACGCGACTTGATGGCCCGAAGCATCGTATGCACATCGATGGTCGCGTTGGCGGGCGAGCATACCTCCACGTCAGCCATATCATAGCTCGGAATGGACACCGCCCCGGTCGGGCACACGGCCACGCAGTGCCCGCACAGGATGCAGCTCCCTTTCACGCGAGCCGTGACGCCCTCCACCTCCAAGTTCGCGCCCACGCAGTCGTCCACGCAGCGCCCGCACCCGATGCAGTACCTCTCGTCGATCTCGATCAGCATGTTGAACCTCTCTTATTAAGGAGAGTTCGACCCCTCCCCCAACGAAGGGAGCGCCGCCCAAGCGACGCCCCCATGATCCGCGCTATAGTAGCAACCCGCCGGCCCATCCAACCCGCAACAAGGGCGGGGAGGTCGTGCAGGGTGCCGAGCTTTCGCGAAGTGTGCGAGAAGCCCTGTGCGACCTCCCCGCCCGCCCCGCAGGTCGAACCTACTCCGGCAGGTTCGCCAGCCCCGCGCGCACGCTGTCGGCGCTCGCCTGCAGCGCGGACAGCTCGTCGTCGTTCAGGTCGAACTCGACGACCTCCTCCACGCCGCCCTTGCCCAAGCGCACCGGCACGTTCATGTAGAGGTCCTCGATGCCGTACTGGCCGTCGATGTGCGCGCACACGCTCATGACCTCGTGCGTGTCGCCCAGGATTGCCTCGACCATCTTCGCGATGGACGCGCCCGGCGCGTAGTAGGCGCTGCCCGTCTTGAGGTGCGCCACGACCTCGGCGCCGCCCTTGACGCAGCGCTGCACGACCTCGGCCACGGCCGCCTCGTCCATGAGCTCCGTGATGGGGGTGCCGTCCACCGTGGTGAAGCGCGGCCAGCACACCATGCCCTCGCCGTGCGCGCCCACGGCCCAAGCCACCACGTCGGCCGGTTCGCAGCCCAGCTTCTCGCACACCGCGAACGACAGGCGCGAGGAGTCCAGCACGCCGCCCATGCCCATGAGACGGTTCGCCGGCAGGCCCGACTCGCGGAACGCCAGCGTGGTCATGACGTCGAGCGGGTTCGTCACGCAGATGAACACGGCGTTCGGGGAGGCCTCCATGGCCTGGCCGATCACCGACTTCATGATGCCGGCGTTCACGCCGAGCAGGTCCTCGCGCGTCATGCCGGGCTTGCGGGCGATGCCCGCCGTGATGACGACGATGTCGGAATCGCGCGTGTCGGCGTAGTCGTTCGTGCCGGTCACGCGCACGGTGAACTTCTCCACGCTGCGCATGTGCATCATGTCGAGCGCCTTGCCCTGCGGCAGGCCCTCGGCCACGTCGATGAGCACGACGTCGGCCAGGTTCTTGGAAGCGATGATGTGGGCGGCGGTGGCCCCGACGTTGCCGGCGCCGACGATGGTTACTTTAGGCATGTGATAGCTCCTTCGAAGTAAGATTCAGCGACCGCATTGTAGCGCCCCGCACCGTCGTCGGCGGCCGAAAGCCGCGCATCTCCAGCGAAACGGCATGTCGCAGCATGCTTCACGGAC
This sequence comes from Gordonibacter massiliensis (ex Traore et al. 2017), assembly GCF_019731765.1. Taxonomy (NCBI): domain Bacteria; kingdom Bacillati; phylum Actinomycetota; class Coriobacteriia; order Eggerthellales; family Eggerthellaceae; genus Gordonibacter; species Gordonibacter massiliensis (ex Traore et al. 2017). The sequence continues at coordinate 179,613 of NZ_JAASIO010000005.1, read as the reverse complement.
CTTCCGCTGTTAAACCAGCATTGACATTCCGCAACCCGATGCGTTGTCATCCTGAGCGAGTGGAGCGAGCCGAAGGATCCCGCGCGACACCAGCCGGAGGCACCTCAGCTGTCGCCGCGCGGGATCCTTCGGCTCCGGCGGCTTTCGCCGCCTCCGCTCAGGATGACAACCTGGCCGGGTGCGTGTCAATGTTGGTTTAACAGCGGAACGGACCTCAAGCGCACGGTTTTCGCCGCAATGTTGCGCCTCGGCCCGAAAGCTTCCACCGCGAAGAAGCGCCATCTGGGGAAACGCGCGTAGGCGACAGCTTGCACGACATCGTGGCCACCGAGAACCTTCCGCAAACGCAACATTGCGGCGAAAACCGTGCGCTCGGAGCCGAGGCCGATCTATCGACGGCACCAGGCATGAAAAAACGGCGCAGCCGCTGGGCTGCGCCGTCGAAGGGCGAAACGGGTGCTCGGGCGCTAGGCCTTCTTGGCGGGCGCCTTGCGCTTTGCGGGAGCCTTCTTGGCGGCCGACTTCTTCGCCGCGGGCTTCTTGGCGCCGGCCTTGGCGTCCTTCTTGTCCTCGTCCTGCTCCTTGCCGGGGCAGTCGAAGTTCGGGCAGAGCCTCCAGGGGCCGCGATTCGTGGTGACGACGACCATCGGTGCGCCGCAGTGCTCGCACACCTCGCCCGTGGCGGCCAGCGCTCCGTACTGGGGCAGCGGGTAGCCCGTGCCGCATTCGTCGTAGTTCTCGCAGCGGATGAAGCGCTTCAGCGTGCGCGGGTTCTTCTGCGCGATGAGCTTCGCCGTTTTGCCATTGGCCTTGCAGGCGGGGCACTCGCCCACCTCCACGTCGGGCTCCTTGTTCGTGGAGCAGTTCGGGTCGATGCAGATGGTGCGCGGTTTGCTGCGGAAGGCCGTCACCTTCACCTGGGGCATGCCGCACGTGGGGCACGGCTCGGGCACGGCCTCCACCTTGCCCTTGGGCAGGGGGTACGTGACGTCGCAGTCGGGCCAGCCGGCGCAGCCGATGAACATGCCGCGCGTCTTCTGGCTCGCGCGCAGCTGCAGGTCCTTGCCGCACTTGGGGCACGGACCCACGTAGGCGTCGGCGGCCACGGCGTCGGCCAGGGCGTCCTTCACCTCTTCCGAGTGCGGAAGCAGGCTGGCCAGCTGCTCGGACAGCAGGTTGCGCGACGTGTCCACCACCTGGGCCTTCGTCGTGCGGCCCTCGGCGATGTTGTCCATCTCCTCTTCCAGCTCGGCCGTCATCTCGGGATGCGTGATGTGCGGCGCGAACTTGTCGAGCGCGTCGCACACGGCCATGCCCAGCTGGCTGGGCTCGATGGGGTCGTTCTGGATGTACTTCACCGTGTACAGGCGCTCTATGATGGAGTGGCGCGTGGACTTCGTGCCCAGGCCCAGCTTCTCCATCTCCTGGATGAGTTTGCCCTGGCTGTAGCGCGCGGGCGGCTCGGTCTGCTTCTTCGTGCAGGTGGCGCCGCCGAACGCGATGGTCTCGCCCTCGGAAAGCGCGGGCAGCTGCTCGTCTTTCTTCAAGCCGTAGGGGTAGATGGCGCGGTAGCCCGGCTTCACCAGCACGTCGCCCTTGGCCACGAACGGCTCGGCGTTCACGTCGAGCGTCACCTTCGTGCCCTCGATGACCGCCGCCTCCGAGAGCGTCGCCAAGAAGCGGCGCGCGATGAGGTTGTACAGCTTGTAGTCGGCAGGGGCCAGATCGTCGGGCGTGGCCTTGGCCGTGGGGTAGATGGGCGGGTGGTCCGTCGTCTCCTTCTTGCCGCGCGTGGCCTTGAGCTCGCCTTTAGCCAGAAGCTCCTTGCAGTACGGCGCGTAGGCGGGGTTGCCGGAGATGGCGTGCACCGTCTCGGCCAGGTCGAGCGAGCTGGGGTACACCGTGTTGTCCACGCGGGGGTACGAGATGTAGCCGTCCATGTACAGGCTCTCGGCGATACGCATGGTGCGCGCGGGCGAGATGCCCTCGGCCGACGCGGCGGCCATGAGCGAGGTGGTGTTGAACGGCGCGGGCGGCTGCACCGTGCGCTTCTTCTTCTCCACGGAGGCCACCGTGGCGGCAGTCGCTCCCTCCACGTGCGCCATGACGGCCTGCGCCTCGGCCTCGACCTTGAAGCGGGCCGTGGCGTGCGGGGCCTCGAAGGCGTCGGGCTCGGCGCCGAACGCGCCGCGGATCACCCAGTAGTCCTCGGGCACGAACGCCAGGCGCTCGCGCTCCTTGGCCACGATGAGCGCGAGGGTGGGCGTCTGCACGCGGCCGGACGAGCGCACGTTGCCGTAGCCGGCGAACTTCACGAGCGTCAGGTAGCGCGTGAGCACCGCGCCCCAGATGAGGTCGATGTCCTGGCGCGAGGCGCCGGCGGAGGCCAGGTTCACGTCCAGCTCCACCAGGTTGGAGAACGCGTGCGTGATCTCCTCCTTCGTGAACGCCGAGTAGCGCGCGCGGGACACGGGCGCGGTGGCGTTCACCTCCTGGATGCAGCTGAGCGCGTCGCTTCCGATGAGCTCGCCCTCGCGGTCGAAGTCGGTGGCGATGATGACCGAGTCGGCCTTCTTCGCTAGGTTCTTCAGGGAGCGGATGATCTCCTTCTCCTTGGGCTGCTTCTTGATGGGCGCGTACACCAGATACGGCAGCGCGTCCATCTTCCACGTCTTCAGCTCCACGCCGTCCTCGGTGAAGGGCTTCTTCTTTTTGAAGGGGGGCTTGGGCAGCGTCGCGGGCAGGTCGGCGGGAAACGTCTCGCCCTCCTCGGTCACGCCCTGCCAGCCGCCGCGCTTCTTGTACACCATGGACGGGGTGAAGTCGGGCTCCAGGATGTGGCCGCGCAGGCCGATGGTCACCCACTCCTCGCCGTCCACGTCGAAGCGGTACACGGGCGTGGAATACACCTTGTCCGCCTTGGGTTTCTTCACGCCGAGCAAATCGGCGATCTTCTGAGCCGCGTCGTTCTTCTCGGTTACCACCAGCTTCACGCGGTTCCTCCTGTTCTACGGGCCGCCTCCTGCGGCCTGGTCGCGTTCACACGATTGCCCCAACTGGTTTATTAACGTGTGCGGGGATGAAGCGCTCGCGCCGGACGCGGACCGCTGAGGCGGCGCGCGCATCCGATGTCGGGCGCAGCAGACGCTAGCATACACGATTTTTCGCGAATGCGGTGAAAATTGCGATTCTCTTGAAAAAGCGCGAACCTTCTCGACACGGCGGAAAGCGGCCGGGCGAGCGGACGGCGAAGGATATTCAAGGGCCGAACCCCCCTCGGCGAAGACTCCTCGGGTGCGGCCTTCGATCGGGATGGCAAGGGGGCGCGGCGTCAGACGAAGCTGATCCGAAGTTGCTTGCCCAGCCCTTTGGCCACGCGCTGGAGCGTCTCGAGCGTGGGGTTGGCGTTGCCGGACTCCAGGCGGGCGAAGGCGCTCTGCTTCATGCCGCAGCGCTCGGCCAGCTCGCGCTGGGTGAGGTTCTCTTCGGCGCGCGCGGTGATGATCGCGTCGATGATGTCGTACTCGGGCTGCAGGCGCTCGTACTCGGCGGCGTACTCGGGATCTTTCATTTGCTCTGCATGGTACTCAGCGAGTGTCGTCATAGCGGCCGCCTTTCTTCCCAGTCTCGTTTGTATCTTCGGGCGCGCTCTAGCTCCGATCGCGGCGTCTTGCTCGTCTTCTTGATAAAACCGTTCGTCACGACGATCTTGCGCCCTTCGTAGAAGAAGTAGAACGCCCGGGCGATATCGTTCGCCTGCCCTATCCTTAACTCGAACAGGCCCCTGCCCATATGCTTGGCGTAAGGTTCGCGAAGTTCGAGGTTCCGCTGTTCCAGCTTTGCCAAATCGCCGGCCATTTTCGCCCTCAGCTTCGGTCTTAGCGAATCCATGAAATCGCGAACCGGCTCCGAACCGTCCGCCTTACGATAGAACACCACCTGGAAATCCATGTCACCCCTCTCCAGGCAAGTGCAGTATATAACATCTATGTTATATACGCAAGCGCTCACCCATCATCCGCCGTCGTGCCGCCTTCCGCATCGTTCGCTTTGAAGGCCGCTTCCCATCGTAGCGCCGCGACCTTGCACGGCGACCGTCGGGAGACCGCCGCGAAGCCGCGCGGACCTTGCACGCTTCCAACGGATCCGCCGTGCGGTTTTGGGCAGGTGCCCCGCGCGGAACCTGCACGAACCTTGCACGGTTCCAACGCATTGGAGAACCCGCAGGTCGCCCACCGGCGATCGGGCTTTTGGCTCGAAGCGAGTTCGGGAAATGCGATGGGGATTTCGTTACCGCGCGTTGGAGAAGCTGCGGGCGTTTCGTGAACCGGGCGATTCTCGGGTAGGCTATCCTTCAAGGTGAAGCCGCCGAACCGACCCACTCACCGCCGCGCGTATCGACCACGAAACGCACCAGCGGCGGCATCGCCCGTCCGTCCGCTCCGCTCGGAACGCCGCAATCGCCCCCTCGAAGACCGCAAGGAGTCGCGCCATGAAGAAACTGCTCGGAGTGCTGCTCGGACTGCTCGTTGTCGTCGTGCTCGTGGGCGTGGGCCTGGTGGCTCTTTCGAACCACTCGCTCGGCCCGGTGAGCGACGCGGCTCAGAACGCCAAGGCGGCCGTCGCGAACGTCGCCATGGACGCCGCCGACGTCAAGGGGAAGATCAACGACGCCGTGAAATCGAACCGCTCCGCCATCCAAGCCGCCACCGGCCTGACCGACGAGCAGTTCGACGAAGCCGTGGCCGGCCTGGCCATAAACGACTGGCAAGCCGTCGCGCTGCCGAACGATGCCGTGGCAACCGGCACGGAGAGCGCCAGCGCCCTCGGGGTGGACGGCACCATCACCACCTACGAGGATCCCTCCTACGTCACGGTGAACGCCTACGGGCAGGACGTCACCCTGGCCGTTCCCGAAAGCGCGCAAGCCTACCTGCCGTACCTCGCGCTGCTCGGATAGCCGGCTTTGCAGGCTGCGGCTTCAGGAGCGAATCGCTCCTTGCACTGCCGCCAGCGCGCTCCCGCTGCGCGCCCCCGCAACGAGCGGCGCCCCGTCGGTCGCAAGCGCGGTCGTTCGCCCGCGCTTGCGACCGAAACAGCAAACGGCCCGCGCGCGGGTGCGCGGGCCGCCGTGGGCAAGGCAACTAGCCGGCTGCGCAGGAGCTACCCCGCGCGGGCCTCTTTCAGGCGGCGCTGGTAGGCGCGCACGATCTGCGAGAGCGTGAAGCACACGACGAAGTAGATCGCGGCCATGATGCCGAAGATGGCGAAAATCTGCACCGTGGAGTTGTAGCTGTTCATGAGTATCATGCCGCGCCCCATGAGCTCCTGCAGCGCCATGGCGCCCCAAAGGTAGCTCGTGTCCTTGATGGTGGTGACGAACTGGGAGAGCAGCGCGGGCACCATGTTGCGCAGCGCCTGCGGCAGGATGATCAAGAGGTAGGTCTGCGGGGTGGAGAAGCCCTGGCTCCGTGCGGCCTCGTACTGGCCGAACGGCACGCTCGCCAGGCCGCCGCGCACGATCTCGGCAACGCTGGCACTGGTGAACAGGGTGAACGCCAGCACGGCCGCGCCGATGGGCGGCAGCTGCGCCACGAAGAACGTGAACATGATCCACAGAAGCAGCGGCGTGTTCTTGAACACCTCGATGTAGACCGTGGCCACGCCGCGCAGCACGCGGCTGTTCGACGTGCGCATGACGGAGATGACGGTTCCCAGCACCACCGAGCAGGCGATGGCCAGCGCGGAGATGAGCAGCGTCATGCCCAGGCCCTGCAGCAGGAAGCGCATGTTCACCCAGGTGAAGAGGGCGGCTATATCGCTCATCGGTCCTCCCCTCGTCCGTTGTCGCCGTCTGCGGGCGCAACGCCGTTCGGGCGCTTGCGGCCCTCGGGCGCGGGCGTGGTGGCGGCCTCCTCGCCCTCGGCGATCTCGCCCAGCTCCATCTGCATCGCGAGCTCGTCGCGCTCGGCCGCCTCGACGGCGGCGCGGTCGGCTTCGTTGGCCAGCGCCTCCATGTCCACGTCATCGTGCTCCACCGTCTCGGGGCCGCCCGTCGCCTCGCGCGCCTCGACGCCCTGACGGCGTTCCTCGCGCTCCCGACGGGCGACCGCGTCGCGCGATTCCGCGTCGAGGTCGGCTTCGTCGCGCGGGGCGCGCACATGGGAGGCCCGCTCGGCGGGCGCGTCCAACTCGCCGGGCACGTAGTCGTTGTCGAGGAACGCCTCCTCGTCAAGCTCGGCCTCGTCGCGCGCGTCGGCGCGCTGGCGGCGCGTCGCACGGAAACCCTCTTCGCGCACGGCCCGTTCGGGAACGTCCTCGGGAACGGCGGTTGCCGACATGCCGCCGCTCGCTGCCGGCGCGCTGTCGGTTGCCGGCGCGTCGCCGCTCCCGTCCACGCGCTTGCGCACGTCCTTCGTGATGCGGTCGCTCGTGGACGTCTCGGCGCGGGAGGCCAGCGCCTCGTCGGCCGCCGGGGTTCGGTTCGAGCCCAGGTCGCGCACGCCCTGCGCCACGGCATGGGAAGAAGCCGGCTCGGCGGCGCCCGTCTCGGCCTCGGCGCTCGCAACGCCTTCGACGCCGCGCCGGGCGGCCACGCGGCGCTCGAGGCGCCGGTGCGCCCGCAGGCGGCCGGCCTTCGTGCGCATGACGCGGGCCGCGCACGCCTCGTCGTCGCCGCATTCCTCGGCTATCTCCTGCGCTATCTCGCGCCCGATCTCGTCGGCGATCTCGGCGGCCTGCCGTCCGGTGAAGGCCTGCTCCAGCGGGCCGCGCTCACCGGAGGCCGCGTCGGCGTCCTCGCCCAGCACATGCAGCGGGTGGCGCGGCGAGGGGGCCTGCCGGGCCGGGGCTATGTCCACCGTGTCGAGCATGGTGCCCACACCGCCGGCCATGGCGTCGGCCGCCGCGCGCCCGGTGATGTCGTGCGTGCCCGGCGTGACCTCCATCGTGTCCTCGCCCAACGCCTCGGTGGCATCGCCCGTGGACAGGTGCCGGTGCGCGCGGGTGCGGCGCTCCAGGTACAGCGCCAGACGCGACAGCGGGAAGCAGATGACGAAGTACAGGATCGCAGCCACCACGTACACCGGCCCGTAGTAGCTCGTGGCGCCGGCGAACGAGTTCGAGAAGTACATGAGCTCGCCGCCCGCGATGAGCGCGAGCACCGAGGTGTTCTTCACCAGGTTCGCCGCCTGCACGGCCAACGGCGGCATGATGATGCGGATGGCCTGCGGCAATATGATCACGAACATGGTCTGCCAATACGAGAAGCCCTGGCTTTTCGCGGCCTCGAACTGCCCGCGGTGGATGGAGCCGATGCCGCTGCGCACCACCTCGGATATGTAGCCGCCGTGGTAGATGCCGATGGCCAGAACCCCGATCCAGAACGCCGCCAGCGACAACCCCAGCAGCGGGAAGATGGCGTAGAACACAAACACCTGCAGAAGCAGCGGCACGTTCTGCACCACCTCCACGTACACGCGGGTGATCCAGCGCAAGGGCGCGATGCGCGACACGGACAGCACGCCGAACACGATGCCCAGCGCCAGCGCGATGACCAAGGCCAGCGCGGAGATGCCCACCGTGGTGCCGAACGCGGCCAGGATGTCGGGCCAGCGCTCTGCCAGCGCCTCCCACTTGTAGGGAGCGAAGATGTCAAGCATCCTGGCCACCGCCCTTCTCGTCGCCTACGGGCGCATCGTCCACGAGGCCCCAGCGCTCCTCGAGCGAGCGCAGCGTGCCGTCGTCCTGCATGGCGGCGATGGCCGCGTCCACCTGGTCGGCGAGCTGGGTGTTCGACTTCTTCGTGGCCACGCCGTACTCCTGCGGCGCGAACTGCGTGTTCAGCAGCATGGTGGAGTCGTCCACGTAGCCGTTCAAGATGGAGCGGTCCACCGAGAACGCGTCCACGCGCCCGGTGACGAGCGCGATCTTGATCTCGGGGTAGGTGGAGTACTCGGCGAACTTCATGTGGATGCCGATCTCGTCGCCGGCGGCCGTGAGCTTGTCGCGCGTCGTGGCCGACAGCGCCACGCCCACGGTCTTGCCGTCCAAGTCCGCGAGGTCGGTGATGCCCGACGACTTCTTCACTAACACGCCGATGTGGTCGGTGTAGTAGGGGCGCGAGAAGTTGTAGCTCTTCTTGCGCGCGTCGGTGATGGTGAACGTGGCCAGCGTCGCGTCGAGCGTGCCGTTGTCGAGCATCGCGCCGCGCGTGGTCACGTTCACGCCCGTCACCTGCAGCGCGTCGGGACTCCCCTTGATGCGGCGGGCCAGCTCGCGGGCGATGTCCACCTCCATGCCCTCGATGTTGCCCGTCTCGGGGTTCTGGAAGCCGAAGCCGGGCACGTCGATCTTCGTGCCCACGCGCAGCACGTTCGGGTCCGCCGTGCAGCCCGTGAGGGCGAAGGGTGCGCCGAGCGCGAGCCCGGCCGCCGCGAACGCCGAAGCACGGATGAAGGTTCTCCTGGTCAGCATGGCGCGCCTCACAGTATCTTCGAGAGGAAGCTCTTGACGCGGGCGTTGTCCGTCTCGTCGAACAGGTAATGCGGCGTTCCCTGGTCCACCACCAGGCCGTTCTCCATGAACACGACTTTGTCGGCCGCTTCGCGGGCCAGGCCCATCTCGTGGGTGACCATGACGATGGTCATGCTGGTCTCGGCGAGCGACTTGATGACGTCGAGCACCTCCTGCACCATCTCGGGGTCGAGCGCGCTCGTGGGCTCGTCCAAGAGCATGATCTTCGGGTGCATGTTGAGGGCGCGGGCGATGGCCACGCGCTGCTGCTGGCCGCCGGAAAGCTGGTCGGGGTACTGGTTGAGCTTGCTTTCGAGCCCCACGCGCTCGAGGTACGCCCGGCCGTCGCGCTCGGCCTGCTCGCGCGGCACTTTCAGCACCTTGATGGGCGCGAGCGTCACGTTCTCGAGCACCGTCTTGTGCGGGTAGAGGTTGTAGCTTTGGAACACCATGGCCACGTCGCGCGCGAGGGCACGGGCGTTCACCTTGCGGTCCGCGAGGTCCATGCCGTCCACCACGATGGAGCCGGAGTCCGGCGTCTCGAGGCCGTTGATGCAGCGGATGAGCACGCTCTTGCCCGAACCCGAGGGGCCGATGATCACCACCTTCTCGCCGGAGGCGACCTCCAGCGACACGCCGCGAAGCGCCTCCACCGCGCCGAAGTTCTTGCGTATGTCCTTGACCATGATAGCGTCTGCCACGTCCCGCGCCTCCCGTTTTCGATGACGAAGTGCATCGGCCAGTCTAGCACGGGCTTTGTCTCCCCAGATGGCAGTAGGGTTACAAGAGCTTGACGAGAGCGATATTGGCACGAAACGCTGCGAAAAGCGCCCTCTCACTGTCGTCCTGAGCGGAGGCGGCGCAGCGGGTTTCGTTCTAGCGCGCGAACATCAGGCGCTCGCTGTTGAACATGCGCTGCAGCACGAGGACGCCCGCGCCGGTGTACACGAGGTTGCTCAGCACGCACATAGCCACGTTCGCCGGCTGGAAGTCGAACGTGAATATGCCGATCATGCACTGCACGGAGTTGTACAGCGGGACAAGGTAGTACCAGAACTCCGTCTTCGCCCCGCCGCCGAACATGCCGAGGATGCCCACGAGCATGACCACGATCATGAGCGGCGTCAGGTACATGCCCGCCTCCTTCGTGGTCCTCGCCAAGGCGGAAACCATGGTGATGAGCACGACTACCAGAAGCGTGGCGGACACCACCACCAGCACGAGCAGCAGATAATCGTTCGGCCCGTACACGTTCATGTCCACGGCGCCCTGCATGATGCTGGGCAGGCCCGCGAAGATGCCCAGCATGCTGGACGCGGCGATGGCCAGGCCGATGAGCGTGACGGCCAGCACCTTGCCGAGCGCGATGTCGCGTCGCTTGATGGGCGTGGCCAAAAGCGTTGCCATGGTGCCGCGCTCCTTCTCGCCCGCCACCGACTCCGACGCGATGGACATGCAGCTGGTGAACAGCAGGATGAGCAGCAGCATGGGCACGATGGACACGACGACGGAGCCGGCGATGTCGCGCTCCTCGGCCACGTCGTAGGCGCCCTGCCCCGCATTCACGTCGAAGCGGTTCGCGAGCGACGACTCGTAGGCATCGAGCAGGGACGTGAGCGCCGAGAACGCCTTAGCCGAATCGGGGTCGGTGGAGTTGTAGTACACCTCCACCTGCGGGGCCCGCTCGCCCGTGGCCGGGTCGTACGCGGCCACGTCCCGATCAAACCCGTCGGGGAACACGGCGAACGCCTTCGCGTCGCCCTGCTCGATGCGCTTGCGCATCTCGTCGGCGGCGGGCAGCGCGTCCTCGGGCACCACGTCGATGCCGGCCTGCGACGCCAGCCCCTCGATGCTCGCCGGCTCGTTCACCACCGCCACGACGGGCCGCTTCGTGTCGTCGGGAGAGAACATGCTGCCCATGGCGTCGCCCATGACGGTCCACATGAGGAAGATGAGCAGGCCGGGCAGCGCGATGGACACGACGGCCGACACCTTGTTGCTGAAGAACTTCGCCAGCTCCTTCTTCGCTATCGTGAGCGCGTTGCTTTTCATGAGGCCTCCCCCGCGGTTGCGGCGTACAGGTCGAAGAACGCGTCCTCGAGCGGACGCCCGCCCGTCAGCTCGGGCAGCGTGCCCGCGGCCACCATGCGGCCGTCGATGACGACGCCGGCCCGGTCGCACACCTTTTCCACCAAGCTGAAGATGTGCGTGGACAAGAGGATGGTCTTGCCCTCGGATCGGAGCTCCATCAGGAAGTCGGTCACCGTCTTGGCCGTGAGCACGTCCAGGCCGTTCGTGGGCTCGTCGAAGATGATGACGCCGGGATCGTGCACGAGCGACACCGCGAGCGACGTTTTCTGCTTCATACCCGTGGACAGGTCGGCCACCTTCGTCTGCGCGAACCGGTCGATGCCGAAGCGCTCGAACAGCGCCCGCTTGCGCACGTCGCGCACGGCCGCGTCCACGTGGTGCAGCTCCGAGAAGAAGCCGAACAGGTAGTCGGGCGAGAACGCGTCCTCCAGCTTGAGCTCGCTCGTGAGGAAGCCGACGAGGCGGCGCACGGCCATGGGGTCGGACACGACCGACGCGCCCTCTATGCACGCGTCGCCCGCATCGGGCCTCACGAGCGCCGCGAGCATGCGCAGCGTGGTGGTCTTGCCGGCGCCGTTGGGGCCCAAAAGACCGTATATCTCGCCGCGACGCACGTCGAACGACAGGTCGTCCACGGCGGTCTTCGTGCGCGCGTCGGAGCGCTCCAGCTTGCGTTGCTTCGCGGAGAGCCTGAAGGTCTTCCTCAGGTTCCGCACGGTGATGGCGTTGTCCACGGGGCGGGCCTCGTCTCGTCGGTTCGTTTCGGATCGCACCAGTATAGCAGGAAAGTGCTGCATTCCAATCAAAAACACAAACATTTGTTCCTATCTTATGCTATTATCTTACTATCGAGAAAGCGGTTGGAACACCCTAACCCTCGCAGGGACAGCCACACGTCCAAACGAGGTGAGCCCATAGGTACCCGAGAAATCCCCGTATCTTCTTTCGTTCGGCAACGCAAACGTTCGAGCCGCCTGCCGCCGCGTTTAACGGGAATGGACTCGACTAGCGCCTGCATAGGTAAAAATACTTAGTATTCACTAATATTTTTATTGACGAAGTCATGGGCAGACCGTACCATGACCACATAAAGGGACTGAAATGACAGCGCGAAGGGAGCCCGTCAAAGAGCTGGAAGCGAATGGTTTTTGGAGCAACGGCGGCACCAAGCACGAGCATTTCACCAACGGAAAGACGACCGTGATGGTGAAACGACATCGCGATATACCCGACGAAACGGCAAAAAGGATACTGCGACAAGCGGGATTAAGGTAGCCCGAACGCCTCAAGGGAAGAAGGTGACATGATATACGTGAACGAGTTCGAGTTCTACGAGAGCGAAGGGTGTATGCTCGCCGTTCCCTTCGGCTTGGAAGGCGGCACGTTCGGGAACGATCTGAAAGATGCCGTGCTCGCCGCATCCGACTGGCTTGCCGAAACGGTCAACGACGCCTTGATGCACGATCGGGAACCCGAAACGGGCTCGCTCGGCAACAAGGCACGGCACGGAGGAACGGTCATAGCCGTGTCCGTTAACTGCGACCTTTCACGCATAGACGCCATGACCGCTGCAGACGCCGCGCGCGTGCTGGGCGTGAGCACGGCCCGGGTTGCGCAGATGTGCGAATCCGGCAGGTTGGATTCGTGGAAAGACGGCTCGCGCCGTATGGTCGCATGTCGCAGCGTGGAAGCCCGCCTTGCCGAAGCGCCGAAGGCGGGACGCCCTCGGAAAGCCCTGCTGCTGCAGAGTTGAACGCAAGAAGCCTCATCGCATGCCGCCGTATCGTGCGTCCGGAGCGGCCTCCATGGGGCAAAGGCCCCGTGCCTCTGCCCCGCCCCACCAGTCCGGCGCGCCAGCGCTTTCGACACCGCCTCCAGAGAGCATGCTATACTTGATCGAGGTTAAAGGAGCATGTGCGACAGTCTTGAAGCAAGCCCGCCGCGCTCTCCGCATGCGGAAGGGGAAACGCCATGGACTTGCTGGCGGACAGCGCGTACTGGGTGGATGCGTATCGTCGGGCGGACGGAGATGCGCTCGGCGCGAAAGAGGACTGGGATGCGAAGGCGCGCGGTTTCGCCCATAAGAACCGGCGCAGCAGCTACATCGACCAACTCGTCGACCTGCTGGCCCTGGAGCCGGGCGAAAGCGTGTTCGACATGGGCGCGGGATCGGGCACCCTCAGCATCCCGCTCGCGCAACGCGGCCACGCCGTGGTCGCCGTGGACTTCTCCACCGGAATGCTCGACGAGCTCGCAGCCGGAGCGCGGAAGGCGGGCGTGGAGGTGGCTGCGTTCGAGCGCTCGTGGCAGGACGATTGGACGGATCTGCCGTGCGCCGACGTGGCGGTCGCGTCGCGCTCGCTCATCGCCGACGATTTGGCCGATGTCTGCGCAAAGCTCGAGAGCAAGGCCCGCAGCCGCGTGGCCGTCACCATGCCGGGCGGAGAGACCCCTGCGGTCGACCTGCGCATGCTGCGGGCCATGGGTCGCCCGGCAAGCGAGCGGGAGCAGCGGCGCGGGTTCGTCGCCGCGCTGAACTACCTGTTCGCCAGCGGGCGCCGCCCCTCGGTGAACCACATCGCCTATCCCCGCCGCTGGCACGCCCCCAGCTTCCAAAAGCTCCTCGAGGCAGCGGAGTCCGCCTCCCGCCCGCGGGACGGCGCAGAGCGGGACGCCTTGCGGCGCTTCGTCGAGCGGCACGCAACCGTCGACGCCGAGACGGGCGAATGCGTGCTCGACTACGAGCAGAGCATCGTCTGGAGCTGCATGATCTGGCCGGTCCCGGAGCGGGAAGCGCGGCTTTCGAGCTAGCGAGAAAAAGCGTTCAGCCGGATATCGCTTTAGGGGGCTGCATCAAAAACGTCGCAAAACGCCCTTCGTAGGGGCGGGGCTTGCCCCGCCCGTTCAACAAGAAGCGTCTTCGCAGGCCGAGTAGGCGGGGCAAGCCCCGCCCCTACGAGACGACCACCGAGAACGCGAATTCCGGCGACTTTCGATACGGCTCCCTATGCCGCTGCCGACGCCGCACCTTCGCCCTCGGCGGTGCCGACGTTCGAGCCGGCCGCCTTCGCGGCTTCGGCCTCCTCGCGCTCCAGCACGCGCTGCATGGCGGCTATGGCGCACTCGATCTGGCCGTCGTCGGGCTCGTTCGTGGTGAGGTACTGCATCTGCATGCCGGGCCACAGCACCACCTTTACCAGGGGGTTGTCGGGGTGGCTGCCGGCCCAGCGCACGGTGATCTCGTAGGAGATGCCGGCTATCACGGGCATGAGCAGGATGCGCACCAGTATGACCAGCGCCAGTTTCGGCGCGCCGTCGGGCACGCCCCAGGCGGCTATCAGGCCGTTGATGGGCGTGACGGTGTACACCAAGATGGCGATGATCATGACCATGATGAGGAACGCCGTGCCGCAGCGCACGTGCAGGCGCGGGAAGCTGCGCGCGTTCTCGGGCGTGAGCGGAAGACCGTGCTCGTAGCAGTGGATGGTCTTGTGCTCGGCGCCGTGGTAGCCGAACATGCGCTTGATCTCGGCCATGCGCCCGATGAGCCACAGGTAGAACACGAACACCGCCACGCGCAGAAGGCCGTCCACGACGTTCCACAGCACCGTGTTCTGGTCGTACTCGCCCACCACGAGGTTCGTGACGAACGCCGGCGCCACGATGAACAGCACCACGCCCAACACCAGGCCGAACACCATGGACACCGCCATGGCGCCCTTGCCGAACTCCGCCTCTTGGTCGAGGAAGGATTTCTTCTCGGGCTCCGGCTCGGCTGCTGCCGCCGCCGAAGATCCTTCGGCTTCGCGTTGCGCGGCGAACTCGGGGTGGCCGGCAGAAGCCCCATCGGTGCGCTCGCCGCGCGAAGCGTCGGCTTCGGCACCGTCCGCGCCGGGCGGGCAGCAGCCCGCCCCTACGGAGGCGTCCCCGGTCGGGTCGCACACCACCTCGAGCGACGCCTGCGCGCCCAAAGCGTCAATCATCGTCTCGGGCCGACCGAAGTCGTCCTTCCAGGAGAACCCCTTCTTATCAGCGAGCGAGTCGCCCGTGCCCTCCTCGGCGCTCTCGAACGCGGCGGCGTTGCCGGAAGAAGCATCGCCCTCGGAGCGGAGGGGGCGGGAGGGGTCTGAGGCGAGTTCCGCACGAGCCGGACGGTCCAGCGGACCGTCCGTGCGAGCAGGACTGCCCGAGCCGCAGGCCCCTCCCGCCCCCTCCGCGCCTCCGACGGTCGCCTCGTCTTCCGCGAACGCGTGCTCCGCCGCGATCTCCAGCGCCTTGAAGCCCAGCACGAGCGACTCGACGAGCGCCCGGCAGCCGCGCACGAGCGGCCAGTGCAGCCACCCGTTCTTCTTGCGGCCGCTGGCCAGGTCGTGCTCCTCCACGTAGATGTCGCCGGCGGGCTCGCGCACCGCCACCGACCAGTTGTACTTGCCGCGCATCATGATGCCCTCGATGAGAGCCTGGCCGCCCACGTGCGTCTTGCGCGCGCCGTCCTCGGAGAACGCGCGGGAAAGGTCGCTCTTCTTCGGCTTCGCGGACCGCTCGGCCGCGGCCTTTTCCGCGTCCCTGTGCTCCGTCGTCGCCCCGTTCTCGCCCATGCCTAGCCCCTCGTCACGCGCGGATACGGGTTCCCGCAGGTCATCTTGCCTTCCGGACAGGCCCCGCTCACGCAGGGCGCGCCGGCGTCCAGGAAGATGAACGGCGCCGTGGGACGGGCCAGATCCAGCATGCGGTGCGCCATCTCGCGGATCTCCCACTGCGCGCGGTTGCAGCAGCGCAAGCGGAAGAAGTGCAGCAGCTCGCGCACGTTCATGGTGATGACGATCTTCGTCTCGGCGGCGTTCGGCAGCAGGTAGCGCGCATCCTCGGCGGGAACGCCCGCCGCGAGCAGCTTCTCGTAGGCCGCGATGGCGGCCTCGATGGCCTGGTCGAACACGGCCTCGGCGTCCGGATCCGCCGCGATGCTCTCGGGCTTCACCGTGGCCAGCCCGTCGGTGAACTTCACGTAGCGCTGGCTCTGCTGGTTGAAGCTGGCTATGCGGTGGCGCACCAGCTGGTGCGTGAGCGCGCGCGACACGCCGTCCACGGCGAACGTGTAGCTGGCGTGCTCCAGCGTGGAGAAGTGCCCGCTGCCCATGATGGTGGACAGCACGCTTCGCACGCGCTCCTCGGGCATGGTTTCCATGAGCTCGGCGGCGCCCACCGGCGCGTAGCACAGGCGCGCCGCCGTGGCGATGGCGCGTTCGGGGTCGGGCGTGTGGTACAGCAATTCGACGTGCATGGGACGGATGCTCCTCGATTCGGGATAAGTTTGCGGTTCGCGCGCATCTTGGCGTTTTCTTTCGCTAGTATAGTAACCGATGCCGACAACCCGTGATGCGAAAGGCTTCCCCATGATCGAAAACTCCACGCCCGAAGCGCCTGCGAGCGCGCAGCCCGACAACGCGCCGACCGTCTTCACCCCGCTGCTCACCACCCGCGACTGGAACGGGGAGTGGAAGGAGCTGCAGAAGGCCCGCCGCCGTGCGGACGACTCGTCTTACTGGGACAAGCGGGCCTCCACGTTCACCTCGAAGGACTCCCCCACTCCCTACGTGCAGCGCTTCCTGGACCTGGTCGGCATCGAGCCGGGCGAGACGGTGTTCGACATGGGATGCGGAACCGGCGCGCTGTCGCTGCCGCTGGGCAAGCGGGGGCACAAGGTGGTCGCCGCCGACTTCTCGCAGGGCATGCTGGAGCGCATGGGCGAGGCGCTGGCGCGCAACGGCGTGACCGGCGTCGAGCCCGTGCGCATGAGCTGGGAGGACGATTGGGCCGCGCACGGCGTGGAACCCGGCTCGGCGGACGTGTGCGTGGCGTCGCGCTCCATCGCCACGGCCGATTTGGAGGACTCGCTCATGCGCCTGGACGCCGTGGCGCGCCGCCGCGTGTGCATCACGCTGCCCACCGGCTCGTCGCCGCGCACCGACGAGCGCATCCTGAGCGCCATCGGCCTGCAGCGCTCGCTCGGGCGCGACTACCTGTACGCGTTCATGATCCTGGCGAACCGGGGCATCAGGCCCGAGGTGGCCTACATCACCAGCGCGCGCACCGACACGTACGACTCGTTCGACGAGGCTTACCAGGAGCTCGCCCGCATGGTGGACAGCGCCTCCGGCACCATGGTACCGGAGGCCGAGCGCGAGGCCGCGCTCGGACGGCTGCGCACGTGGCTGGACGGCAACCTGGAGGACAACCCGGACGCCGGAAAAGCCGACCAGGACGACCAGCCCCAGAAGCGCCTGCGCCTGCGCGAGCCCCGCGTGGTCACCTGGGCGTTCATAGCCTGGGACAAGTAACGCCCTCGCAGGGACGCGCCGTCGGACGGCACGGCGCGACGTCCTCGCCTCGCAGAAAACAACGCGGCGAGCGCATAGCGCGCTCGCCGCATGATCTCGGTCGTCGGCAATGTCCGCTCCGGACGCCAGCAAGCCGCCCCTTCGGGACTTCCGCCCAGCACAGACCCGCTTACCCTACACCTCCACGCGCTCGAACATGTCCTTCCCAACGCCGCACACGGGGCAGACGAAGTCGTCGGGCAGCTCGTCTACGTACTCCATATGGCCGCACACGGTGCAGCGCCAGGCGAACTTCGGCGCGGGCGCGTCTCCGGCCGTGGCGGCGGGCTGCTGCTCCGGCAGGTAGCTGGACGCCTTCGGCGGGGTCTTGCCGCCCTTCACCTGATGGTAGTACGCGTAGGTCATCGGCTCGCAGGAGCCCAGCTTCTCGGCCTCCTCCACCTCGCCCACGAACAGGACGTGCGTGCCCAGGTCCACCTCCTGCACCACGCGCACGGAGAAGTGGGCGCACGCCTGCTCGGCCACGTACGGGATGCCGGCGGCGTCGACGGCCACGGAGCACGCGGAGAACTTGTCGCGGTCGTTACTGCAATGGAAGCCGAAGTTGCCGATGAGCTCCATGGTGGCCTCCTGCGAGAGGCACGCCGCCTCGAAGCGGCCGGCCTCGCGGATGACGGCCGTGGTGGCGTTCTCCTTGTTCAGCGCGACGCTGGCCTGAAGCGGCGTCGAAGTCACCTGGGCGAACGTGTTGGCGATGCAGCCGGCCGCCTTGTCCCCCGCTTTCGACGAGATGACGTAGAGCCCGTAGCTCAGGCTGAAGAACGCGGTGTTGTCGATCATGGCAGTCCCTTCCGCCGCCGGCCGCACGCGACCCCGGCAAATCCCCGGTCAAATGCTCTCTCTTCCGCTAATGGTACTCGTTATCAATAAGAGTTGCAAGGCCGAATGCGGAGCGAATCGCGATGCGGGCGGCGTCGTCGGGCGCAAGGGGCTCGCAACCTCCCCACGCGGCGGCGAAGCGAGCCTCGGCGCGCTCGCGCAGCCACGCCCGCACGACGACGACGGCGTGCGGGCACACCGCCGTCGGGCCGCGGTCGAGCAGGTCGACCGCCGAGGTGAGCCCGCAGCCGCGCTCCAGCTCCAGCCGCCCCAGCTCGTCCACCACCAACAGCCCCGGCCGCCCCTCGCCGGCGGCGATGCGGCGCGCGAGCGCCTCGAAGTGCGCGTTCACGCGGTCGATGGCCTCGTCGGGTATCTCCCAAGCGAGCCGAGCCGCCGCGCTCTGGCTGGCGGGATCGAACGCACCCTCGCGCCGGGCCAGGTCGCGCCGCCGTGCGAAGGACAGGCGCTCGCCCTGCGGCAGCAGCACGTTGTCGATGCCCAGCTTCTCGTAGTCGCCCTGCCCCGACCCGAGGGGCCGGCCCTCCGCAGGTTCCCCCGGCTCGCGACGGCGCCACACACCGGGCGCCACCACGCCCCGCGCCTCCACGCCGTCGCCCGCCAGCTCCGCCAGCGTGCGCTCGAGCCAGCGCGACTTGCCCGTCTGCACGTCCCCCGTCAAGATGAACAGCATGGTCTGCGCCCCTTCCTCGTTTCTCCTTGACGGTGTATTATAGTGCATCAGGTATAAGATTGCCGCCGCACCGGACGACGACAAGAGCCCGGGCCGACGACGCAACGCAAGGAGGAACGCACGCCATGGGATGCCCCGAGAAGGACTGCTGCGCGAACAACCCGGAGAACGACGCCATAAGCTTCCCCGGCACGGAGGACCACGACACGCCGTGGAAGTTCTACAACCACCTGATAGGGGGCATTCCCGAGGACATCGTGGTGCGCGACTACTGCCTGGGTACGCACTGGTCGTATGTGGAGGCCGACTGCGGCATGGGCGTGAGCTTCACGTGCAAAGGCGGCGCGAAGCGCGCGTACACGCTCGATATGCGCGGATTGCCGCTGCGCACGGTGGCCCAGCTGGCGAAGTCGTGGTGCTTCGAGGAGGCCACGTTGGGCGTGGCGGCCATCAACGCCTACTACGCGCGCAAAGAGCTGCTGGACCCGCTGGGCGCGACATACGACGAGCCGGTCGAGCTGGCGTGCGGCACCATCCGCAAGATGGACGCCTTCGAGCTGTACCGCCCGCGCATCGAGGCGCACCCGCGTCGGAACGTGACGGTGGTGGGCCACTTCCCCCACGTCGACCGCATCGCCGAGTACGCGAACCTCACCGTGCTGGAGCGCAACTGCACGCAGGCGCTCGACACGCCCGATCCCGCCTGCGAGTACGTGCTTCCCAAAACCGACTTCGCGTTCGTCACCGGCGTCACCATCATCAACAAAACGGCCCCGCGCCTGCTGGATTTGACGAAAAACGCCACCACCGTGTTCGTGGGCCCCAGCGTGGTCATGTCGCCCTTCCTGTTCGACTGGGGCGTGGACATGCTGGCCGGCAGCGTGGTGGCCGACCCCGAGAAGGTGCGCTTCGCCGTGAAGAATGGCTCCGGCCAGTTCTTCGGCGAGGCCCTGCAGATGACGGGCATCACGCGGCAGCAGGCGTAAGGCGGCCCGCCCGAAGCGAAACGGAAAACGAGGGGCCCGCGCCGAACGACATGGCGCGGGCCCCTCGCGCGTGCAAGGGGAAAAGCCGCCCGTCCGCGCGATTCAGGGGGCTTTCGGCTTAAGAGGCGGACGGGGGCTTCAGATGAAGGCGAACGGGGACGGGAGGCGCTATCCCCGATACGGTGGGTAGCTGTTGCCCAGGAGGTCTTTGATCTCATCTTCGGAGGGCTCGACCCAGTAGAACAGCCGATAGAACTCGCGCGCCACCTGCACCATGTCCACGTCGTAGCGATCGGGGTACAGCATGTTGGCCACCCACTGCACGCCCAGGAAGCGGTTGACTCCGGGAGGACGGTCAAGCCAAGCGAAGGGGACAGAGGGCATGGCGTACACGCGCCCGCTCTGAGTGGCGGGGATCTGCGCCCAGTTCTTGTTCGAGCGAATGTCCTCAACGGCACCGCCCATGTTTTCGTAATCCCAAGAAATGATCACATCGGGGGACCACGCCATTACCTGTTCCAGTGATACGTTCGACATACCCAAACCCTCGTTTTCGGGAACCGCGGCCACGTTGTTGGCCCCTGCGACGGCCAGCACAAGCGCATGTTGCGAGGCGTCGGGCTCGGTCTGCAGGCCTTCGGGGCCCTCGGCGTAATACAACGATGTCTTCTCGTCTTCGGGAATCCCGTCAACGGCAGCGGTGACCCGTTCGTACACGTCTGAGCAATACGCGGCGAGTTTCGAAGCGCGATCCTCGCGTCCCAAGATAGAACCCAGCATGGAATAGCAGTCGGAGATCCGCTCCATCGAGCCGTCCAGCAGGCACACGGGTATGTTGGTGGAATCCTGAAGATCCTGCGCCTCGGAGATATTCGCCTCGGTAAGCCCAATGGCCGAGATGGAAAACACCAGTTGAACCCCTTCGACCATGAGCATCTCGCGATTTATTTCGCCATCGCCGGAAAGAGAGCCCATGTACGCCAGCTCGTTGGCCTCTTCGGGCAAATATTGAAGCTGCCTCTTGGTGAACTGGATGGCCGTACCGGCGAGCAGCTCAGGGTTCAAAGTGAAGCAGAACACTTGAGCGAGACCGCTGGTGAAATACACTTTCTCCAATTTGCTGGGCGTTGGTATCTCCAGTTCGCGGCCAACATGATCGGAAATAGTGCGCTCGCCGGTCACGGCTTCCCCGAAACTCTCGCAACTCGAAAGCACCGGAGCCGCCATAGTCAACAACAGTCCTGCACCCAGCGCTTTTACAAACGCGCGACGCCCCATGATTGAAACGGGTTTTCCCCAGACGTTGCCGAGCCCTTCGGAAAGGGTCTTTCCCCGGACGTGGTCGCCCGATAACCGATCGTCGGTCATAGCTTGTCCTCCTCCTCGAACGATGCGCCGTGTCGCCGGAGCACACCGCAATGAGCGTTTTGCCAGAAAGCACGCTAGGCGCGCCTTCTGGCAAAACGCTCTCAACGCGTACAGCGACGGAAGCCGTGCTCCAACGGCTACGCTGCTGCGTCTATTGCCAATTCACCGACCCGACCTCACCGGCTTTCCGCATACCGTCAAGGGCAAGCGTGCCGTCCGGGTTGTCTGCATGGATATTCAAACCATACGTTTCGAACAGACGCCCCAACCCAGAAGCGTAGGCGTCATCTGAATCGACGAAAGACTCTATCGCGGCTATGGCTTGCTCGTCGCCACGACCGTCTGCCTCGCTCAAAGCGCAGTACGCCGTTTCCACCGAAACAGCGCGGATCACGTCCTCTACCGCCTCTTTGGCAATCTTCACATCGTCAGTGGCTGCGATCACGTCCAGATACACGACCCTCGATCCCGTGTCCACGGAAACCGATAGATCGACGATCGGGCCGCTCGCGTACGACGACGAGACACGGTTCACCGCGCCTTGCACATCGCTTTCGGTGAAATAGGACTCCTGCGCCTCTACTGTCCCGTTGTCCGCATCCTCCACGTCGCTTGCGCATCCGGCAAACGAAAGGCTCGCAACGGCGACGGCCGCCACAAACAGCAGCGCGCTGACTATTTTGCGTTTCTTCATCATCGGCAGTAGAATGGGGCGAACGGCTCCGCGCCCGCCCCATTCGTCAACTCCTTCTCTTAGGCAACGGTCGGAGCGATGATCGTGATGGTGTCGATTCCACCGGGCATACGCTTACCCATGTTGTAATTGGAATCGTTCAACTCGTCGGCGGTCAGGCCGGCGATGATGCGCGGAGTCGTGTCCCAGCTAGAGATGTTGGCAAGCGTGGTACCCGCCGTCGGGGTTACCGTATCGGTCGCAGCCGGAATCTTTACCTGGGCGTTGTCGAACGCGATAGCGCCATAAGTCGGAACCGCAGTGGCGGTGATCCCGTTCAGCAGCGTGGTGGCGGAGAAGAAGAACTGCGTGCGCGTGATCTCGTTGTAGTCGGACTCCCACTTGCTGTAATCGCCATCGTCGCAGGTGTAGTGCAGCTTCGCACCGGTTGTCCATACGGTAGACGGAACCTCCATGTAAGCGAAAAGATCGTCGATCTTGACGTAGTTCTTGCCGCCGACCACGTTGAATCCGGTACCCGGCTTGTTGAACAGACCCGCAATGGTGTCGGAATTCACCAAGCCGGCCTCTTGCAGCTCAGCATAATTGATCGTGCCGATTTCCGTCGTCACGCCGTTTACTTCCTGCTGAACCGTGATGGCCTCGTTGGGGTCGGCAGCGAAAGCGCGATCCGCAGATGCGAACAGCCACACGGCAGCCGCGCAAACCACCGCCAACGCAACGATCAGGATCTTGCCAGGCTTCGCCTTTATCGTACTATCCATCTCTTGCTCCTTACTTGACGCCCATCGGCGTCGATCGTTTGGATGCCCTGCTTCGAGTCGGTTCCGCGCTACACGCCTATTTGCGCGGCTTGCACCACCTCCTTTCGACGTAGGTCAGCACGCAAAGGGCTATCGCGCAGAGCAAACCGGCCACACCGACGATGGCATACGCGCCATCCCCGGTTGGAGCCAACGTGCTCGAAACACCAGAACCAGACACCCCCGAAGCCTCGGAAACCGCGCCATCGCCCTTTGCAGACGAGCCATCTCCAGAAGCTTTCGCGATGGCGAGGAAAAACTCGCTCAGACGGTCCGTCTTAACCGACACCACGCCGTTCTCTGCGATAACCGTATCCGTTTCGTACGAGTGCGCTCCGTCGCCATCGTCGTGTCGCATGACAACGACGACCCGGCGTCCGTCATAAGCCGCATCCACCGGGAATGCGATTGTCAGGTTGAGATCGTCTTTCAGCAAGGTCACCCTGCCGTCGGGGCTTACGCACTTCAACGTAATCGCGTAGCCCAGCATCAACTCGGTGTCGCCCGGGACGTAGCCTTGGCGTGTCGAGACGAACGCCTCGTCGCCTTCGGCAATCCGACTCACCTCGAGTAGCAACGTCGATCCATCGGCTTTGGCATCGGCCAAAATCGTTCCAGACACTGTTATGCCGGTGTCGGCGTCCCGAAGGATAGGCTCGTGAATAGAGAACGAAACCGTTTTGGCGCCAACATACCATTCGCCCGATCCAACAATCGTGGCCGTGGCCACACCGGGATCGATGTTTCCAGCGTAGTCGACCGTGTAATCGACGCCTTTCTGAAGGATTACCTCGCCAACTCGCACTTCAAACTCAGGCTCGACGGGCTTGTCTTTGCCGATGTACTCCTGATCGGGAACGCCTTCGATGCGTGCTATCGACAAATCAACTTGAACCTTGAACGATGCTTCGATCGTGCCACCGTAGTTGCCCAAACCTCGTATCGTCGCAATCGCCATGCCCGCCTTCGCGTTGCCCGCATACGAAACGACCTCGAAGTCGACTCCGGGCACCAAGCCCTCGATGGAAATCGCCGCTTCGACGGGGGTGCCCGCATAGGCGCCCATCGCCTGAGCAACTGCCGTCATGCCGGAGACGTCTTTGCGTTCGACGGTGAAGCTCTTGTCGATGGATCCGGAATAATTGCCCACCCCCTCGACGCGCACCCAATAGGTGCCCGCCTCGCAATACCCGCCGAACGAGGGAATGATGTTCTTCTCTTCGTCGAGATAGGTGGCAGCGTAGTCTTTCCCTTCTATCAACGAAACCGATTCCGTGCCGATGCCCCTCACCGTCAAACTGGGGATATGCCGTCCTCCGTCGTACGTAACGGCATCGATATCGTCCACTTGGAAAGGCACCGCTTTGACGGCGAACGACCCTTGCGCGCTGCCTATGTAAGACAGCGGATCGTCCGGCATGCCCGCCCCTGTGACGACAACGACATACTCGCCGACGTTTATAAGGCTTTCGGGAGCGATCGCGTCGCCCGGCGTTCCGTCGACGTTTTTCGCATAGTACGCAACATGGTAGTTAGCGCCGTCAACTTGCTCTTGCGCCGAATTCAGCACCGTGATTTTCGGCGTTAGAGCCGATCCGGTGTAGCTCTCGTCATCGACCTTCACGACCGCTCCCAAGGACAAGTCGTACTTAGGATCCGCCTTCACCTCGAAGGGCACCGTGGCGGAGCCCATGTAGGCGCCCAGCTCGGAGGAGGCCTCCACCAGCCCCGTGTCCCTGATCGCCGTCACCTTGCCGGACAGCACGGCGGTGTAGGCGCCCGGCCCGGATATCTCGGACACCTCCGCGCCCGAGGCGTCGAGCACGGAGAGCGCGTAGTCGGAGCCCTTCGCGAGCCTGTTGCCGAAGGCGTCGACGACCTCGGGGTCCAGGTCGGCCGCCGCCACCGCGGCGCCGTCCCAGACCATCTCGGGGAAGGCCACCTCCACGCCCGAGGGCAGGGAGCCGTCGGCGGCCTTGTTGGCCACGGCGGACCTGGTCGCCTCGGAGAGGGCGGCGTAGGCCCCCTCGGACGATATGTCGTAGGGGATCACGACCGAGGTGGCCACGCTCGAGCTGGAGGCGATCGGGGACCCGATGAGCCCCTCGGACAGCGAAAGCCTGCCCTCGAGGACGGGGTTGGCGTCGATGAGCGCCTGCATCTCCCCGTAGAGCCGGTCGCCCACGCCCAGCGCCGCCATGACCTTCACGCCGTCCTTGTTCGCGAAGGAGTACTTGGCCGGCTCGGAGGCGGCCTCGGGCACCGCGAGCTCGCCCATGTCGTAGTAGCCCTCGCCCAGCCGCGCGTCGGGGTCGAGGCCCATGGCCCGCCATATGGGCGAGTAGGACGGGAGCAGCGTCACGGAGGGCGGGCACGCGGCCACGGCCGCGGCCACGGCGTCCGAGAAGGACGATCCCGAGCGGACGTTGACCACCTTGGGCGCCGGGGAGGGCGCGCCGGCCTTCGCCAGGAGGCCCTTGGACGACACCACGGTCTCCGCGAAGTTCAGGCCCAGCCAGCCCTCGGCCCTCCCGTCGCTGGTGGAGAGGTGCACGACGGCGTTCGGCTTGAGGCTGGTGGAGCCGGCCGTGCCGGAGGACTCGGGGGTGTCGGGGAACTCGCCGTCGGCGGGCGCGGCCTGCAGAAGGTCGTAGTCCACCGTGCGCTCGGCCTTCTTGACGGGCGTCCCGTCGGCGTAGAACACCGTGCCGCCGTCGGAGTCGTCGTAGACCTGGCCGCCCACGTCGGCGCCCCAGTTCTTCTGGGTCTCCCAAACGATCGAGCCGTCGGCGTTCATGATGTGGTGGGCGTAGCCGACCACGTCGAACTCGACGGAGGCCTCGCCGCGGTAGGAGCCGACGCCCTTGACGACGGCCAGGGCCCTGCCGCGGGCGGCGGTGGTCACGTTGCCGTTGTTGGAGTACTCGACCACGTAGTCGACGCCCTCCGCGAGCTCGCGTCCTGCGAGCGAGACCGAGAGCGGCGGCTTGGCGCCGCGCGCCCACGCGATCTCGTCGTCCGCCAGCGACGGCTCGCCGGAGCCGGCGCGCTGCGCGAGCAGGGCCCTGACGTCGGCCGCGCCGCCCAGCTTCGTGGCGACCTCGACGATCTGGCCCTTGACGGGGGCGATCTCGGCGGAGGAGAGGTCGGTGCCGGACGCAACCGCACGGTAGACAAACGTTATCGTGTTCTTCGACGCATCCGCATCGATTACGATCTTCGCAGGCGACGAGTTCGGATCCGCGAGCTCGTACCCCGCAACCGCCTGCGCGGCTTCCTCGACCTCTTTGCCTACCTCGCAGTCATCGACGACCTTGTCATCGGCTATCTTGCCGCCGTCCTCATCGACGTAGCTGACGGTATAGCTGCTTTTCTGGACGGACGGCTCACCGATCTTGAACGACTGGCTCGCACTCCCCGTGTAGTTTCCGATACCGGTTATCCATGCGAACCCTGTTCCCGGATCGATATTGGACGTGTAGGAAACCGTGTAGTCCTTATCCTTCTCCAAGATCGTTTCGCCATCCGGAGCGGTAACCGTCACGGCAGGCCTGAGTTTCGAGCCGTCAGCGATAGCGTCATCGACTTCAACATCAAACGATGACAAGTCGGCGGGCACGATTGCGAAGGAGCCCGTACGCGTGCCGACGTAGTTTCCCTTGCCCGTCATCGCATAGCGAGCCGTACCTACGTCGATATTATCGTAATAGGCGATTTCGTAGTCTTCGCCCTCCGCAAGGAAAGCCGCCGAAACGGGCTTGATCTCTTTGCCAGTATAAACCAGCGAAGCCGACCCGGTCGTGGGCTGGATACCGTCATCGAGCATGGAGCACGGCTTGGCTATGCCACTCTGCTCGAGCTCAAGCTTCCCCGTCGTCATAGAATTATCACCGCGAACGAACCAGGAGAACGACTTCCCGACGCCCGCGTATCCGTACGTGCCCAAGCCACCGATATACCGAATGTTCATATTGGTCGAATCGAGCATCGTGACGCCTTGATACGTCACCTTGTAAGGCTCCAACTGATCCCAGCTAACCTGTCCCGTGTTCAGGTATAGGTAGCTCGCCGACCCCTCGACCGACCAAGCGGATCGATCGGTCGCCGACAGATCGAGCGCGTTCACTTTGAACGCCTTATCTTGCTCGCACCCGCTGTAGACGCCCTTCCCGATCACTCTGACATGCCAGTCGATCTTCGTGCTGGCGCTTTGCGGCTCCAAATGGTCCGCTTTGCCATCATCGTTGGAGATGAGCGTTTTCTTCGGCTCGGGTTTCACACCCGTCGTCGGATCGGAGCCCATCTGAGCCCAGTAGTAAATCTCCATATCGTAGTCGACGCCCTTTTTCAGCTCGACGGCCTGCCCGTCAGAGCCCGTGAACGTGAGGTCCAAAGGCACGTCGACCGGATCCCACGTGGGATTGGCGACGTCATTGAGCGTGAACGCCTGAGCCTCCACCACGTTGAAGACCCCCGTCGTAACAGGATCGCCCGTAAGATTTGATTTCGGCGTCACCACGGCCTTGTATGCGCCCACCTCGGACGGCATCCCATCGAGAGGGGTGCCGTCGGCTTTCTGGTAAGAAACCGTGTAGTCCCTCTCGTTTTCGAGCGTCACGTCTCCCAGTTTGACCGCAACCGGCGCATCGACAGTCCCGTCTTCTTTCAATGCCTGATCACGAACTTCAACCGCGCATGCGTCGAAATCGGCCGGCTCGATGTCGAACGGGCACGTGATGTAGCTCGTGAAACACGCGCCTGCCGTCTCAAGGTTGTCCACATGGGAGAGGCTGTCGTACCGAGCCGTAACGGCCGCTCGCCCGAGGTCCCCGGTAACGTTTCGATTCGGGTTCTTTTCGTCCTTGTCTTCCTGGGGATACCCATCGCTGGAATCAGTGGGGCCATACAGGTACGAGTAGTCGCCCTTGGTCGGTGCCTGGCTCAAGCTGCCGAAGTCCGCCGCCGTCAACGTCTTGCCCAAATAGGTGATGGTCATCTCGGGTTTGATGGTTTCGCCCGTGAAGGTCACCCGCATCCCTTCGGTTCGGCCGCCTTCGCCGTCCTCTTGGTACGGTTTCTGCGTGCTTTTGTCGAACTGCCAGGTCTCACCGCTGTAAGCGATCGACTCAACCGTGCAATCGCGCACAAGGTCGGCCGGCCTTATGATGTACTGGCCGATCTGAGTCGACCCCGCGAACGACTCTTTGCCGCGAACCTGCAATACGTACCCGGCTTCGCCGTCGTTGCCGTACGACTGCGACTTCTTAGCACTCTTGTTGTTGATGCAGCTTGAACCGCAGGTGATGTTGGCATTCGTGCCGTTTTGCTCGTCTTTGTGGAAGTCCACGACGCGCCCGGTTACGTTCTCGCCGGTTATCGGGTCGTACACCTGCGCATCACTGTCGGATATGAGCTTGCCACCGCGATCGTACACCCGGAACGCCTTGTGAGAGGTGTCCGCGTCGAGCGCCGGCACCGGCTCGCCATCGGGATTGCCGTCGCCGTCCAAGAACTGGATAGTGCCCTCGCTATCGAACACCACGTACTTCGGCGAGAGCACCGAAGTCGTGTTGTTCGTCATGCTGTCGTAGATGACGTACGAGTACATGCTGTCGTCTATCGCGTTGCCCGCAGCATCCAGCACTTGCACGGATTCGGGGAACTGCACTTCCCAGTTGAAGATAGGGCTGGACGCCTGCACGCTGGCATCGTCCAATGTTCCGGCCCCAATGCCGTAATGACCGAAGTTCACCAGCTCGCCCTTATAGTTGCCGATGCCCAGCACGCTGTATTGATACGGACGAGGATTGTCTTCATCGTTCACCGTAATGTCGCGTGCACCGGCTTGCGGGACGATGATGTAGTCCACGTTCTGGAACAGCTCGGTTTCGCCCGACACCAAAGACACCGTCGGCACCGGGTCGGCGGCCGTAGAGAAGCTGGCGTCTTTCACGCTCTTTTCTTCAAGGTTGATCG
This sequence comes from Gordonibacter massiliensis (ex Traore et al. 2017), assembly GCF_019731765.1. Lineage (NCBI taxonomy): Bacteria > Bacillati > Actinomycetota > Coriobacteriia > Eggerthellales > Eggerthellaceae > Gordonibacter > Gordonibacter massiliensis (ex Traore et al. 2017). Next base: position 151,270 of record NZ_JAASIO010000005.1, on the reverse strand, counting down.
TAGCGAGCTCAACTTGACCGGTCGGGGCCGCCCACGAGTTCAAAACAGGGTACGTGTCGTTTTTCTCCTTGTTTGCATACCAATACACCTTGAACCCGTTGGCGCTTGCGCAATAGTTGTTGAGCACTTTCAGACCGTCGCTCGTTTGCAGGTCCGCGAGGGAAAGCACATTGATGTTGCGATACTGCTTCCACGCCGCATCGCCCACCGCGTCGCTGCCCACTTCGTCTTTGCCCACGATGACGCAACCTTCGAGCACAACGCAGTCGTGCACGTAGCCGTCGTTGGAACCTACCAACGCGCCGAATTTGTTCGAGGCCTGATGTCCAAGGCCTATCATGCCCGAATTCCAGCAAGAGTGCATCTCGGACTTGTAATCCGGATCGTTGTTCTTGATGGCCTCGAGCGTATCGAGCTTGTCACTGCCTATTCCGCCCGCGATGCCGGCCAGGTAAAAACCCGACTGGGTGTTGTTGACTTGTCCGCGGTTGTAGCTGAACGTCACATCGCCCAAGGTGAGGCCCACGATGCCGCCGGCAAACGGTTTGTTCCAACGCGTAGAGATCACAGCGCCTTGCTCTGGATCGACGAAAACGCCCGTTTTGCCGTTGTTGTCCAAGTAGTTTCCGTTCGAGCACTCGGTGATGACCGTGTAGGTGCCGGCACGGCCGACAATGCCGCCAGCCGAGGCCAGCGCGAACACTTTGCCGGTGTTGTAGCAGTTCTTCACTGTCAGGACGTCGTCTTTCGAGCCGTTGTCCGGAGTGAGCTTCACCGAGTATTTGTCCTCCAAAACCACGGCTCGAAGGTTGCCGACGATGCCTCCGCACTGGGAGGCGCCGTTGTTGAACGTGGTGTCGTACCCGTAGCCATCGGTGCTCGAGTCTCCAAGCGTCGACGTGCGTATCTCGCCGGTGTTCGAGCAGTTCGAGATGCTGCCGTCGGAATACCCGGCAATGCCGCCGACGCAGCCGGGATGGGAAGACCTCAGTTGCTCGAAACGATCCCTACCGCCCTCGCCCGTGAAGGAGAGGTACACGGTACCGCTGTTCGCGCATCCGTCTATGCCACCTGAAGCGCGGACGGCCGCGTCGAGCTCGTCCTCGCCGAACAAACCCACCACGCCGCCGACGTTTTGCACCGTGGGAATGGTGTTGTCCCATCCGTCGATAATGGCGCTCGCGTCGTTTTCCATGGAGAGGCCGCCCGAGAAAGACGAGTCAGACAAGCTCCCGGTGATCCTCCCCGCCACACCGCCGATGTTCTTCGCCACCCTGGGCGCTTCCTCGGTGGGCTCGAACGAGCTCGACACCGTCAGGCTCACGTTGGACGTGCACCCTGAAATCGAGCCCTCGCACAGGCCCACAACGCTTCCTATGTTCTCCACATATGTGCTGGCGTCAATCGTTATCGCGCCGAAGACGCCGACGTTGCGAATCGAGCCTGATGACGACACCACCCCGAACAAGCCCGTATTCGATTCGGCGCGTTGCGATATCAGCAGGTTCAAAACCTTGTGCCCGTTGCCGTCGAAGACGCCCTTAAAGGCATGTTCGGCATCCGCCCCCACGGGAACGAACTCGTGAGAAGTGATCGGCGTATTGACGGAAATGTCGTTTGCCAGAACGACCCTTTCCCCCTCGAAGCTGTGGGCAGGAGCGTACGTGCCGGTGTTGCCCGTGTCTGCCGTGCCGTTCACCATGCGGGCGAACGAGTAAAGATCCTTGGACGTCTCCAGCGTGTAAACGCCGCCGTCAAGACCGTTGTAATACCATCCGTAGTCTTCGTCGTTCAAAGCATCGCCCCAAGCGGCATACGCAGAGTACGCGCCACCCGCCACCAAGCAGCAAGCCAGCGCGACAACGGCCGCCACGCGGGCCACGCGACCGCGCTTCTTGGGCGCGACGGAGTCAGGCCTCCGTTTCCGTCCGAGCGGTGGCTCCGACGCCGCTCGCGCGTGACGACCGGCAGGCGTTTGCTGATGCGTCGTTGTTCCAGTTGTCGTAGTCACGTTGTGCTCCTTGTTCGATTTCTGCGCGTACCGCGTTGTCGCCCTATCGCAGCGGGGATTCGCCCGCACCGGACGACTCTCCGTCGTTTCCGCCTCGCGTCTCGTCCGAGGAGGCCGCCTCGGTGCCGCCTGTTTCCTCCGAAGGCTCCTCCGCGCTCTCGTCGGTTTCGGTCAACATGTACAGCTTGCCCGACGAAGGATCTTGATATACCTTGCCCAATTCCATATAAGGGTTCGTGGTGGACGTGATCTCTCCCACGATCTCCTCCACGTCGTCGACCTGCTGCATGTCCGCTTGGTCGAACTCCGTGATGTTGGGTAGATCGAGATTCCAAAACACCACCAGTGCCATCATCAAACCGCAAGCGAACACGAGCATGACGTCGGCCAAGTTCGCAAGCGAGCTCATAGGGTCGGCGCTGTCGTCTGAATCGAACGGCTTGTCCAGAAAACTGCTGTTGCCGAAGGTGTACCGCATGGCTCACTCCGTCGCCGCAGTCGCGTCGCCCGCCATGGCCGAAGAAGCCTGCGACGATACCGGAATACGATGGGTCGTCCCCATTTGGGCGGGAAGCGGACCTCCCGCATTGGACAGGCCCGCCTCGTCGGTTCGCGCCGGGTCTCCGCGCTTCGCCGGCGCCTCGTAGCCGTGAGGCAGCTTCACTCCGGCCTCGCGCGCCTCGTCGGCTTTTTCAAGGACGGCCGTGACCGCAGCCTCCACCGCCGACAGGTACTTGCCGTACCAAGCTTTGCGAATACGGCTCACGAACAGGCAGATAGCCGCAGCGACAAGACCGGCGACCGTGGTGTCGAATGCGATGAGCAGCGAGGTGGACAGCGCGTCTATGTCTCCTTGGCCCATGGCGACGATGCCGGGACCCAGGGGAATGAGCGTGCCCATGAGACCGAACATCGGCGCCACCTTCGATGCGAAATCGGTTCGCCCGGCGATACGCCGATACCGCTCGTCAAGCCCCGCCACCTCGCGCTTGGCAAGCGCGTAGAGGTCGGTTTGGGGCAACCCCATGTTCCGTGAAACCGTGAGCAGTGCCTGCTTCTGGTGCTTGAGCATGCCGCTTTGCCCGATAGCATCGTCCACTTCGCTATAGTCCGCTTCGTACACGGCGTTCACAAAGCGCGGCACGTTCTCGCGATAGTGCCGCCGCTCCATGATCACCTCGACAACGAGGGAACCGACGCAGAACACTGCGTAAACGATGAGCGCGGCCAGCACGATCATCACCGGTATAAGCAGGTCTTGCGACACTAAGTGCAGAATATCCTTCAAGTACAGTTCACCGTTCATACGGCCATTTCCCTTCTCAACCTCGTTCTAGACATGAATCCCCCCACCGTCATCACCGCGAGCACGCCTGGCAGCAGGAACGGCTCGAACGGATTGCTGAAATCAACGGGATCGATATTCGACTCGGCCTTGCTCATCATCTCGAATACCTGCCAACGCTTACCGCTCCCGTCTCCCCCACCCGCACCCGAATCGGCCCCTTGGGAGCTGTCGGCGTTGGTCTCCGCCTGATTGGACAGACCGAGCACCGTCTGGGTGCCGGACGCGTCAGAGGAACCGGTATCGGATCCCGGTCCCGTTCCAACGATCCCGGTGCCCTCGCTGCTCGGACCGGCAGGATTCGTCGTCTCGTTCCCGGGATTCTCTTCCCGTATCGGCGCGGCTCCCTGCATGACGATTTTGACGGTATTGATGAATTTGACCGTTTTCTCACCCGCGGAGTCTGTCAAGCTCGAAGAGCCGAGCACCAAGCGAAACCGACGCCCTTCGCCCATACCGCCGAAGTCCTTCTCCGGCGTATCGGGGCGCCAGCTGTCGCGCAAGGCCAGCATCGGCTCTGCGGCGATCCTTCCGTTCTCAACGCCGATGTCCATATTCGGAAAGTAATAGCTTGGGCGGTTGAACAGATAATCGGCGGAAATCTTGCTGCCGCCGCCACCGCCCTTGTTGTCGTTCGCGAAGAATTGAAAATACGAAACCTCGCCCGCAACGAGCTCGAGATCGGCGAGAAACCTTGAGAGCGGCACGCCCTCGGCGGACAGCGTCGCGTAATGGCCGTTGTTCGTCACCACCGTATATGCGGCCTGCGCGGTTCCTAGTGCCGCGAAGGACCCGACGTCGTAGACCTTGGTCTTAGCTGGCGTGTCGATGCCGTTCGCGATATCCTCTTCATAGGTTATCTCCACCTCGAGCGAATTGGACGGCCAGTTCTCAGCGTTGTATCGACCCGTGTCGATGACGACGTACACGTACCCGGAAACGCCTCCGTCCATACCTCCCGACACCGTCGCTACCGCGCGCACGGAGCCGTCGTCTTTAGGCTTTATCCTGCCGGTGTCGGGATTGATGTAGCATATCTCCGAATCGGTGACCGACCAAACAAGGTTGTCTATCCGATCGCCCTCCCAAGTATGCCTCTCCGTGCCGTCGCTATAGTAGACCGTAGCGTACAGATCGGCGCCTTCGGTGCCGTCGAGCGTTTCTTTGAACATGACACGCTCGTCTCTGTATGGCGTGCCGTCCGCTTTGGTAACGGCAACTTCGGTCACATAGGCGCCATCCTGTCCGACGATCTTGACGTCGATTCGTCCAACCACTTCTCCGTATTTCTGCGAGGTGCACGTAATGGTGACGATTCCGTCCGCAAGAGCCGTCAGCATGCCGGTGGGGTCGACGGTCGCGATGCTCGTATCGCCCGAAGTCCAGAGCAAAGGTACGCTCTGCGACGCCGCCGGCTCCGTCTTTCCCGTGCTCCATGTGACCGATGCAAGCAGCTGAATCTTGCCGCCTTTTTGCTTCACCGTCGGAACCTGCCCCTGCGCGACATCGGGATACCAAACAGGGCTGTCTGCTTCTGCATCGTAGTATCCAACGATCAGATCCGTCAATGTGGGCGTCTCCGCCTGCCGCTCCTCGCTTGTTAAGGTGACCGTGCTTCCAGGCACCACCGACGTTGACGCCGCAGGATCCTGACTCGTAACAACTGAAGTGCTGGTTTCCGGGCCGTTGACAGCGACGGAAAGCCCAAGGGCTTCGATCTGAGAACGCGCGGTGGGAACCGCGGCGCCCATCACATACGGCACGTTGACGTACGTCGGCTCAACCGGCGGATCGACCGGCGGGTCGGTCGTGTCGCCTTCACCGCCCCCGGTGGCTCCCCCGTCACCGTCAGCGGCGAAGGCCGCCTGGTGCGAGGCACCCAGAGAAAGGCCCGCATCGGTCACGGCAATGGAAGGGATGCCCAGCGAAACGCACAACACGACCGCCGTGAACACCGCCAGCACACGATGGCAGACGGCACTCAACGCGAGGGCGGTGCGGGCGTGCAAGAGAGGGCGCTTGCGGGGGCGGCTCGAAGGAGCTCTCATCGAGGCACCCTCTCCCCCGTACGTATATTTCGAAACAGGGCGCGTTTGCCTGCCGTCTTCGGAACGGGAGTCCTCGAACGTCGAAAACCGCCGCCCGAAGGCGGCGGCCGCGCAGTTCGCGTTGTCCGCCCGTTTCGCGTTTTTGCCCCGCATGCCCTTCCTTTCTTAATTTACCTCGATAATGAATTATTCGTTTTTTAGTATAACTTGCAAACTTTATTATAGTTTTACAAGAACAAATGAGAACCTAGACCTTTGGTTTAGGTTACGAGAAGGTGGCAAACCTTTAACATGGTATTGGTGCTTTTACGGCGCGGCCGCAACCACGGGAGTTGCTGCAGCCGCGTCGAGAAACACCGGCCAAAGAGCCGATAGGGCACCGAACAACATTCTATTCAATTCGCAACGTAAGCCGATCAGCATTGTATTATTATGAGAGTATTCTAAAGAAAGAATATCGAAAAGGATCGACCACGAAAGCGGGAACCGTGCCCCTGCGCCTGCGCGACATATCGAACGAAGAGCTGCGCCGCTGGTGCGGATTCTCGTTGTTCGCAGCTTGGCTCGTGTTGCTGCCACGCACCGTCATGACGAATTCGACGGTCATGCACTCCCACGCGCTCGCCCTCGGCTGTGTTTTCGTCGCGCTGTTCGTCGTGCTGGCCGCTGCCGACGCGGTGCGTGCAGGCCGAGGCGAGCGGATACTGCTTGTCCTGTGCGCCGTCGTGGGCACCGTCTCGGGATTGGCCTTTTTGGCCCAACCGGGGACGAATGCGAGGTTCGCCTGCTTTGCAGCGGAGATGGCCGCCTGCATCGGCCTGCTGTTGCATTGGGGACGGCTGTTGACGACGCAGCCGCTGGACAAGCTGTTCGCCTGCGCGCTCGGGGCTCTTGCAGCCACCGCCGCCCTGCATTTCCTCGTTGTGGGTTTAGGCACCGCCGTTTCGTTGCTGGGCAACGCCCATGCGTTTTCGGACTTCATGCTGGGGGCTTTGGCTTTGCTGCCAGCGGCTTCCAGCTTGCTGGGCCGGCCGACGACCCCCCATGCGAGCGACACCCTGCGGACAGAGGGCTCGGACGCGGCTTTCACGCCTCCGGAAGACGCGGCGATCGAGCCGGTCCGCGAAAGTCGATCAAAGGCCACGCGCGCATCCGTGCCCCTTTCTTACGCCGTCATCCTCTGTCTGGCCTCGTTCATCGCATCGTTCGTGAGCGGGTTCACCTATCTGCCCCACTACGTGGATTGGAACCTCACGGCCAGCTTGCGTTCGGCCATCGTTCTGGCAGCGGCCGTCTGCGCAGGGTGGTACCTGCTGCGAAAGCCGGTGCTCACGCTGTCCCACGCGAACGTGCTGTTGCTGTTCAGCCTGCTGCTCACGGTGCTGGGCCTTTCGGCCCTCACCGTGAACGACCCGGCGGTGTCCGTAGTCGCGGGGGGGGTGGGGGGTGACCCGCCCGCCAGCACTTTTTCGGGGGGCGGGGCGGGGGGGCGCCCCCCCGCGACTGCTATTTCGCTGTGGCGCTCGTGCTGTTCTGCGGCCTCGTTCGGGAATACCGGCTGCCCTTCCTGCCCGCGTTCGCGCTGGGCATGCTGGGCACGGGGCTCTTCTGGGGCTACGACCTGGGCGTGTTCGCGAAACGCCTTCTCGGCTACGATCTGCAGACGCTCGCTCCCCTTTCGGCGGCATGCACCGCCGTGCTGGCCGCTGCCTTCTTCCTGCTGTTCGTGCGCGGGCCGGGTCGCGCAAGCGAGTCAGTGGGGGTCGCAGAGGCGGCGAGAGGCGGCGCGAGCCCGGAGGTTCAGGCGCCGGTCGACGGCACGGCGTCTGCCGACGAAACGCGAAAGGCTCCCGAGCCCGAACCGCAACTCGACGCCGCCTCGGCCCGCCAGATCATCGAGAAGACGCACGAGGACGTGCTCGCCCCCTACCAGCTGTCGCCCCGCGAGCTGCAGGTGTCGCTGCTCGTGCTGGACGGCTTCACCGCTGCGGCTGCCTCCGAAAAGCTGGGTATATCCATCGCCACCGTGAAGTTCCACTTGGGGAACGCCTATCGCAAAATCGGCATCCAATCCAAATCAGAGCTCGTCCAGCTGGCGAAACGCAGCGAGGAAGCAATCGTGGACGAGGGAAAGGAAACGCCGCATGCCGAGTGAACACCGCTCCCCTCTCACGCGTCGCAGGTTCGTGCAGGGCGCCGCGCTCGCCCTGGCGGCCGGCGCGGCGGGCGGGCTCGTGTCCGGTTGCGCGGCGCTCGACGAGTTCTTCACCGGCAAGCGCGTGCTGGCCGACGACACGGGACGCGACGTGACCATACCCACGCCCTCCGCGCTCTCAAACGTGTACTTCACCTCCGGTCTGGCGCAGGTGTTCTGCTTCACCATGGCACCCGACCTGCTGGCGGGAACCGCCATCTCGTTCACCAACGAGCAACTGGAGCTTCTGCCCGTGGGAACCGGCGATCTCGCCTTTATGGGCTCGCTCTCCCAAGGAAGCGTCATAGACAAGGACATGCTGCGCTATCAGGACGTGCAGCTCATCTTCTCCATTTCGGGCACCGACCTCACCGACGTGAACGTGGCCGACGCGCTGGCGTTGCAGGACCAGACGGGCATACCCGTGTTCCTGATCGACGGCTCGTTCGACCGCATTGGCGACACGTACCGATTGCTGGGCGACGCGCTGGGGCGCCCAGAGCGCGCCGAGGAGCTGGCGGCGTATTGCGAGCGCATCTACCGCGACGTCACGCAGGCGGTGTCCGGCGTGCCGAAGTCGCAGCGCGTGCGCTACTACTTCGCCGAAGGGCCCGAGGGCCTGCAAACCGAGCCGAACGCCTCGCAGCATTCGCTGGCCTTCCAGGTGGCGGGCGGCGCGAACGTGGCCGCCGACGCGCCGCTGCCTTTGGGGCGCAACGACATGGCCGACGTGACCGTGGAGCAGGTCGCGGAGTGGGACCCGGAGGTCATCGTCGCGTGGGACTGGCAGAGCAGGGGCGGCGCCGACCAGCTCATCCGCGCCTCGTCGGCCTGGCAGGACGTCTCCGCCGTGAAGAACGGCCGCGTGTACGCCATGCCGCACGTGCCCTTCCCCTTCTGCGACCGCCCGCCCGGCGTGAACCGCTTCCTGGGCATCCAGTGGTTGGCGAACCTGTTCTACCCCGGCTACTACGACGTGGCCATGGTGGAGGTCGTGCGCGACTTCTGCTCCACCTGCTACTGGCGCGACATCAGCCGCGCCCAAGCCGAGCGGATCTTGGGGATGGAGGGGTAGCGCCCCTCCCTGCAGGATCGGCCCCGCCCCGGGTCGCCCTGCACGTGCCGGGGCAGGGCGTCCGACCCGCTACAGCGGCACGCACACGGTGGTGCGGGCGCCGGTGGAAAGCTCCACGTCGATGACGTTGAGCTGGGTGCGGTAGATGTCCTCCAGCTCCTCGCGAGTCATAACGTCGTGGGGCGCGCCCTCGGCGCCGATGAGGCCGTCCTTCATCACGATGACGCGGTCGGCGCAGTAGAACGCGTGGTAGGGGTCGTGCGTGACCATGAGCACGCTCACGCCCGTCTTCGCCAGATCCTTCATGCGCGACAGCACGATCTGCTGGTTGCCGAAGTCCAGGCTCGCCGTAGGCTCGTCCATGATGATGAGGTCGGGCTGCTGCGTGAGCGCCCGCGCCACCAAGATGAGCTGCTGCTGGCCGCCCGAGAGCTTCGTGTACGTGCGCTCGGCCAAATGGTCGATGCCCAAGAGGCACATGGCCCTCCACGCGATGCGCCGATCCTCCGGCGTGGTGCGCGACATGCGCCCCACGTAGGGCGTGCGCCCCATGAGCACCACGTCGGCCACGCTGAACGGGAACGGCGGCGTGTGCGCCTGCGGGATGTAGGCGAACATCTGCGCGCGCTCGCGATCGGCAAGGTGCAGCACGCTCTTGCCCTCCATGGTCACCTCGCCCGCCAGCGGCTTGATAAGACCCAGGATGTTCTTCAGCAGCGTGGTCTTGCCGCAGCCGTTCGCGCCGATGACGCACACGAAGTCGCCGCGCGCCACGTCGAACGACACGCCGTGCACGATCTCCTTCTTGCCGTAGCCGCAGTGCAGGTCGCGCACCCTGAGCAGCGACTCCCCCGACTTGTGGACGCGCCATGCGGGCGCGTCGGCCGTCGAACCCGCCTCCTCCATCGCCTCGCGCGCCACGCTACCACCCTTTCATGTTGTGCTTGAAGATGAATATGAAGAACGGCACGCCCAGTATGGCCGTGAGGATGCCGATGGGTATCTCCGTGGACGACACGAGGCGCGCGATGTCGTCCACCAGCAGCAGATAGCCGGCCCCTATGAACATGGACGCGGGCAGGAGCACTTTGTAGTTCGGCCCCACGATGGCGCGTGCCAAGTGCGGGATGACCAGACCCACCCAGCCCACGATGCCCGACACGGCCACCGAGCACGCCACGATGAGCGTGGACGCGAATATCACGATGAGCCGCACGCGCTTCGTGTTGATCCCTAAGCTCTTCGCCTCCTCTTCGCCGAACGACAGCACGTTGAGCTTCCAGCGCTCCAACAGCAGCATGGCGAAGCCCAGCACCATGGGCAGCAGGATCATCCAGAAATCGGCCTGGTCGATGCGGGAGAAGCTCCCCATGAGCCAGAACGTTATGGCGGGCAGCTTGTCGTTCGCATCGGCCATGAACTTCACGAGCGACGTGCACGACTGGAACAGCGTGGAAACCAGCATGCCGCCCAGCACGAGGCCCAGTATGGCGTCGTACTTGTTCACCATCCTGTTCATCCACACGGCTCCCCCCACGGCCACCATGGCGCCAACGAACGCGAACAGCTGCACGTAGAGGTTCGACAGGTCCAAGAGCAGCGCCAGGCACGCGCCGAAGCTCGCGCCGGCCGAGGCACCCAGCAAGTCGGGCGACACGAGGGGGTTCTTGAACATGCCCTGGTAGCTGGCGCCCGCAACGGCCAGCGCCGCGCCCACCATCACCACCACCAAGATGCGCGGCAGGCGTATGTTCACCAGCGCCGTGGCCATCTTCGGATCCACGTCCACCAGGGGAACGGACACGCCGAACGCGCCCTGCATCACGCCGGCCAGCCAGTTGTTGAGCAGGCCGGCAAGCGTCTGCATCAGTTCGACCGGGTTGATGGGATAGCGCCCGAACGCGAACGACAGCACCATAATGCCCACGAGCGAGGCCGCGATGGCCGCCTTGATCCACAGGGGGACCTTCTTGTTCAGAGCCTCCTCCGCACGCTCGTCGGACGCGTCCAGATCCTGCAGGAGCCCGGCCTTCGCCTGCTCGGGCGAAGCGGGAACCGCAGTCGGCACCGAAGCGGGGGTCGCAGCCGTCGCTTCCGCGGAAGAAGAGGCCGGCGGGTCCGCGCGTCGCCTCCGCGCGAAGAGGACGCGGCCGACGCGCGACCGCTCCGTATCGGCCGTTTCCGCGAATCCGCCGTCCAACTCCCTCGCCTCGCCCACGCAAGCCCCCATCCGCTGGCCCTCGATCGCGTTTCGCCTGTCGAGGTCCCGTCGTTAAGTATCCTTATTCAACTATAGAAAAGAAGAGGGACGATGGCACCCTAGACGTTTGGTATAGGCCCCTACCAGCTTCAACCGATTCCATAACCGCCTTCTTTTTTATATTCCCAATTGATAATATTCCGTTTATAGGATATATTTGTTGAAGCATTATTCTGTTTACAGACTATAGGGGGCGAGGACGATCGAGGCTCTTGAACAGACCTTGATTGGGGAGGAGGGCGCCTCCGACGCGTCAAGCGTCGGAGGCGCCGACGGGGTACCCCGTCGCGCGGCGGAACCAGGGAGCCATCGTAAGAAGCGGGACGACCGGGATTGCGCGTGCCTCGCCCCCAGCGCCGTCGAGCGCCGGGCGAACTACATCATCATCGGCCTCGCGGTGTTCATGGTGGTGGCCGTGGGCGTGTCGCTCATGCTCGGGCGCTACCCCATCGCCCCCGACGAGGCCGTGCGCATGCTGCTCGGCAAGGTGTTCCCCCTCGACCAGACCTGGACCGCCCAGCAGGAGACCCTCTTCTTCAACGTGCGCCTGCCGCGCATCATGCTAGCGCTCATGGTGGGCTGCTGCCTGTCCGCGGCCGGCGCTGCGTTCCAGGGCACGTTCCAGAACCCGCTCGCCTCGCCCGACATCCTGGGCGCCTCGCAAGGCGCCGCGTTCGGCGCCGCCGTCGCCATCCTCGCGGGCAGCGGGGCGTTCGCCGTGTCCCTGTCGGCGTTCGGCTTCTCGCTCGTCGCCGTGCTGCTGGTGCTGCTGGTCAGCGGCCGGGCCAAGGGCAACCGCGTGCTCGTCACCGTGCTTGCCGGCGTCATGATAAGCATGTTGTTCCAAGCCGGCGTCTCGTTCACGAAGCTCGTGGCCGACCCCACCGACGACCTGCCCGCCATCACGTACTGGCTCATGGGCAGCCTGACCGGCGCCAAGCTCGACACGAACCTCCTCATGACCTCGGTGCCCATGGCCATCGGGCTGGCCGTGCTGTTCGCCCTGCGCTGGCGCATCAACATCCTCACCATGGGCGACGATGAGGCGGCCACCATGGGCATCGACGCGCGCAGGCTCCGCCTGGTGGTCATCCTGGCGGCCACGCTGGTCACGGCGGCCAGCGTGTCGGTGTCGGGCATGATCGGCTGGGTGGGCCTCATCATCCCCCATCTGTGCCGCATGGTCGTGGGGGCCAACTACCGCAAGCTCATGCCCGCCAGCATGCTCATGGGCGCCAGCTTCCTGCTCATCGTCGACAACATCTCGCGGCTGGCCACCACGGCGGAGATCCCCGTGGGCATCCTCACCGCCTTCGTGGGCGCACCGTTCTTCCTGTACCTCATCACGAGGAAGAAGCAGCAATGAGCATCGAAATCAGCAACCTGGGCTTCTCGTACGGCAAACGCGAGATCCTCCACGACGTCAGCATCTCCATCCCGGACGCGACGCTCGTGAACGTTCTGGGCCCCAACGGCGTGGGCAAGTCCACGCTGTTCCGCTGCATACTGTGCCTGAACAGCGATTTCACGGGCACCATCCTGGTGAACGGCAAGAACGTGAAGGATCTGAGCGTGCGCGAGCGCTCGCGCGAGATATCCTACATCCCCCAGTCGCACGCCCCGGTGTACGACTACGAGGTGCTCGACGTGGTGCTCATGAGCACCGCAACCGACCTGGGGATGCTGCGCTCACCCGGCCCGCGCCACAAGCGCAAGGCCTACGAGGCGCTCGAGCGCATAGGCATCGCGCACTTGGCGAAGCGCACCTACACCCAGATATCCGGCGGCGAGCAGCAGCTGGTGCTGGTGGCGCGGGCGCTGGCGCAAGACGCCAAGACCATCATCATGGACGAGCCCACGAGCGCGCTCGACTACGGCAACACGGTGCGCGTGCTGTCGTGCGTGCGCCAGCTGGCGAAGGAGGGGCTGAGCATCGTGCAGTCCACCCACCAGCCCGACCAGGCATTCCTCTACTCCGACAAGACCCTCGTGCTGCACCAGGGGCGCGTGCACGCGTTCGGCGACCCCAAAGACGTCATCACCAACGAGCTGGTAAGCACCATCTACGGCGTGAACGTCGAGGTCAACTCCCTTTACGGCGACAAGGTGCGCGTATGCGTGCCCGTGCAAGAGATCGCATAACCAATAACGGCAAGACAGAAGGGAAGGGAAACATGAAAACCACGAGAACAGGGGTCTGGCGCAAGCGGATCGCCACGGTGGCCTGCGCCGCCGTGCTGTGCTGCGGCCTAGCCGCGCTCGCCGGATGCTCGGGAGGCGACCAGAAGGAAGAGTCGAAGGCCCCCGAGCAAACCCAGACGGACCAAGCGGCCACGCGTACGTTCACCGACTCGGCCGGACGCGAGGTCGAAGTGCCTGCGCAGATCGACAAGATCGCCCCGTCGGGCCACACCGCCATGCAGGTGCTGCTGACCATGGCCCCCGACAAGCTGGTCTCATTGTCCCAAGAGCTCTCCACCGACCAGCTGAAGTACTTCGACAGCAAGTTGGCCGACCTGCCGATAACCGGCGCGGCGTTCGGCGCCAAGGGCGACATGAACAAGGAGTCCGTGGCCGCCGCCGGCCCGCAGGTGGTCATCGACACCGGCGAGTACAAGGACGGCCTGAAGGAGGACTTGGACAACCTGCAGTCCCAGCTGGGCATTCCCGTGGTGTTCATCGAGACGCCGCTCGACGGCTACGACAAGTCCTACGAGATGCTCGGCGACCTGCTGGGCATGGAGGACCGCGGCAAGGAGCTGGGCGACTACTGCAAGAACGCCTACGACGAGGTTAAGACCGCCATGGCCGCCATCCCCGAGAGCGAGCGCGTGAACGTGGCGTACCTCATGGGCGACTCCGGCCTGAACGCCATCGCCAAGACGTCCTACCAGGGCACCGTCATCGATATGTGCGCCAACAACGTCGTGCAGCTCGAGAAGGCCTCCGGCAGCGGCGCGGGCAACGAGATCAGCCTCGAGCAGATAGCCGTGTGGAACCCCGACCTCATCGTGTTCGGCACGAAGAGCATCTACAGCACGGTGGGCGACGACGCGGCATGGGCCGGCATCTCCGCCATCGAGTCGAAGAACTACTACGAGGTTCCCAGCGAGCCGTGGTGCTGGCTGAACAACCCGCCGACCGTGAACCAGATCATGGGCCTGCAGTGGTTCTCGCGCCTGTGCTACCCCGACAAGTTCGACAACGACATGCAGGACGTGGTGACGAGCTACTACAAGACGTTCTACAACTACGACCTGTCGCAGGCCGACTACGACAAGCTGATGTCCACGGCGCTGCCCCGCTAAGCGCACGCCCGAACGTCGCTTCCAAAAACGCCCGGCCTCGGCCGGGCGTTTTTTGCGGAAGGAAGGTCGTGATTCGCACGTGGCGTCCGTGCGAATCCGTAGGACAAGGGCTCTGCCCTTGCCGCTCGACAAGCAACGTTTCCGCAGGTGGACGGCAAGGGCAGAGCCCTTGCCCTACGGAATGGTCAACATGAACGAGCGTTTTGGCGACTCTCGATACAGCCCCCTGCAGAATGCCGGAGTCCAACGCTCCGGCGTCCAACCGGCAGCCAGCCCCCCTCCGAAACGCACGAGCGCCCCGACCGAAGTCGGGGCGCTCGCAGGAATCTCGGTGCTCGTGCCGACTGGCTACTCGGCGGCGTTCTCCTCGGCGGGAGCCTCCACGAGGGCGTCCACGGCGGCGACTTCCTCGGCCGTTGCCTCGACGGCGGCCACTTCGGCAGGAGCGGCAGCCTCGGCCTCGGCGGCCTTGGCGGCGTCGCGCTCGGCCTTCTTGGCGAACTCCTCGGCGCGCTTGGCCTTCTCGGCGGCCTTCGCCTCGCGCTCGGCCTTCTTCTTGGCCTCGGCCTCGGCGACGGCTGCGGCCTTGGCGGCCTTCTTCGCGGCCTCGCGCTCGGCCACGGTCTCCTTGGCGGAGCCGAACTTGTCGGCGAAGCGCTGCACGCGTCCGCCGGTGTCCACGAAGCGCTGCTGGCCGGTGTAGAACGGGTGGCACACGTTACAGATGTCGATCTTCAGCTCGGGCTTCGTCGACATGGTGGTGAACGTGTTGCCGCAGCTGCACTTCACCGTGCACTCGACGTATTCCGGATGAATTCCCTGTTTCATTTGGTTCTCCTTTACAGGCCTTGGTTTCCGACCAAGGCGAAGACAAGCCTTTGTACTATAGCACAGGCACCGCACGAACGCACGTAATTCCTCAGGAATTCTCAGCACGGTCGGCGTGGCGGCGATAAAAGCGGCAGATCGGCTTGAGACATCCGAAGAATGAGCCCGCCGGAGCTCTCGTCATCTCTAAAACTCCATATCAAGCGCCAGCGTTTGACGCGACTCCTTCTTAACCTCCCCTTCGAATGAAAAGTTGAACTCTGCACCAATCTTCTTCAATGCCGTTTCGACCTTCCCGGCCATCGCGCTTGACATTGTGTTAGCAGACGAATGCTCGACCTCTCTATGCAGAGATTTAGGTTTGTTTGCATTGTTCTCGCCACAGAAGCTTTCTACCAAATTTTTTATCGTCACATCGTCTTTGAATAATCTAAGAATGGGGCGCTGCGGCGTATCCGATCCGGCAAATTCTTGAACGGATAACGTTTTGCATTCTTTTCTACGGGCTTGAGCAGATGAAGCATCCACATCCGCTCCTGCCGCTCCGCGCCCGATCCCCACCTTTCCCTTTTTGAGAGAGACCTGTTTTTCAACTTCATACGTCTCCACTTTGCATTTCTTCGCGCCAAGACAACGTCCCACCTCGATCAGCTCGGCAATCTTTTCGTCTTCAATGGTTTGGAAGTAAAGACCGAGGTCTATGTAACGATTAGGATCATTGGGATCGACCAAATACACTGAGTCCATCTTCGGAGACGGATAGAATGTGACACCGACCGATTCGGCAAACCGGCTGTACAAATGCACTATGTTGAGCTCCGCCTCATCACTCGACCAGCCGATAGCGCCTTCGCACACATCTATGTCCTTACGCTCGTCGCCATCCTCGATAACGATCATCTGCGGAAAAGCATAACCTTCAACTTGAAGATCATCAAGGAACAGCGGGTTGTAGCGCCTCAAGCGCATCTCGTAGTTCGCATCCTGCACGGCCTTCCGCACAAACCGAAAACCCTTTTTCGCCTGATCAGCCACTACCGCACCGACATCGGCAGCTCCGCTTGACGCCTTTTCAGCGCACTCCTCAGCCATGTCTTTGATCCTATCAATCTCGATCCCCATAAATACCCCCATCGAAAACGCTTCCTCGCGAGAAAAACACGCCCTTCTACAAGCGACAGCTCGATACAGCGAGCGCGCTACACACAGAAAGGAACGGAAGCATATGCCCACCAATAGCACCATTCTACCAAAGCTCTATCGAAAGACTGCGCTTCGGCACTGCGCAAAAAGCAAACTATCGTGTTCGCAAAGGATTCCTTCGCATTCGGAAAGCATATCCATCGCTTTAAGCACAATCGCTGCGTACATGTCTACACTTGCAATCAATGATCTCGCCGCAAAGATTACAGCGACCCTGAAGCGCTCCATTGGAGAACGCAGTGAATGAGATTTATCGGCATATCCTGACCACCGTCGAATCGAAGCGAGTGCTTCTCGGTATGTCGAAAGCGGAGCTTGCCCGTAGGATGGAGATCGACCCAGTCACGTTGGGAACCATGTTGAGGGGGCAGCGCTCAATGTACGCAGATGAAGCGATGAAACTCTGCGTGTATCTGGACATCGACCCTTCTGAGCTGCTCTCGCCCGAGCTCCGTAGGGTACATTTGGAACGCTGGGGGCCTCGCAAAAGAGGTTCAAGCCGCGATAACCGAGCTTAGCCGAAGGCGGGTCCCATTCAGCGAACCCACCTCCATCGCTTCCTACAAGAACGCCTCGTTAATGGGTAGGTGGTACGTTTCGGCTATGGCGCGCAGGCCGGCGTCGGGGATCGTGTTCGGGAAGTCGTGGCGGCCGCCGTTGAGCAGGCGCGCCTGCGCATACACGGCCGCGGCCTTCTCCACGGCGTGCATGAGGCCGAACGTGGCGTCGAAGTCCGCCCCCGAGCAGAACAGGCCGTGCTGGGCCCACACGCAGGCCGGGTACCGGTCCATGAGCTCGGCGGTGGCGCGCGCGATGTCCGTGCCGCCCGGCACCATCCACTCCACCACGCCCACGCCCTCGGGACACGCGATCACGCATTCGGTCATGGCCTTCCAGAGCGCCCGCGTGAACGTGCGCGCGTCGAGCGGCATCACGGCCGACAGCGCCACCACGTTCACCGGGTGGGCGTGGTACAGCACGCGGCAGGCGCCTTCCGTGGCGGCGGCGCGGCGCTCGTGGATGAGCACGTGGCTGGCCAGCTCGCTCGTGGGCATGCCCCCGTTCTTGAAGCCCCATACGATGCGCCAGGCGTCGCCCTCGTCGTTCAGCTCCACGATGCCGAGCGCGGCGTCCGGATCCAGCGCCACGTTGCGCATGAACGCGCCGGCGCGCGTCACCAGGAAGAACGCGCGGCACATGCCGGGCGCGGCCAGGCCGAGCGGCACCCACGAGCTGGGCGTGTCGTAGAGAAACGAGCGGCACGACGCCACGTCCTCCGGCGTGAGGCGATACGACGCGTTGCCTCCGTTGCGCTCGTGCCAGCCCTGCTCCCAACCGTCGTTGCACAGGCGCACGAAGCCCTTCACGAAGCCCTGCTGCTCCACGGCCACGCCCGAGACGGCGCCCTTCGCCACCGAGACGCCCCGGTCGATCACTTCCTGCGCGTTGTCGAAGAAACCCATGTCTGCTCCTTGTCCGGCCGCTCGGGCGGCCCCTCCGTCCGTCGCCCGCTGCGTCGATCCGCCGCGGGCCTGCGACCTAGTCTTCCCGTATCTGCACCACGTACATGGCGTTCGTCGCGGCGACGTCGGCCCGCCCGCTTCCCACGTCCTCCAGCGGGCTCGTGCCGCGGTCGCCCGCCGTGAACACCGCCACGTCGCCCGGCTCCACCAAGCCGCAGCGCAGCACGGTGGCGCGGGCGTGGTCTATCACGCGCTGCATGTCGCCCTGCACGTCGCCCAGCATGGGCGTCACGCCCCAGTTGAGCTGCTGCTGGCGCATGACGCGCGGAAACGGCGTGACCGCGTAGATGGGCACGCGCGGGCGCAGGTTCGACATGAGGCGCGCCGTGCGGCCCGACATCGTGGGCGCCACGATGCACGCGGCGTCCAGCGTCTCGGCGGTCTGCACGGCGGCCACCCCCACGGCCAGGGCCACGCGCGGCGCGTGGTCGCGGCTGCGGTCGGGGGCGGCCTCGTCGTACAGGTAGGGCTCGCTCGCCTCGGCCACCAGCGCCATCATGCGCACGGCCTCCACCGGGTAGAGCCCCGCCGCCGTCTCGCCCGACAGCATGACCGCGTCGGTGCCGTCGTACACGGCGTTCGCCACGTCGCCCACCTCGGCGCGCGTGGGACGCGGGTTGCGCACCATGGACTCCAGCATCTGCGTGGCCGTGATGACCGGCTTGGACGCGCGCTTGCACGCGCGGATGATCTCCTTCTGTATATGGGGCACGCGGTAGGCGGACACCTCCACGCCCAGATCCCCGCGCGCCACCATGATGCCGTCGGCCGCTTCGAGTATGTCGCCGAAGTTGTCCACGGCCTCCGAGCACTCGATCTTCGCGATGAGCATGATGCCCTGCCCGCCGTGCTCGTCCAAAAAGCGGCGGATCTCGCGCACGCCGTCGGCGTCGCGCACGAACGAGGCGGCCACGAAGTCGACGTCCTGCTCGATGCCGAACAGCAGGTCGGCGCGATCCTGCTCCGTCATGGCCGGCAGCGGCGCCGCCGTGCCGGGCACGTTGACGGATTTGCGCTCGCCCAGAAGACCGGAGTTGCGCACGCTGCAGCGGATGTCGCCGCCGTCCGTGCCCTCCACCCGAAGCTCGATGAGCCCGTCGTCGACCAATATGGCGGCGCCGGGCGCAACGACCTGGGAGAGCCCGCGACAGGTCTGCGTGACCAGGCGGGCCGTGCCCTCCACCTCGCGCTCGGTGAGCACGATCTCGTCGCCGACGGAAAGCTGCACCGGCGCGCCGCCGGCCAAACGGCCCGTGCGTATCTCCGGGCCGCGCGTGTCCAGCAGCACGGCGCAGGGCGAGTCGGCCTCGCCGCACACCGCCCGCAAGCGCTCGATGCGCTGCCGGTGCTCGTCGTGCGAGCCGTGCGAGAAGTTCAGACGCGCGACGTCCATGCCGGCCTCCAGCAGGGCCCGCAGCGCCGGCTCGCCGTCAACCGCGGGCCCCAGCGTGCAAACGATCTTCGTGCGCTTCGCCATGCCTCTCCCACCCTCGCCTCGAAACCGTGCCCCATCGGGCCCTATCCGTTGCATCATACCGTGAACCCGCCCCGCGCGCTCGAAGGTGCGTGAATCGGAAGCGGAGTTCCACAAAGGGAATACGCGAGCGCCCGCCCCGCGCGATTGCGGGGCGGGCGCTCGATACGGTTCAACCTGGAAGCTTAGACCTCGGCAACCCACAGACCGTGGATGTTGCAGTACTCGTACACCTTCACCGGCGCGTCGCCTTCGGCCACGGCGAAGTCGGCCACGGGGGCGTCCTCGGGGGTGAGCTGCACGAACTGGTAGCCGTTCTTCGTCTGCAGGCAGATGAACGTGATGTAATGCTCCGGCGTCATGGGATGCAGCGTGCTGCCCACCTGCACGTGGACGTTCGAGCCGTCCACCTTCACGTCGGGCACGTGCTTCTCGACGGCGGCGTCGGTCGTGTTGGCGACGAGCTCCTCCATCTGCTCGCCGCAGCACACCAGCGGCACGCCGGAGTCGAACGGCTTGACGGCGATGTTCCCGCAATGCTGGCACTTGTAGAATTTGAGTTCCATGGTTCCCCCTTCGAGGTCGTCCCTGGCGGTGGGCCTGCGCTTGCGCGCCCTGCTCGCCGTTCGGGTTTCAGGTTCGTCTTCTTGATAGTACGGCTTATATGTTACTCTGCCTGTGTCAATTCGGGAAGACCCGCTTGCGGTTTTTTCATCCGAAGCGCATAAACGAGCACCCCGACGCCCACGAGCACGAGCGGGACGGACAGAAGCTGGCCCATGGTCAGCCAACCGCCCCACAGATATCCTAGCTGCACGTCGGGCTGGCGCACGAATTCGATGCCGAAACGACAACAACCGTACAGGATGAGGAACACGCCCAGAAACGTGCCGCGCGGACGCGGCGGGCGCTTACGCGACAGCAGGAACAGCACGATGAAGATGAGCACGCCCTCCAGCAGGGCCTCGTAGAGCTGGGAGGGATGCCGGGGCATGGTGCCCGCCGCCCCGCCGAACACCACGCCCCACGGCAGGTCGGTGGGACCGCCCCACAGCTCGCCGTTCACGAAGTTCGCCAAGCGCCCGAAGAACAGGCCGATGGGAGCCGCCACGCAGCCCAGGTCGGCCAGCGTGAGGTACGGAATACCCGTGAGCTTCGCCGCCGCGATGCCGGAGAGCAGCGCGCCCACCAGCCCGCCGTGGAAGCTCATGCCGCCGTGGTTGAACGCGATGATCTCCAGCGGATCGTGGAGGTAATACTCCCAGCCGTTGCCGTAGAACAGCACGTAGCCCAAACGGCCGCCCACGATGACGCCGATGACGACGCAGAACATGATGGTGAGCAGCGCGTCGGCGTCCACGCGGATGCGCCAGCGCTTCGCCAGACGCCAGATGAGCACCGCCGCGCACACGAAGCCCAGCACGTAGGCCACGCCGTACCATCGCACGGTGATGGGCCCGAGGCTGAACAGGATGGGGTCAATGTTCCAGTAAAGGTCGTTGAGCATCGTTTCCCTTTCGCAAACAAGCACGTGCCGCCCAATCGGCGGCACGTTCGTTTCGTTCTCGTTGGATTATACGCTCCCGGGCATCAACGATCCCGTCCCATGCCGGCGCCCACCTCTATGGCGGCGAACCGCACCTCCTCGCGCAGTTGCGAGGGTATGGACTGCATGCTGGACACCTTGGCCCCGCACGACGAGCAGCGCAGCGTGAACATGGCGAGATCGGCGCGCACGACCATCATGGAGTCGTAGCAGCACACGTCCAGATCGGACGCGCCGCATGCCGGGCAGGTAATGGTCTGACTCATGCGCCTCACGCTCCTTCGCCTCGCCGGGTCCGCCAACGAACCTCATTGTAGCAGACTTCCCCGAAGCGAAACGTCACGCGCCGACCACGCTTCCAAGGAAATAGGCGTGCACGCGCACGTCGTCGGTGAGCTCGGGGTGGAACGCCACGGCCAGCGCGCGGCCCTCGCGCACGGCCAGCGGCTCGCCGTCGTCGGCCGCGCTGAGCACCCGCACGCCGGAGCCGAGATCGGCGAAGCGCGGGGCGCGGATGAACACGGCCTTCACCGGACCGCCCTCGACGCCCGCGAACGGCACCGTCGTTTCGAACGAGTCGATCTGCCGCCCGTAGGCGTTGCGGCGGATGCGCACGTCCATGAGCGCGAGCGGCTCCTGGTCGGGGCGGGCGCCCTCGATGTCGCGCGCCATGAGGATGGCACCGGCGCACGTGCCGAACACGGCCATGCCGCACCCGTGGGCGGCGCGCAGCGGCCCGTACATCCCGTGGATGTCCAGGAGCTTCGCGATGGCCGTGGACTCGCCGCCCGGGATCACCAGGCCGTCGAGCCCCTCGAGCTCGCCCGGCCAGCGCACGAGCCGCGTGTCGGCCCCCAGCCCGTCGAGCATCCGCCGATGCTCGCGGAAAGCGCCCTGAAGGGCCAGAACGCCGATAGTTTTTCTCGCAGGTTCCATTGAGACCTTCCTAGTTGGCGTAGTAAGTCAGCGAGGCCCGCCCTCGTGCCCGAGATCGTGGGGAGGCCGGGGGCGAAGCGTACTTCGGTACGCGAGCCCCCGGCATCGCCGCGAGATCGGGCACGAGGGCGGGCCGCAGCGTCGAGTCGTTCCGCCGTTCGGAGAACGGCGGAACCGAACCCCGCCTTACCAGCCGCGGCCGGCCATGAGCTCGTTTTCGGGGATGTCCGAGATCTCGATGCCCACCATGGCCTCGCCCAGATCGCGCGAGACGCGGGCGATGGTGTCAGGATCGTCGTAGTTCGTCGTGGCCTCCACGATGGCGCGGGCGCGCTTGGCCGGATCGCCCGACTTGAAGATGCCGCTGCCCACGAACACGCCGTCGCAGCCCAGCTGCATCATGAGCGCCGCGTCGGCGGGCGTGGCGATGCCGCCGGCCGAGAAGTTCACCACGGGCAGGCTCCCGTGCTCGGCTACCCACTTCACCAGCTCGTAGGGCGCCTGCAGGTCTTTCGCAGCCGTGAACAGCTGCTCGTCGCGCAGGCCCTTGATACGGGCGATGTCGGTGGTCACGGTGCGCATATGGCGCACGGCCTCCACCACGTTGCCCGTGCCCGGCTCGCCCTTCGTGCGGATCATGGCCGCGCCCTCGGCGATGCGGCGCAGGGCCTCGCCCAGGTTGCGCGCGCCGCACACGAACGGCACGTCGAAGTCCCACTTGTTCACGTGGTACTCGTCGTCGGCCGGGGTGAGCACCTCGCTCTCGTCGATGAAGTCCACGCCCAGGCTCTGCAGCACCTGCGCCTCCACGAAATGCCCGATGCGGCACTTCGCCATGACGGGGATGGACACGGCCGCGACGATGCCCTCGATCATGGTGGGGTCGCTCATGCGCGCCACGCCGCCGTGCGCGCGGATGTCGGCGGGAACGCGTTCCAGGGCCATGACGGCCACGGCGCCCGCGTCCTCGGCGATCTTCGCCTGCTCGGGGTTCACGACGTCCATGATGACGCCGCCCTTCATCATCTCGGCGAAGCCGGTCTTCACCTTCAGCGTGCCGCTTTCCTGCTCGGTCATGCTTCCTCCTGGTTCCGTGGATGGTCCTGCGTGCAGCGCGGCCGCCCGGTTTCAGCCGGACGGCCGCGCGTTCTTGCCTGGAATATGATACCCGAAAAAGCGGCGCCGAACAGCCCGGAAACGAACAGGCGGCCGGCTGCGGCGCTCCCACGGCCCGCCTTACAGCAGGAAGCGGTTCGGGTTGCCGACGCGCGGCCCGTCTGAGGGCGCGTCGGCGATGTTCGGGCCGTGCTCCAGGAAGTGCTCGCAGAAGCGGCACACCTCCTTCACGGCCGCATCGTAGTGCCGCTCGGGGTTGAGCAGCACGGCGAAGTCGGTCGCCACCACGTGCGTCGGCCTGTCGCAGGCGGCGTAGTGGCAGTCGGCCGGGCACGGCTCGCCGGGAGTGTTGTGCGGGCAGCGCGACATCATCTCGTCGTCGCAGCCGCGCCTCTCCCAACAATTCGCCATGGTCCCGCCCTTCGCTTAAGCTTCGTGGACGGCGACGACCTTCGTCACGCCGGGCACGCGCTCCTTCAGAATGCGCTCCACGCCGTTCGCCAGCGTCATCTCGGACATGGGGCAGCCCTTGCAGGCGCCCTGCAGCTCCACCGAGACCACGCCGTCGGCGTCCACGTCAACGAACTTCACGTCGCCGCCGTCGGCCTGCAGGCTCGGACGGATGAGCTCCAGGACGGCAGCCACGTCGGTTTTCTCCACCATGGGTATCTCCTTCGTCGAAATGATGTTTCTCGGGTGCCGATTCTACCATAGCGCGGCGAGCGTGCCGCGCACAGCCGCAAAATGCACGCGGACGGCATCGCTTGGACGCATGCGTCGCTACGCCACCGGTTTCCAATCCCGGCCGATGATGACGAGCACGTCGGAGTCGTAGTCGTAGTAGCCCGCGCCCACGATCGCGCGGCCCGTGCCGAGGGCCGCCACCACCTCGTCGGCCTGCGCTTTGTGCTCGTCGCCGTCGTAGATGACGAGCGTCTCGGGGAACTCGGCGCTGTCGGCGTTGCCGGTGCCGGACACGGCGAAGCCCTCCGCGGCCAGCAGCTCGCCCACCTGGGCCGCGCCGCCGGTGATGCCCGCTCCGTTGCGCACCTCGACCTTGAAACCGCCCCGGTCGACCTGCGGATGGGCGTCCTCGTCCACCACGGGCGGCTGGCCTTTGTCGACCAATCCCATCATCTCCGTCCACGCGTCGCTCGACGACACGTAGTAGCGCACGTCGTCGCGCGTGGTCTCGTACCCGGGCACGATCGCCCCCTGCACCGACGCGGCATCGAGGCCGCCCAGCGCCCCGGCCAGCTTGATGGCGTCCAAGGCCGGCACGTCGGTGCTGAAGTCCGCCCCCACGGCGTCGAGCAGCGAGGCGAAGGACAGCGTGCCGGTGTCCTCCAGCATGCGCGCGGCAAGCGACGCCAAGAACGCGCGCTGGTTCTTCGCCTGGTCGTCGATGCCGTTCGTGAAGTTCTGCGCGCGCAGGAACGTGACGGCCGCCGCGCCGTCGAGCGTCTGGACGCCCGGGGCGAGATAGGTGTCGCCCGCCGCGGGGTCGTCCACCTCCTGCTCCACGTTCACCTCGATGCCGCCCAGATGGTCCACGAGGTCGGCGATGCCCGCCGCGTCGGTCTTCACGTAATGGGCTATGTTCACGCCCGCGAACCCGGCCACGGCCGTCACGAGCGCCGCGTCGCCCTGCGCCGCGGCCTCGCGCAAAGGATGCATCTTGCCGTCCTTGAGCGCCACCCGCAGGTTCGCGGGTATCGAGACGAGCGTGACCGCGCGGGAGCCCTCGTCCACGCGCGCGAGCACGAGGGCGTCGGGCCCCTCCTCTTCCTGCGCCGCCGACGCTGCTCCCAGGTCGGCGGCCAAAAGCGCGTACCAGGCTCCCGCCTCCTTCGGCGCGGTCAGCGCGGTTTTCGCATCGGAGTCGCCCAGGCCCATCTTCCCGTCGACCGAGCCGAAGAACGTGGCCAGGCCCACGCCGCCGGCGACGACGGCGACCACCGCCACGGCGACCACGAGCACGACGATGCGGCGGATGCGCGCCCTGCGCTGTATCTCCTGCGTGAACTCGCGGCGCCCCACGCGGCGGCTGTAATCCGACGAGCTTTCGCGCGTGGCCGTGGAGGGCAGCAGCGTGTCCACGACGCCGCGCGCCGCGCGCTTCTTCTTGCGCGAGCTGGAGAATCCCACGGCGTCGGCGTTCATGCGCGCGGACGCCGGGCGGATGCGCCGCGGCACGTGCGTGCCGAGCGTCGCCGACCTCATGCGATGGGACGTGAGCTTCGATTGGGTTGCGGTGAACCCCTTCTTCCGGCCGAACATGGGCGCCCTACCCCGCTAGCACGCGGGCAGCGCGTCGTCCGCCGCGGCGCGCACGACGTCGGCGCCGAGCGCGGAGAGCTTGCCCGCGTAGTTCTCGTAACCGCGGTCGATGTGCGCGATGTTGTGCACGCGCGTCTCGCCTTCCGCCGACACGCCCGCCAGCACGAGCGCCGCGCCGGCGCGCAGGTCGGTGGACGACACGTCGGCGCCCTGCAGGCCGTCCACGCCGCGCACGAGGGCGTGGTGGTCCTCGATGACGATGTCGGCGCCCATGCGCATGAGCTCGCTGGCGAACATGAAGCGGTTCTCGAACACGTTCTCGGTGATGACCGACGTGCCCTCGGCGCGCGCCGCCAACAGCATGAACTGCGCCTGCAGATCGGTCGGGAAGCCGGGGTGCGGAAGCGTCTGCAGGTCGATGGGGGCGAGCGGCCCCTCGCGGCGCACGGTTATCCAGTCCAAGCCCACTTCGACGTCGCAGCCCATGGCCTCCAGCTTCATGAGCGCCATGCGCAGGTAGGCGGGGTCGATGCCGCGCACCGTCACCGGGCCGCCCATGAGCGCGCCGCCGGTGAGGAACGTGCCCGCCTCGATGCGGTCGCCCACCGTGGTGTGCTCGCAGGGGTGCATGGCCGCAAGCGGCACGCCCTCCACCTCGATGAGCGACGAGCCGCCGCCGCTCACGCGCGCGCCCATGGCGTTGAGCATGTTCACGAGGTCGACGATCTCGGGCTCGCGCGCCGCGTTCTCGACGGTGGTGGTGCCCTCGGCCGTCACGGCCGCCATGAGCAGGTTCTCGGTGGCGCCCACGCTGGGGAAATCGAGCACGACGTGGCCGCCGGTCAGGCCGTGCGGCGTGGTGGCCTCCAGAAAGCCGTGGTCCACCACGAATTCCACGCCCAGGGCCTCCAGCCCCACCAGGTGCATGTCGATCTTGCGGGCCCCTATCTGGCAACCGCCCGGCATGGCCACGCGCGCCTGGCCGAACCGTCCGATGAGCGGGCCCAGCACGGCGATGCTCGCGCGCATCTTCGACACCAGCTCGTAGGGGGTCTCCCACTTGTCCACGGGCTCGGTGTCCACGACGAGCGTGTGCCCCTCGCGCTCCACGCGGGCGTTCAGGCAGCGCAGCACCTCCGCCATGATGGCGATGTCGGAGATGAGGGGGGCGTTGTGGATGGCGGTGGTGCCGCGCCCCAGCAGGGCGGCGGCCATGAGCTTGAGCGCCGAGTTCTTCGCGCCCGACACGGGCACCTCGCCGGTGAGCACGCCCGTGCCCTGCACGATGATGATTTCTTCAGCCATGGGTGTTCCTTCGCGCCCGGGCCTGCGACGGCCGGGCCTTCGCTCGTCTATCGTCCGCGCGCCGCCCTCGCGGCGCGGTGGTATCGTCATCCGTCCATTATAGGAACCGAAGGCCCGCGCGAAGCGGGCCTTCACAACGAAAGCAGAAGGAGCGAGCGGCAGGGAAGGTATACGGAGGGGCGCTCTCCAGAGCGCCCGTTCGCGCGAAGCGCGAAAACTGCCGTCCAAGTCGCGCCCGGCGGGCGAGCGCAGCGACAGGGTTGCATCGAAAGCGCCGCTTCGCTTGCTTTGTAGGGCAAGGGCTCTGCCCTTGCCGCTCAACAGGCAACGTTTCCGCAGGTTGACGGCAAGGGTAGAACCCTTGCCCTACAGGGCGGCCTCGGAGGGCGCATGTTTTTGCGGCTTCCAATACAACCCCGGCCAGGCCCGCGCGCCGATCGCCCTTCCCGTGGCCGGCCCTACGATGCGCTCGCCGCACGGGCGGCTTCGCCCGCACCGACCGCACCGGAAGGGCAGCAGCCCGCCCCTACGAAAAAGGACCCGGGATCTCTCCCGGGTCCTGCGACAACTCGATGCGTTGAACGAACCCTACGCCTCTTCCCCAAGCACGAAGCGCTTGAAGTCGACGATCTTGATCTCGCCGCCCAGGTTCTTGGCAACCTCGGCGGTGTACTCGGCCACGGTCTGGTCCGGGTTCTTCACGTAGGCCTGCTCGGTGAGGGTGCTCTCCTTGAAGAACTTCTCCAGACGGCCCACGGCCATCTTCTCCTGGATGGCCTCGGGCTTGCCGGACTCGGCGGCCTGAGCCATGTAGATGGCCTTCTCGTGCTCGACGATGGCCGGGTCGACGGAGTCGCGGGTCGCGGCGACCGGCGCGGCGGCGGCCACCTGCATGGCCACGTCGCGACCGTACTGCTTGAAGCCGTCGGACGCGGGGTCGATGCCCTCCACGTCGAACTGCACGAGCACGCCGATCTTGCCGCCGCCGTGGATGTAGGACGACACGGCGCCGCCCTCCACCACCGCGAAGCGGGCGAGCTGGATGTTCTCGCCGAGCGTGTGGATGGCGTCGGTGACCACGGCCTCGACCGTCTCGCCGTCGGCGTCGACGGCCTTGAGCGCGTCGAGGTCGGCCGGCTTGGCGGCCAGCGCGGCGTTCGCGATCTTCTCGGCGTAGGCCTTGAACTTGTCGTTCATGCCCACGAAGTCGGTCTCGCAGTTCAGCTCGACGACGGCGCCGGTTTTCGCGTCGTCGGAGACGATGGCCATGACCGTGCCCTCGTTGGTGGCGCGGCCGGCCTTCTTGGCGACGGCGGCCAGACCGCGGGTGCGCAGCACGTCGACGGCCTTGTCCAGGTCGCCCTCGGCCTCGACGAGCGCCTTCTTGCACTCCATCATGCCGGCGCCGGTCATCTCGCGGAGCTCCTTGACCATGGATGCGGTGATGTCAGCCACGTTGATCCTTTCTCTCTACGGCGCCGCGCAGGCGGCACCGGGCGGAAGCGCCCTCAGGCCGAACCGGGATGAGGGCGCGTCTCTTAACGTTCGAAATGCCTGCGAACCGCCGGCGGCGGAGCGCAGGTTCGCCGCAGCAGCCTATTCGGCGGCGGGAGCGGCAGCGGCCTCGGGGGCGGCTTCGGCAGCCGGAGCGGCCTCGGGCGCAGCGGCCTCGGGGGCCGGGGCGGCCTCGGCGGCGGGAGCGGCCTCGGGGGCAGCCGGGGCGGCGATCTCGGCGGCCGTCACCGGCACGCCCACGCCCGCGATCACGGCGTCGGCCACGAAGTCGGCCAGCAGGCGCACGGAGCGGATGGCGTCGTCGTTCGCCGGGATGCCGAAATCGACGTCGTCCGGGTCGCAGTTCGTGTCGAGCGTGCCCACCACGGGGATGTTCAGGCGACGGGCCTCGTGGATGGCGATGGTCTCGCGGTTCGTGTCGATGACGAAGATGGCGTCGGGCACGCGCTTCATGTTGCGGATGCCGTTGAGGTTCGTCTGCAGCTTGCCCAGCTCCTTGCGCAGCAGGATCTGCTCCTTCTTCGGCAGCACCGCCATGCGGCCGTCGGCCTCCATGGCCTCCAGCTCCTCCATGCGGGTCACGCGGGAGCGGATGGTGACGAAGTTCGTGAGCATGCCGCCGAGCCAGCGGGCGTTCACGTAGGGCATGCCGCACTTGTTGGCGGCGTCGGCCACGGCCTCCTGGGCCTGCTTCTTCGTGCCCACGAACAGCACGGTGCCGCCCTTGCGGGCGATCTCGGACACGAACGTGTAGGCCGCGTCCAGGCCGTAGAGCGTCTGCTTGAGGTCGATGATGTAGATGTCGCCGCGGCTGCCGAAGATGTAGGGCTTCATCTTGGGGTTCCAACGGCGCGTCTGATGGCCGAAGTGGCTGCCCGCGTCGAGCAGCGTCTGAATGCTGACTTTCGTCATTGCTCTCTCCATTCGTTAGTCCTCTGCCTGCGGTCATCCCCGGTATCCGCAGCCTTTTTCGGTTGGCCACTGGCGGACGCGGGTCGCGCAAGCATGCGTAATTAGAAACTGTTGAATCTTACCACAGCGCCCCTCGATTGCAACCCCCTGCGCGCGCCGGCGCGGAAAAACCGCACGCACGGCCGCTTGCGAGCGCCGCCAACATGCGGGCGCGCCGGCCGAGCGCAGCGACGGTGAGGCTTTCTGCACGTTATCTGCCGCAATGTTGCGTATTCGAGGTGCCCTCGAGCCCGAAGGCGCACTCCGACGATTGCCAACCTGCGAAAACGCAAGCGACGAAGCGTTGAGGCGACGTGCGCCGCCCCCTCAACGCAACATTGCGGCGAAAAGCGTGCGTTTCGAAGCCCCTCCCCCTGTCGCCAAGCCGGGATCGGCGCGGGCCCGCCGTCCGCACGCGGTCGAAAGGCGCGCGACCCGCGCGCGGCCTACGACACGCGGCCGCGCTCCACGGAGTAGGTGCGGTCGGCCACGGCGGCTGCCGAGGCGCGGTGGCTGACGAGGAGCACGGTCTTGCCGGCACGGTTGTCGGCCAGCGCGCGCAGCACCGCGGCCTCGTTCAGGCTGTCGAGGTTGCTCGTGGGCTCGTCGAGCAGCACGAAGGGGGCGTCGTGCAGGAACACGCGCGCCAGGCCGATGCGCTGGCGCTCTCCGCCCGAAAGCGCGTCGCCCAACTCGCCCACCGGCGTGTCGAGCCCCTGCGGCAGGCGCTCGACGAAGCCCGCGAGCGACGCCTTCGCACAGGCGTCGGCCAGCTGCTCGTCGGTGGCGTCGGGGCGCGCGAGCACGAGGTTGTCGCGAACCGTGCCCTCGAACAGGTGCGTTTCCTGGGTCATGAACCCTTCCGCTGCGCGCAAGCTGGCGGTGTCGACGCGCCGCACGTCGCAACCCGAAACCTCCACGACGCCCTTCTCGGCGTCCCAGAACCGCATGAACAGCTTCAGCAGCGTGGACTTGCCCGCGCCGCTGCGACCCGCCACGCGCACGATCTCGCCCGGCTCGATGCGCACGTCCACCTGCTCGAGCACGCGCGCGCCGCCGTAGGAGAAGTCCACGTGACGCGCGGCCGCTCCGTCGAAGCCGCCGAGGTCCACGCCCGCGAGCACCTCGTCGGTCTGCGGGCGCTCGTCCAGAAGGTCGATGACGCGCGCGCCCGAGGCCAGCGTCTGCTGCAGCGTGGAGCCCAGGTTGGCCACGGCTATGACCGGCCCGAACGACGACATGAGCGCGGAGGTCGCCAACACGGCGGCGCCGGCGTCGATGGCCCCTTGCCCCACGAGCGCCGCCGAAACGAGCAGCATGACCACGTCGCACGCGACCACGAGCGCGCCCGTCAGCGCCATGAACAGCGCGGTGCCGCCCTTGAGGCGCCGCTCGACGCCGGCATGGGCCGCCATGCGCTCGTCCAGCTCGCGGGCGCGGTCCGCGGCGCGGCCGTACTGCAGCGTCTCGGCCAAGCCGCGCAGGCTGTCCAGCACGAATGCGTTCATGTCGCCGATGCGGTCGCGCACAACGCGGCCCGCCCGTCCGCTGGCCTTCGATGCGACGAAGGGCACGACCACCCCCACGACCGCGTACGACGCCAGCGCCACGCCGCCCAGCACCGGCGACTGGAACCCGATGAACGCCGTCATGCCCGCCGACACGACCAACGCGATGACCGCCGGCGACAAGGTGTGGGCGTAGAACACCTCCAGCAGCTCCACGTCGGACGTGACGAGCGACACGAGGTCGCCCTTGTCGCGCCCCTCCAGCTTCGCGGGGGCCAAACGGCGCAGGGCCGCGAACACGCGGTCGCGCACGAGCGCGAGGATGCGGAACGCCAAATAGTGGTTGCACAGCTGCTCGCCGTAGCGCAAAGGACCGCGCACGACGCCGCACACGGCCAGGGCCGCGATCGCCGCGCCCGCGGCGACAGGCTGCGGCAGGCCGGCCAGGTCGAGCAGCGCGTAGGCGGCGAACACGGTGAGGAAGATGGCCGCCGCGAAGCCGGCGACGCCCAAGGCCACGGCCAACGCCATAACGGGCAGCAGCGGACGCGTGAGCCCCACCAGGCGCAGCATGACCGACAGATGCGAGCGGCGCGGGGCCTCGCTCGCGGAGGCGGCGCGGCCGGAGGGCGATGCGCCGGCCGCAGCGGCAACTTCCTCGAATTCCGGCGAAGCGGAAAGGGAGGTTTTCGAGGAGGGGGTGGCGGAATCCGCAGCAGCGGAGACGGAAGGACTCGCCACGGTGTCCGCATCCTCCGCGAACGCGCCCGCAGCCCCCGGGTCGGCGCGGCGCGCGCCCGCGATCTCCGTTCCGGCGCGATCGGCGTTCGCGACCTCGCCGCGGCCGAACGCCTCGAGCTCGGCCTGCTGCCCCCACATCCGCGCGTAGGGGCCGCCGGCAGCGGCCAGCTCGTCGTGCGTGCCGGACTCGGCCACGCGGCCGTCCTCCAGCACGTAGATGCGATCGGCTCCGTGCAGGGCCGACAGGCGGTGCGAGATCATGACGACGGTCTTTTCTCGGGCGAGCTCGCGCACGAGCTCGATGATGGCGTTCTCGCTCTCGGCGTCGATGTTCGACGTGGCCTCGTCCAGCAGGTACACGGGCGCGTCGTGCAGCAGCGCCCGCGCCATGGCCAGCCGTTGCCGCTGGCCGCCCGACAGGTTCCGCCCCGCCTCGGCCACGGGCGCGTCCAACCCTCCCGCCTCGCGCACGAAGGCGTCCAGGCGGCAGCGCGAGAGCGCGTTCCAGAGCTCTTCGTCGGCGGCTGTCGGCTTCGCCAACAGCAGATTCGAGCGGATGGTACCCTTGAACAGGTAGCTGTCGAACGACACGGCCGTCACCGTCTCGCGCAGCGACGCGCGCGAGACGTCGCGCAGGTCGATGCCGCCCAGCTCCACCGCGCCCTCGTAGGCGGCGTTCGCTCCGGTGACGATGCCGGCCAGCGTGGACTTGCCCGAGCCGCTCTCGCCCACCACGCCCACGAAGCCGCCGGCCGGGGCCTCGAAATCCACGTCGGCAAGCACCGCGCGCTCGCCGTCGAACGAGTAGCCCACGCCCCGGCACACGATACCGGCACGCGCCGGATCGACGGAACGCGCGCCGTCGCGCTCCTCCGGCACGTCCAAGATGGCGAACATCTTGTCGGCGGCCGCCATGCCGTTCATGGCGGTGTGGAAGAACGAGCCCAGCGTGCGCAGAGGCAGGAAGAACTCGGCCGACAAAAACACGATGGAGAACGCCGCGCCGAACGCCACCGCACCCGCCGCGTACTGCCCCAGAACCACGGCGATGCCCACCGCCGCACCGCCGAAGGCGAACAGGTCCATGACGGTGATGGAGTTCAGCTGCATGCGCAAAAGGCGCATGGTGGCGCGCCGAAAGCCCTCCGCCTGGGCGTTCATGCGCTCGTGGGCGCGCCCGTCGGCTTGGTAGATCTTGAGGGTGGCAAGGCCCTGGATATCCTCGAGGAACATGCCGCCCAGATCGGTGTAGGACCCCCAGTAGTTCCTCATCGTGCGCTTGGCCACCTTCTGAATGGCCATGATGGAGGCGGGGATGAAGGGCACGCACACGAGCAGCGCCACGGCCGGCGGCAGCGACAGCGGGGCCAGGCAGGCGAAGAGCGTGAGCGGGGCCAGCACCGCGTAGAAGAGCTGCGGCAGGTACGACCCGAAGTAGCTCTCCAGCTGCTCGGTGCCCTCCACGCTGATCTGCACGGCCTCGCTCGTGGATACGCGCTCCCGGTACGAGGGCCCCAGGCGCACGAGCTTGTCGTACACCTCTTGGCGCACGACGCGCTTGGCGACCTCGCTCGCGGCCAGGCCCATGCGCTGGGCAAGCGTCTGGCAGGCCATGCGCACGACCACGGCCAGCGCGGCCGCGGCGGCCAGCTCGACCGAGGCCGAGACGTCGGCCCCACCCGCAAGCAGGCCCTGCAAGAACGAGCCGATGAGGAGGAACAGGGCTATGTTGGCCAGAAGGCCGATCCATTGGAACGCCACGTCGGCCACGATGAACTTGAGCGCCGACGGCACGAGGGCGAGCAGTCTCTTGTCGAACATGGCGCGCCTAGGCCCCTTCCCCGTCGGTCCGCAACGTCGCGGACGCGCGCGCCCGCTCGAGCGCGGCATGCTCCCCTGCGGCCTTCGGCGAGGCGACGGCCGTCCGGTCGGTCTTGACGACGAATCCGAAGTAGACGACGTGCGCCGCCCATACGACGGCCACGACCACCCGGCCCGCAGGCACCGAGCCCATGAGCGCGAACGAAACGGCCAGCACGGCCGTGATGGGCACGAGCAGGGAAAGCTTGGCCTTCACGGTCATCGACCGCTTGGCCACGTAGCCTTCGAGCACCGCGCGGTACAGCTTCGTCCTGCGGAACCACGCGCGCGAACGCTCGGAGCTGCGCGTGAAGCAGAACGCCGCAACCAAAAGGAACGGGGTGGTCGGCAGGATGGGCAGCACGGCGCCGAGCGCGCCGAGCCCGAACGCGGCGAACCCGCCCGCCGCCCAGAGCGCGCGCACGGCCTTGCCGCCGCGCGGCCTCGCCTCGCGCGCCGGGCCGGCGTCCCGGGATTCGCAGGCGCCCCTTTCCGCCCGGGTCGACCCTGCTTCGCAACCGCACGACGCGTCCTCGACGCCGTCGATCTCCCGCGATGCCGCGTTCGCGCGCGCGGCTTCGGTCTCCTTCATCCATTCCTCCGTTTCGCTCCGTTCGCCCCATAGTTTACTATGGGTAACTTATTGGCATGATAGCGAAACCCGTGCGAAAAGTAAACCTTGGGTAATTTCTTTGTGGGCCAGGACCGGGTTGCGGAGCATGGAAAAACACGGCGGGACATCGGTTCTCGCCGCGCATCCGGCAGGGTTCCGGTACCATAGACGAACGGGTGGAGCCCTCGCGCCCGCCTTCCCAACGGTTAGGAGCGCAGCATGAACTTCAACAACGTTTCGTTCGAGCGATCGTTCGGCACGTCGGCCCAGCTGGAGCCCTCGACGATGCCCGAGGTGGCGTTCTCGGGTCGGTCGAACGTGGGCAAGTCGTCCCTGCTGAACAAGCTGTTCAACCGCAAGGGCCTGGCCAAAGTGTCGCAGACGCCCGGCAAGACGGCCACCATCAACTTCTTCGCCGGCGACGGCGCGCGCTTCGTGGACCTGCCGGGATACGGCTACGCCAAGGTGTCGAAATCGGAAAAGGAACGCTGGTCGGAGCTCATCGAGGGCTACTTCAACCAGGATCGCGACTTCGCGCTCGTGGTGGCGCTCGTGGACATCCGCCATGCGGCGTCGGATCTGGACGAGAACATGATACGGTTCTTGCGCGAGGCCGACCTTCCCTTCGTCGTGGCGCTCACGAAAGCCGACAAGCTCTCCCGCCAGCAGCAGAACAAGCAGAAGGCCGCGCTCAAGCGCCAGCTGGAACTGGGTCAGGACGCGCCGATGGTGGTGACGTCGTCCGCGAAGGGCGAAGGCATCGACGAGCTGCGCCGCATCATCAAGGAAGCCGTGAGCTAGACGGCGGTCGAACGGCCCGCGCGGGCGCGCCTTCGACGCGCAACGATAGGAAAACGACGGCACCACAGCCGATTCGGGATCTTGGGAACCCCGAAGGCGGTCGAGCGCAAGATCGACCGCGTTTTTGAGCAGAATCGAGCCGAGGGCACCGGTTTTCCGCGTGCATGGGCGCTCTCGAGGACGCTCGCACGCGCCCTTCTCGCCATGGAAAACAGCGACCAGCAGAAATGCCGCTCGGCCATCCGCGTACCGAGGCCGCAGCGGTGCCCTCGGGGCATTTTTGCTCTGAAACGGCCCTCCGATACGCATTCGCCCCAGCGACGGCAAAGTCTTGAAGGATATCGGTAGAAACCGGAGCGGAGGAAAGCCCCAAACGACGAGCACCGGCGAATCGCAGGATCGCCGGTGCTCGTTCTTCGCTTGTCGACAGGGCCGTCGAGGCCCCTTCGCCGCGCAAGTCCTTGCGTGAAAGCCCGTCTACGGACGCACGATGATCATGTCGCCCTGCACGGGACCGACGCTCACCGGTTGCCCGAAAGTCGGAGCGTGGATCATCTGGCCGCCGCCGATGTAGATGCCGCAGTGAGACCAGCTCGTGCATATATCGCCCGGCTGCGGATCGCTAACCCGGGAGAATCCCATGAACGTGTTGGTGGTGCCGTAACGGGAGAAGCTGCCCGTGATAGCGTAGCTCACCAACCCGGAACAATCGAACGCATTCGGCCCAACGCCGCCCCATTCGTACGGCAGACCGATGCAGCCGTATGCGCGATCCACAATGGCGTTGCCCGTAACGGGATTGTACGTGGGACCGTTGTTCGACGGCGGGGTGTAGGAGTTGTCGGGCTGGTTGCCGTCGCTATTGTTATTGCCAGAATTGCCGTTGTTGTTCGCAGCCTGCTGGGCCGATGCCTCGACCACCGCTTGGGCCTGCGCGGCCTCGGCAGCCTGCTGGGCAGCACGTTCTTCCTCAAGAAGGGCGGCGGCCTCTGCGCTCAGGCTATCGTAGGTCGCCTGCATGGCCGATACCGTGGATGCGGCCTCGTCCTCGATGCGCTTCGCTTCGTTTGCCTTGTCGGTGGCAACGCGCTGCTGCTCGGCGTAGACGGCTTCCTGCTTCTGCACCTCGGCACGCAGGTCCTTCGTCTGCTGCACGAGGTCGGCGTCGTTGTTGTTCATCAGGTTGAGCAGATCCCAGTTCGTCGCAAAAGCCTCGAACGACGTGGCGCCTAACAGCAGGTCGACGATCGAGCTGCTGCCGGTGCGGTACATGCTGCGGGCACGCGTTCCGAGGCGGTCCTGAAGGTCGGAGATCTGATCGTTGGCCTCGTCGATGCGCGCCTGGGCGGCATCGCGATTCTGCTCGGCTTCCTGCTGTTCCTGAAGCGCCGTGCCGTAATTGGCAGACGCCTGGTCTAGCTTCTCCTGCATGGAGTTCAAGGACGCGAGCGCGGCGCTGGCCTCGGCTTGCTTCTCGGCGGACGTGGGCTCGGCGAACGCGAGCGAGGGGATCATAAGGGATGCGGCGAGCGTCGCCGCGAGAAAACCGGCCAGCGCGCCCTTGGCGCGCGTCTGCGTTGCACTGTGCTGCATGTGGGGGCCTCCACCTGCTTCTTTGCTCTTATACGTTGAGCAACAGTCTAGCAGACACTGCCGGGGCGTTTCCGAGTCTCTACCGTATCGATACAGGAACATCACAGGAAAACAGCCGGTCGGAAGCCGATCGAGCAACCAGAGCGGAAGGAAGCTGTCCGCCCTGCAACCCTAGCCGGCGAACCCCTCGTCCGCGATGCGCCCTTCGCCGTCGGCGGCGGCGGTGGCCAGCTCGTCGCAGCGCTCGTTCTCGGGGTGCCCGGCGTGGCCCTTCACCCACACGAACTCCACCTTGTGCGGCTTCTTGGCCGCGAGCAGGCGCTTCCACAGATCGTCGTTCTTCACGGGCTGTTTCTGGGAGTTCTTCCAACCGCGTTTGAGCCAGCCTTCCACCCAGTGCTGGTTGAAGGCGTTCACCACGTACTGCGAGTCGGAGTACAGCATGACGTCGCACGGCCGCTTGAGCGCCTCGAGGCCCGCGATCACGGCCATGAGCTCCATGCGGTTGTTCGTGGTGTGCTCGTAGCCTTGGGAGAGCTCCTTCTCGTGCGCGCGCCCGGCGCTGTCCACGAAACGCATCACCGCACCGTACCCGCCCGGCCCCGGATTGCCCCGCGCCGAGCCGTCGGTGAAGATCTCTACCTGCATGCGTTTCCTTTCGAGAGAGGAAGGGTTGTATCAAAGCTGCCAAAACGCCCGTTCGCGTTGGCCGTTCCGCAGGGCGAGGGCTCTCCCCTTGCCCTGCGGAAACGTTGCTTGTCGAGCGGCAAGGGCAGGGCCCTCGCCCTACACGACTGGCGAAAACGGCGCTTTGATACAGCCCCTCCGGGTTACTTGTACTGCGACGGGTGCTTCTCGAAGAAGTCGAACCGGGGCGGCAGCTCGCGGATGCGGTGGCGGCGCTCGTCGATCTCGCCGGCGCTGCACAGCTCGTCCACGTTCTCCAAATCGTAGTTCCAGCTGAAGAAGTCGTCGAACTCGAAGCTCAGGTAGTCGCAGATCTTCTCGGTGCCCGCCGGAACGATGGGGTGCATGAGCAGCGTGGCCACGCGCAGCAGGTAGAACGAGTCCACGAGCACCTGGCGGCGCAGCTCGTCGTCGTCCTCGAGCTCGGCCGCGCGGATGCCGTCGGACCAGTGCTTGTTCGCGAAGCGGATGAACTCGTCCATGAGCGACATGACCGAGTGCAGCTCCACCTTCAGCATGAGCCGATCGTAGGCCGCGAGCGTCTCGTTCGCGCGCGCGAGCGCGGCTTCCGTGGGGCGGCCGAGCGGCAGGTAGCCTTCGAAGTTCTTCTGCGCCTCGTAGAAGCAGCTGCGGGCCAGGCGGTTGAACACGTTGGTGAGCAGCGCGCCCTCCTTGAGCACCGGGTCGGCCACGCGCGGGTCGGCCAGCTCCTCCGGGGTGGACAGGAACGGCTTGGGCTTGAAGCCCACGGACTTCTGGTCCAGGCCGAGCGCCAGGAAGTGCGCGCGCAGCTGCTCGACCGTGTAGTAGTCCAACAGCTCGTCGGCCGTGGGCGGCTTCAACGAGCCCGACGACGACGCCTTCTTGTCGCCGAACAGGATGTGGTGGTTCGCCACGAGCCTCGTCTGGCGGATGGGGTTGTCCGTAACGCCAGGAGCGAGGATGTCGCCGGGGCGCAGCGCCTCGATGAGCGCCGGCTGCGCCACGCCGTAGAAGTACAGGTTGTCCTGGCCGATGAACTGGTAGACCTCGGCGTCTTCCGAGCACCACCAGTCGCGCCAGCTGCCGCGCGGCAGCCCCATCTGGTCGTTCACGGCCATGGTGAACGACATGGGCGCCCACAGGCTCTCGGGCCAGCACCACACGGTGAGGCCCTCCACGCCGTCGATGACCGGGGCCGCGACCCCCCACTCGATGTTGCCGGTGATGCGGAACGGCACGAGCGCCTTGCCGGTGCGGAAGCGGATGCCCGCCTGCCCCAGCACGTCGCGCGCCGCGTCGCGGTCGTCGATGGTCTTGAACTCTATCTCGAAGCTCTGCTTGCCCTTCTCGGGTTCGCGCAGCTCGTGGGCCGGCAGGTCGGCGGCCACGGCCTCGTAGGCCTCGCGCGCGTCGTTCTTGATGTAGACGACGGGGGGCGCCAAAAACTCCTTCACGGCCTGCGGCACGATGGGGCGGACGTTCGGGTCGGCCTCGAGCTCGGCCGTGCGCTCGCGCAGGAAGCCGCCGAAGGCGGGCAGGTCGAAGTACCAGTTCTCCACCGGGCGCATCTCGGGAACGGCGCCCGTGAGCGACGATTTCGGCGCGATGAGGTCCTCGGGGGCGTAGCTGTGCCCCAGGTCGCACTCGTCGGCGTAGGCGTGCTCGGACTTGCAGCCCTGCACGGGGCAGCGGCCGACCACCTGGCGGCCGTTCAGGAACGTGCCGGCCTCGGCGTCGTAGAACTGCAGCGTGGCGCGCTTGTGCAAATGCCCGTTCTCGTGCAGCTTCTCGATGAACTTCTCGCTGATGAGCTGGTGCACGTCGCCGGAGTGGCCCATGCCGGACCCCTCGTAGATGGACAGGCTGATGCCGTAGGCGTCGAGCGTGGCCTTCTGGGCGTCGTGGTTGCGCCGCACGTACTCCTCGATGGTGCCGTCGAACTCGCCGGCCTCCACGAGCTTGCGGTAACCCTCGTTGATGGGCGAGCCGAAGCAGTCCGTGCCGCTGATGAAGCGCACGTTCTCGGGCCCGATGCGGTCGCGCAGGAAGCGCGCGAAGGCGTCGGCGGGCACGAACACGCCGGCGATGTGGCCGAAGTGCAGCGGCTTGTTGCCGTAGGGCATGCCCGCCGTCACCACGGCGCGCTTCGGCCAGGCGACGCGCTCCTCGGCGGGCGCGGCGCTCAGGTGTTGTACGTTATCGGGCGAGGCTGCCATCGTTTTCCAGCTCCTTCAGGGCTTGGGACAAGTCGTCGGCCGACACGCGGCTGGACGACATCAGGTTCAGCAGGTCGTTCAGGCTCGACGTGGGGTTCTGCAAGGACACCGTCTTGGTGGTGGACACGCCGGCGAGCGCGGCGGCCTTCGCCACGGCGTCCTCCTTCGTGCCGATCTCGTCGGCCAGGCCGTTCTCCACCGCCTCCATGCCGGTGAACGTCATGCCGGTGGCCAGCGCGCGCACCTCGTCGGTGCTCATGCCGCGACCCTCGGCGACCGTCTGGATGAAGGTCTCGTTGATCTGGTTGACCATGTTCTGGTAATAGGCGCGCTCCTCGTCGGTGAGCGGGCGCGTGCCGTAGCTGGAGTCCTTGCTGTCGGACGACGTGACGTTCTCGATGGATATGCCCAGCTTCTCCATGAGGCCCGACAGGTCGGTGATCTGCAGGGCCGTGCCGATGGCGCCGATGGCCGTGGTCTTGGCCGTGTAGATGTAGTCGGCCTGGCTGGATATCTCGTAGGCGGCGCTCGCGTTCATGGACGCGCTCGAAACCACGACGGGCTTGCTGAAGCCGCGCACGTAGTCGGCCATCTCCTCGCCGGCCGTGGCCGTGCCGCCGCCGGAGTTGACGCGCAGCACCACGGCCTTGATGTGGTTGTTCTGCTCGGCGCGGTCGAGCTGCGCCTTCAGACCCTCGGGGCTGCACGTGGTGCCGTCGTACTGGATGGTGCCGTCCACGTCGATGACGCCGATGGCGTCGGAGGTGAGGTAGTCGGCGTCGGAGGCGTACGAGGAGGCGCCGAGCGACCCCAGCGTGCCGAACGACGAGGACACGGCCGACGTGCACGACCACATGCCCAGCGCGATGACGCCGAACACGCACAGCACCGCCACGAGCGCGACGATCCAGCCGCGGCTCTTCTTAGGCGGCTGGGGCTGGTAGTACGGCGGATACGGTTGCGGCTGGGGAGCCGGCGCGCCCGGCTGGGCGGGCTGCTGCCACACCTGCTGTTGCCAATTGCTGTCCTGGGACATGTTCCCTCCTCGTTTGGGTTGGGATCATACTACCTCATGAGCCAGGGAACCGCACCCGAACGGATGCGGTTCCCACAGCGGTTCCATTATAGGCCGGGGCAGCCCGGACGCGCCTGACGGGCGCTTGACGGCTGCATGCCGGCTCGCTAGATCTCTATGGCGTCGCCCTTGCTGTGCTGGGCCTTCTTGGCCGTGCGCAACAGGAACTCCTGGTTCGTGTCGGTTTGCTTGAGCGACTTGATGAGCATGTCCATGGCGCGCTCGGTGTTGTTCGTGTTCGACAGGATGCGGCGCACGGCCCAGATGAGCGGTGCCTCCTGCGGATCGAGCAGCAGCTCCTCCTTGCGGGTGCCGGACGCCACCGGGTCGATGGCCGGGAAGATGCGGCGGTCGGCCAGGTTGCGGTCGAGCTTGAGCTCCATGTTGCCCGTGCCCTTGAACTCCTCGAAGATGACCTCGTCCATCTTGGAGCCGGTGTCGATGAGCGCCGAGGCCAGGATGGTGAGGCTGCCGCCGTTCTCGATGTTGCGGGCGGCGCCCAGGAAGCGCTTCGGCGGGTAGAGCGCCGTGGAGTCCACGCCGCCGGACAGGATGCGGCCCGACGCGGGCTGCGCCAGGTTGTAGGCGCGCGCCAGGCGCGTGAGGGAGTCCAGCAGCACGACCACGTCGCGCCCGCACTCCACGAGCCGCTTCGCGCGCTCGATGACGAGCTCGGCCACGGCGATGTGGTTCTCCGTGGGCATGTCGAACGTGGAGGACACGACCTCGCCCTTGATGGAGCGCTCCATGTCGGTCACTTCCTCGGGACGCTCGTCCACAAGCAGGCACATGAGGTGCACCTCGGGGTTGTTCGCGCTGATGGCCGCCGCGATGTCCTTCAGCACGGTGGTCTTGCCGGCCTTCGGGGGGCTCACGATCAGGCCGCGCTGGCCCTTGCCGATGGGCGACACGAGGTCGATGACGCGCGCCGTGACGGTGCTCTTGCCGTGCTCCATGTGGAAGCACTCGTCGGGATACACCGGCGTGAGGTCGCCGAAGCGCACGCGGTTGCCGCATTCCTCGATGGGCGTGCCGTTCACGGCCGTGACCTTCTGGATGGCGGCGTACTTCTCGTTCTCGCGGGCGGGGCGCGTCTGGCCGGTCACGAGGTCGCCCTTGCGCAGGCCGTTGCGGCGGATGGTGGAAAGCCCCACGTAGCAGTCGGACTCGCTGGGCAGGTAGCCCTGCGTGCGCAAGAAGCCGTAGCCGTCGGCCAGGATGTCGAGGATGCCCGACACCTCGATGAAGCCCTCGGCCTTCACGCTGGCCTCGAACACGGCTTCCACGAGCTCGGCCTTCTTCAGGCCCGTGGCGTCCACGCCCAGCTCGGCGGCCTTCTCGCGCAGCTCGGCGACCTTGAGCTTCGTCAGATCGTCGCGCGACACGCTGGGCTGCACCTCGCGGGGACCGCGGTTGTTGTCGTGCGGGCGGCGCTGGCGGCGGTTGTTATTGTTGTTGTTCTGCTTGCCGCCGGAGGCGTTCTGGCGCTGGTTGTTGTTCTGCTTCTGGCGGTTGCCGCCGCTTTGGCCCGCGTTCGCGTTGCTGCGGCCGCTGGAGTTCTGACCGGGGCGCTTGGCGGTGCCGGAGCCCTGCTGCGGGGCGGACGTGCCGCCGGCCTTCACGGACTTGCGCGGCGTTCTGCCGGCATGCGCGGCGGGGGCGCCGCCGTCGG
The DNA here is from genome assembly GCF_019731765.1 of Gordonibacter massiliensis (ex Traore et al. 2017). Classification (NCBI taxonomy): domain Bacteria; kingdom Bacillati; phylum Actinomycetota; class Coriobacteriia; order Eggerthellales; family Eggerthellaceae; genus Gordonibacter; species Gordonibacter massiliensis (ex Traore et al. 2017). Next base: position 109,604 of record NZ_JAASIO010000005.1, on the reverse strand, counting down.
CCTGCGGCTCGGAGGGCTTCTCGGCCGGAGTCTTCGCCGCGGCCTTGGCGGCCGGCTCCTTCGCCGCGGGCGCCTTGGCGTTCACGCTCGTGGAGCGGCGGCGCGTCGGCTTGCTCGCCGCGGGCGCCTCGGCGGTCATGGTAGCTGCTTCGTTGTCGCTCATGCGTTCTGCACTTTCTCCCAGTCCTTCATGAAGGCGTCGAGGCCGCGATCGGTGAGCGGGTGCTGCACGCACTTCTTCAGCGCCGCGAAGGGCACCGTGGCGATGTCCGCGCCCATGAGGGCGGCCTGGGCCACGTGGTTCGCGCTGCGCACGGAGGCGGCGATGATCTCCACGTCGTGGCCGAAATCGTAGTTGTTCACGGCGGCGACCACGTCGTTCAGCTGGCCGAGGCCGTCTTCGGAGATGTCGTCGAAGCGGCCCACGAACGGGCTGATGTAGCGGGCGCCGGCGCGGGCGGCCATGATGGCCTGCGGCACGCTGAAGCACAGCGTCATGTTCACCGGGATGCCCTCGCTGGCCAGCTGCTTGGTGGCGGCCAGGCCCTCGATCGTGGTGGGCAGCTTCACCACCACGTTGTCGGCGAGCGCGGCCAGCTCGCGGCCGTCGCGCACCATCTCGTCGCGCGTCATGGCCACGCTCTCGGCGGACACGGGGCCGTCCACCAGCTCGCAGATGCGCTTGATGTGGTTGTGGAAATCGGCGAGCTTGCCGCCCGTGCGCGCGTAGAGCGTCGGGTTCGTGGTCACGCCCGCGAGCACGCCCCAGCTGGCCGCCTCTTCGATCTCGGCGAGATCGGCGGTGTCCAGAAAGAATTTCACCTAGTCCTCCTTATGGTTGGGCTTAACGATATGGGAATGCACGCGAGAGCGCGCATAGATTCCGTGCGGGGTTTGGGGTTCGAAGCGATGAGGCTTGTCTTTCTTCCTTGGCGCACCACGCCTTCACGTCGGAAGTCGACGTGCGCGTTCGTGTTCGGTGCGGGGATTTGATACCGGTCTATGGTAGCGCATATCCCCGCCTCGATCAAGCAATGCGGAGCGGGGAACGTGGATTTGCGATGGAGGGACGGGTACGGTTCGGTACGGCGGGAGTTGCTCAACACGCCGGCGCGGCTCTAAAGCACCATGCACAGCCCGATGATGGCGGGGCGCCCGTCCTCCGCTTCGACGGCGAAGCCGCGCTCCTCCACCGGCAGCAGGGAGCCGTCCTTGCAGACGAACGAGTAGCGGATGCGGTAGCCCTCCCCCACCTTGAGCTCCAGCATGCCGCGCTCGAGCTCCTCCAGGTCGTCGACGCGCGCGAGCACGTGGGCGATGCCGCCCGTGGCCTCGATGAGCTCGGAGTACGTGCCGTAGCCGAGCAAGGCGAGCATCTCCGCGGTGAGGAAGTACAGGGGGAAGTCGCGCTCGAGATAGCGCCCGATGGCCCCGAACGTCACCGTTCCCTCGAGCAGGCGCGCGAGCACCCGCTGGTTCGCCTCGCTCAGAACGAGCCCCCGCTGGCTGAGGGAGAGCTCCATCTCCTTCTCGCGCGTGATGTTCTCCACCAACCCCACGGCCTTGGTGGCCTTGCCGCGCTCGTTCTCCACGGCTATGAGCGTGATGCGGTTCCACACGGTGGAGCCGTCCGCCATGTGCGCGCGCACGACGGTCGACGAGCGGCTGTCGCCCCGGAAGATGCGCTCGTACAGCGCGCGGAAGTCGCCGACGGACACCTCGTCCACCGACCCTTGCTCGATGAAGCCCTCGGGCGCGTTCGCCACGGTCGCGTCGAGCCCGAACGCGTTCTGCACGTAGGCGGAGTAGCGCGCCGTGCGCGTGGGGATGTCGAGCTCGAACACCACGAGGCCGGAGGCCTCCATGGCTATCTCGAAGCGACGTTCGCTCATGCGCAGCGCCTCCACGTCCTCCATGCGTTCGGTCACGTCGGAAACGCCGCCGTAGAGCACGTCGGCGTCGCCGGAGGCGTACAGGTGGAACAGCCGCAGTTCGAGCCACTTCGTGCGGCTGCCCGCCGTACGGCGCACCGTGACCTCGACGCCCTCGTCGTCGTGCGCGGTGCGCGCGCGACGGGCGGCGTCGAGCAGCAGGGGCCGGTCGTCCTCGTGCACGCGGTCCAGAACGTCGGCGCGGGCCGTTCCGCCCTCGCCGTCCCACTCGACGAGGTCGCGGTAGGCGGGATTGCCGCGCAGGACGCGCAGGGAGGCGCCGTCGAGCGAGAACAGCGCCACGGCGCCCAGGATGTTGGTGAGCATGCGGTCGCTGATCACATCCTCGTGCAGCAGGTCCTTGAAATCGAACACGGAAGAGCCTTCTGTGTCGAACCGCTCGCTCAGCGTGACGCGCTCGACGTTGTCGCCCTCGGCGAGCAGGGCGGCGAACGAGGCGGCGTCCATGGGCCGATAGAAGCGGAACCCCTGCGCGAACACGCATCCCACGTCGAGCAGGAACCTCACCTGCTCGTCGGTCTCCACGCCCTCGGCGATGACGGGAAGGTCGAGCCAGCGGGCCATATGGACGACCGATTCCATGATGTCGCGGCTGCGCCGGTCGGTGCGGTCGAGGAAGCGCATGTCGATCTTCAGCACGTTGACGTTGATGTCCCTCAACATGTTGAGCGACGAGTAGCCGCTGCCGAAATCGTCCATGAGCACGACGAACCCTTCGGCCATGAGCTCGTCGGACGCTTCGATGATCGAATCGCGTCGGTCGGCGTAGGCGCTTTCCGTTATCTCGACCTCCATGAGCGACCGGTCGATGCCGTAACGCTCGACGATGCCGGTGAGCGTGGCGCACACGTCCATGCCGTCGACGTCGGCACGCGACACGTTCACGGACACGGGCACGGGCTCGATCCCCTGCGCCACCAACTGGGCGATCCAAGCGGCCGTCCGCTCCCACACGCGCACGTCGAGCGCGCGGATGAACCCGTTGCGCTCGAGCAGCGGGACGAACTCGGCCGGCGGGACGATGCCGCGCTCGGGATGGCGCCAGCGCGCGAGGGCCTCGGCCCCCACGATCTTGCCCGTGCGGATGTTGCATTTGGGCTGGAAGAACGGCTCGATCTGGTCTTCGTCGAGGGCGACCTCGATGCCGTCGAGCAGCGCGCGCTCCTCCACGAGCGCGTCGCGCAGCCCCGGCTCGTACTCGGCGACGCGGCCGAAATAGCTCTCCTTCACCGTGCGCAGCGCCATCATGGCGCGATCGCACATGAGCGCCACGGGCAGCCCTCGGTCCTCGATACGGTAGATGCCCGCAACAGCCGTCGGGTCGAATCGTTCAGGACAGGCGGAGCATACGTCGTCAAGCGCCCGCTGCACCTCCCCGATCGTCATGGCGGGGGCGAAGACGACGAACAGATCGCCGCCGAGGCGGCCCACGAACGAGCCCGCAACGTCCGCGAAGCGATGCTTGAGCGCGCCGGCGAAAGAGCGCAGGAGCTCGTCGCCCTCCTCAAGGCCGTGCAGATCGTTTACCAGCTTGAACCGGCGGATGTCGAAGCAGACGATAACGTGCCGCTCGGACGACGACCGGTCGAGCGCGGTTGAAACGACGTCGCAGAACGCGCCCTTGGAGAGCAGGCCCGTGAGCCCGTCGTAGCGGCGCGCGTCGTTGAGCCTTTCGCGTAGTTCGGCGTTCTCGTGCTCCAGCGCTTTCAACGACGGCGCATCCATGAGGTCCTTCCCATTGCCCTCATCTCCTACAGAATCACTCTAATTATGCGCGCGGAACTCAGAGAGGACAACGAGTTTTTCTCTTTTTATCGGAAAACCTAGCCGAACGAGCGGAAAAAGCAGGTCGGCGCGCCCGTATGGCAGGCGGGACCGGCCGGATGCACGAGCGCGAGCAGCGTGTCGGCATCGCAGTCGTAACGCAGCTCCACAAGCCTCTGCACGTTGCCCGACGTGGCGCCCTTGTGCCAGAGCTCCTGGCGGCTTCGGCTCCAAAACACCGTCTCGCCGCGTTCGAGCGTGAGCTCGAGCGACTTCGCGTTCATCCACGCCATCATGAGCACCTCGAGCGTGTCGGCGTCCTGCACGATGCAGGGAATAAGGCCGGCCTCGTTGTAGTTTAGGTCGGGTACGTTCATAGCGTCGCTCCTTGCTGGTTCGATTGTGCAGCAGCTGTTGCACAATTTCAGTTTACAACCGTTTCTCGATGTCCTCCGGCGAGGGCAGCAAATCGGCGAAGTCCTCCGGCAGCACCTCGGCCAGCCGATACTCGCTGACGCCCATCGGCTTGTTGATATCGCGTAGAGCGTAACAAATGTTCCCTTTTATGAAACGGAGGCGTCAAACGACCAGCTACAACCGCACGGGGATGCCCTGGGCGCGCATGTGCTCCTTCACTTGGCGGACGGTGAGCTCGCCGAAGTGGAACACGCTGGCGGCCAGCACGGCGTCGGCCTCGCCCTCGATGACGCCTTGGGCGAAATGCTCCAGCTTGCCGACCCCGCCCGACGCGATGACCGGGATGTTCACGGCGCGCGCGACGGCGCGGGTGAGCGCGCAGTCGAAGCCGTCGCGGCTTCCGTCGCGGTCCATGCTGGTGAGCAGGATCTCCCCCGCCCCGCGCCGGGCCGCCTCGGCCGCCCACGCCACGGCGTCGATGCCCGTGGCCGTGCGCCCGCCGTGGGTGTAGACCTCCCACTTGTTCGGGTTGCCTGCCACCTGCTTGGCGTCGACGGCCACGAGGATGGCCTGGGTGCCGAACGCGGCGGCCGCCTGCGTGATGAGCTCGGGGTTCGCCACGGCGGCCGAGTTCACCGACACCTTGTCGGCGCCGGCGGCTATCATCGTGCGGATGTCGGCCACGCTGCGGAAGCCGCCGCCCACGCAGTACGGCAGGTGCAGCCGCTCGCTCGCGCGGCTGGCCAGATCCACCGTGGTGGCGCGGTCGTCGCTCGTGGCCGTGATGTCCAGGAAGATGACCTCGTCGGCCCGCTCCTCGTCGTAGCGCTGCGCGAGCTCGATGGGGTCGCCCGCGTCGCGCAGGTTCACGAAGTTGACGCCCTTGACCACGCGTCCGTCCTTCACGTCCATGCAGGGGATGACTCGTTTGGCTAGCATGACCGTCCTTCCGTCGTCGCTGACGCAACGACGGACGTGCCGACGCTGCTCGGGTTCTTCGCGGCACGCTTGCCGCTCCAGGTTCTCCTCACGTGCCCAAGGCACGCTTCATCGAGCCTTCACGGCAATCGAGCTCGCGAAAAACCCGCTCGCTGACCTTGCCGAACATGCAAGACTCACATTCCGCAAGGGTTGGCTTGCGCGCGGGCGCGGTCGGCGGCGCGAGTGGCCTCTTCGCAGGCGCGCACGCCGTCGGCCACCGAGAGCGCGCCCTCGTAGACGGCGCGGCCGGCGATGACGCCTTCGATGCAGTCCGCCACGCGGCCGAGCGCCTCGATGTCGTCGAGGCCCGCCACGCCGCCCGACGCGGTCACGGGATGGCCGAACGCGGCCGCCATGCGCTCGTAGGCCGCCGGATCGATGCCTGTCTGCATGCCGTCGCGCGCGATGTCGGTGTACACGAGATGGCGGAAACCCAGCTCGGCCATCTGCCGCGCCAGCTCCTCGGCGGCCACGCCCGAGCCCTCGCGCCAACCGGCCACGGCCACCTCGCCGCCCTTGGCGTCGATGCCGGCCACGAGCAGGTCCTTGAAACGCGCGATGGCGGCCTCGGCGAAAGCGGGATCGGTCACGAGGCTCGTGCCCAGAACGACGCGCGACACGCCCGCGTCGTAGAGGCGCTGCACGGTGTCCATGGAGCGGATGCCGCCGCCCACCTCCACCTTGAGCAGCGTCTTCGCCAGGATGCGCTCGATGATGGCTATGTTGTCGGGGCTGCCCGAACGCGCTCCGTCCAAGTCGACCACGTGCAGCCACGTGGCGCCCTGTTCCTCGAACAGCTGCGCCTGCGCGGCGGGGTCGTCGTTGTAGACCGTCACCCGGTCGTAGTCGCCCTTGGCCAAGCGGACGGCCTTGCCGCCCAGGATGTCGATGGCGGGAAGCAGGTGCACGGCGATCACGCCCCTTTCACGATGGAAACGAAGTTGCGCAGCACGGCCGCGCCCGCGTCCGAGCTCTTCTCGGGATGGAACTGTACGCCGAACGCCGTGTCGCGGTACTGCACGGCGCAGGGGAACGTCACGCTGTGCGCGGTCTCCGCCACGACGAACGGCCCGGTGGGCGCGATGTAGCTGTGCGTGAAGTAGAAGTACTCCCCCGCCGGAATGCCTGCGAACAACGGGCAGGTGAAACCGACCTGCGCCGCTGACGGGGACGGCGATGCCCAGTCGCTCGGCAGTCCTGGCTCGCACGAAGCGTCCGCGGGACGCTTCGGCTCGTGCGGAACTCGCTTGGTGGGCACCGTCGCCCCCGTCAGCTCGCTTTCTAGGCCAGACAGCCTTGCGCCAATCGTTCCTCCGGCGGGATAGGCCGGCGGGGTGACGGTATTCCATCCCACGTGGGGTACCTTATATGCGCGGCCCTCGGCGTCGGTGCGGGGCATGGCGGCCACGACGCCGGGGAGGACGGCGAGGCCGGGGGCGTTGTGGGTGGACGTTTCGTCGTCTTCCTGCGGCGCGCCCTCGGTGCCCTCCTCGAACAGGAGGTGCATGCCCAGGCAGATGCCCAGAAACGGAGCGCCGACCACAATGCGGTTGCGCACGGCCTCCATCTGCCCCAGCTCGCGCATGGTGGCGGACGCGTCGGCGAAGGCGCCCACGCCCGGCAGCACCACGGCGTCGGCGCGCGCGATGGCGGCCGCGTCGTCGGTGACGAACGCGTCCCCACCGGCCGCGACCAAGCCGCGCTCCACGCTTTTCAGGTTGCCCTTGCGGTAGTCGACGACGGCGATGCGGCAGGCCATCACAGGCTGCCTTTCGTGGACGGCAGCGCGTCGCCCAAGCGGGCGTCGGGCTCTACGGCCTCGCGCAGAGCGCGGGCTGCGGCCTTGAACGACGCCTCCACGATGTGATGCGCGTTCTCGCCGGCCAAGCTGCGCACATGCAACGTCGCGCCCGCATTTGCGGCGAACGCGATGAAGAACTCCTTGGCGAGCGTCGCGTCGAACGCGCCGATCATCACCGGCGGCACGGCGACGTCCCAGTGCAGCTGGCCGCGGCCCGACAGGTCGCAGGCGGCCAGCACGAGCGCCTCGTCCATGGGCAGCGCGAGCGAGCCGAACCGCCGGATGCCGCGCTTGTCGCCGAGCGCCCGGGCGAACGCCTGCCCCAGCACGATGCCCGTGTCTTCCACCGTGTGGTGCCCGTCCACCTCCAAGTCGCCCTGCGCCCGCACCTTCAGGTCGAACAGGCCGTGGCGGGCGAACGCCGCAAGCATGTGGTCGAAGAACCCGATGCCCGTCTCCACGTCCACCGCGCCCGTGCCGTCAAGGTTCACGGAGATCTCGATGTCCGTCTCGTTCGTCGTGCGCCGTATCTCGGCGGTTCGTTGGTTCATAGTCGTCTCTTTCTCTCGACGTGCTTTGCCTCCGGGGCGAGATCCTTCGACTCGCTTCGCTCGCTCAGGATGACAAGCTGGGGGCTTCGCTTGCTCAGGGTGACAGGCTGGGGGCTTCGCTCTGACGCTCTCCTGCTGGCTCCGCGCGGGATCCTTCGACTCCGCGCCTACGGCGCTCCGCTCAGGATGACAGTTGCAAATCGCACTTGCCCATCACGGCGTCCCGCAGCGCTCGCAAGAACGCGTCGTTCTCCTCGGGCGAGCCGATGCTCGCGCGCAGGCAGTTCTCCAAATACGGGGCCCGCGAGAAGTCGCGCACGAGCACGCCGCGCCCGTAGAGCATCTCCCATATCTGCCCCGCGTTCTCCATGCGGAACAGCACGTAGTTCGCGTCCGACGGGTACGGCTTCACGCCGGGGATGCGCTTGAGGCCGTCGATGACGCGCGCCCGCTCCTCGATGATGGCGCGTATGCCGGGCTCGAATTTCGCGCGGTTCGCGTACACGACGCGCGCGACGACCTGCGACACGGCGTCGACCGAGTACGGCTGGCGCACCTTCGCGAACTCGCGCACCACCTCGGCGTCCCCCAGGATGTAGCCCATGCGCACGCCCGCAAGCGAGAACGCCTTCGAGAACGTGCGCAGGATGACCAGGTTCTTGTGCTGCGCCAGGTACGGACGCATCGTCAGACGCGAGAACTCGAAGTACGCCTCGTCCACCATGACGAGCGCGTCGGTGGCGTCGAGCAGCCGGCAGATGAACTCCTCGCCCGCCAACTCGCCCGTAGGGTTGTTGGGGCTCGTGACGATAAGGTAGTCGATGCCGCCTTCGGCCACACGGGCGAGCACGGCCTCCTCGTCGATGCGGAAGTCGGCGGTGCGCGGCACGTTCACCACAGTGGTGTTCGTGAGGCGCGCGTTGGCGTCGTACACCGAGAACGTGGGGGGCATGTTCAGGAACGTGCGGCCCGGACCTCCCCACGCGAGCGCCAGGTTGAACAAGAGCTCGTCGCCGCCGTTGCCCACGAGCACCTGGTCGCGATCGAGTCCGTTCGCCTCGGCGATCATGTCGCGCAGGTCGTTGGCCAGCGGGTCCGGATAGCGGTTCAGGTTCACGCGCTTCACCTCGCGCATGATCTCGTGGCGCACGTCCTTGTCCACGTCGTGCGGGTTCTCGTTGGCCGAGAGGAACGCGTCGGCGGGCAGGTACTTCGGGTCGTAGGGCTCGAGGTCGGCCAACTGGGGGGCCGACGCGCATACGCTACGCATCCGAGCCGCCTTCTCCCTCGTCGCCGAACACGTTGCCGGTGCGCAGAAGGTTCTGGCGCATCTCCACGCTCATGGCGTGCGCCCACAAACCCTCGTGGCGCGCGATGGTGGTGACGGCGTCGGCGTCGCGCGCGAGCGCGGCCGGCGAGTACTGGATGACGCTCGACTTCTTCACGAACTCGTCCACCGAAAGCGGCGAGGCGTAGCGGGCCGTGCCGCCCGTGGGCAGCGTGTGGTTCGGGCCGGCCACGTAGTCGCCCACGGCCTCCGGCGTCCAGGCACCCAGGAAGATGGCGCCCGCGTTGCGGATGGCGCCCAAGAGGTCGAAGGCGTGGTCGAGATGCAGCTCCAGGTGCTCGGGCGCGATGACGTTCACGGCTTCGAGGGCCTGGGGGATGCCGTCGCACACCACGACGAGCCCCTGATCGGCCAGCGACGCGGCGGTGATCTCGGCGCGGGTGGACGATTCCAGGTGGCGCTCGATGGCGCGCTCCACCTCGTCGGCGTAGGCGGCGTCGAACGTGACCAGGTAGCACGAGGCCAGCGGGTCGTGCTCGGCCTGCGCCATGAGGTCGATGGCCACAAGGGCCGGGTCGGCCGTGGCGTCGGCCACCACGCACACCTCGGAGGGGCCGGCGATCATGTCGATGCCCACATCGCCCGACACGACCTTCTTGGCGGCCGCCACGTAGGCGTTGCCGGGGCCGGTGATCTTCGCCACGGGCTCGATGGACTCCGTGCCGTAGGCGAGCGCGGCCACGGCCTGGGCGCCGCCCACCGCGTAGATCTCGGTGACGCCCGCCAGGCGACACGCGTAGAGGATGGCCGGGTCGAGCTTCCCCGTCTTCGCGGGCGGCGTCACGCACACGATGCGCTCCACGCCGGCTACGGCGGCGGGCAGGGCGTTCATGAGCACGGTGGAGGGGTAGAGCGCGCGGCCCCCGGGCACGTAGATGCCCACGGACTCCAGCGGCTCCACCTTCGAGCCCACGAGCGCGCCGTCCTCGCGCACGGTGAACCAGCTTTGCTGGCGCTGGCGCTCGTGGAAGTCGCGGATCTGGCCGGCGGCCTGGCGCAGCGCCTTCGCCGTCTTGTCGTCGACGTAGGCTGCGGCCTCGTCGATCGCCAGCTGCGGCACGCGGAAGTCCTCGAGGCGCACCCCATCGAACCGCTCCGTGTAGTCGCGCAGAGCCGCGTCGCCGCGCTCGCGCACGTCCTCGATGATGGCGGTGGCCGCCGTGAGCGCGGCGGCGTTGAACGCGCCGGTGCGCTTGAGGTGCTTGTTCGAGAAAACCTCGCCGGGCTCGAGTATGACACGACGCATGGGCTACTCCTTATCCTTGCTCGCCTGCGCCTGGGGCGCGGGGCCGTCCTGCGCCTGCGCGACCTCGGAGGCCCGCGCGAGCGCCTGGGTCAATTGTACGATACGCGCGTCGGTGCGGAACGCGCAGGCGTTCGCGAAGAACCGAGCGGTCGACGACAGCACCTCTTCGACCACCACGAGGTCGTTCTCGCGCAGGGTGGTGCCGGTGGCCGTGATGTCCACGATGCGCTCGGCCATGCCCGTCAAGGGCGCCAGCTCTATGTTGCCGTGGAGCTTCACGATCTCCACCTGCATGCCCTTGCGCGCGTAGTGGGCCTGCGTGATGCCGGGGTACTTCGTGGCCACGCGGATGGAACCGAGCTCGCGGTAGCGCTCGTCGGCGGCCCCGGCGGCGGCGGCCGGCTCGGCCACCACGAAGCGGCACGCGCCGAACCCCAAGTCCACCAATTCCACGACGTCCGGGTCGGCCTCCAAAAGCGAGTCCTTTCCGCAGATGCCGCAGTCGGCCGCGCCCAGCGCCACGAAGGCGGGCGCGTCGGTGGGCCGCACGATGACGTACTCCACGCCCGGGTTCTTGATGATGAGCTGGCGGCCGGGATCGGCGAGGCCGCTCACGTCGAGCCCCGCCGCGGCGAGCGCCGCGATGGCGTCGCCGTTGAGCGAGCCCTTGGGAACCGCGATGCGCAGGGGGCGCGGGTTGGCGTCCTGAGCGGAGGCGGCGCTAAGCTCCGCTCGCTCAGGATGACATTCAGCGGCCATCGCCTGTTCTAAGAAGAACGCGAAGCCGGCGGCGGGACGGCTGGTGCCGTAGGCGGCGATCATGTTGTCGTAGCGGCCGCCGCTACCGAGCGGCGTGCCCAGGCCGGGAGCGTACGCCTCGAACACGATGCCCGTGTAGTAGTCGAACGAGCTCATGACCGAGAAGTCCACGAGGATGCGCCGCCCCAAGCCGGCCTCTGCCAGCAAATCGAACGTGCGCGCGAACGCGTCGAGGCCGTCCTCGCACCCCAGCGGCGCCACGAGGGCGCGCACCTCGTCGATGGCCTCGCGCCCGCCGCGAATGCGCGGCAGCGCGCGGATGGCGGCCGCGAACACGGGCGGCACGGCGGCACGCTCGCCGCGGGCGGCGTCCATCGCGTCTGCCTGGAGCGCGCCCTCGGGCGCCGTCAGGCGGTCGAGCTCCACGAAGTTCGACGCGTGGTAGGCGTCGAGCACGCGCTCTTTCCACCACGCCGGCGCGCCGCTCGCGTCGAGCAAGGCCCGCAGCACCCCCACCGTGGCCAGGGCCAGCGTGTAGCCGCGCGCGCCCGCCACGTCCAGGGCCTCCGCAAGAAGCCCCACGACCTCGGCATCGGCCTCGGGGCCCTCCTCGCCGATGCACTCGATGCCCATCTGCGTGAGCTCGCGCGCCTTGGCCTGCATCTCCACCTCGGCCTCGCGGAACACGCGTTGCATGTAGCGGAACCTGAACGGCCCTTCCTGCCCCGCAAGGCGCGTGGCCACCATGCGCGCCACCTGCAGGGTGACGTCGGGACGCATGGCCAGAAGGTCGCCGCGCGAGTCGAAGAACCGAAATGCCGAGCCGGGCAGCCTGCCGCCCGCGCGCATGACGTCCATGACCTCGAGCGTGGGCGTTTCGATGGGGGCGTAGCCGCGCGCGGCGAAACGCTCCTGCACGGCGCGGACGATGCGTTCGCGCTGCTGCGCCTCCTCGGTGAGCACGTCCCGAAAACCGGCCGGTGTGACGAAATTCATAGGTTCGAGCTTCTTTCCCTCGTTGGTCTTGTTCCGCGCGCTTTCCGCGGCCACAGGCCGCGTCGACGTCGCGAGTCGTGGCCGCGCACGCGCAGGGCGCGACGCGCGCGATCCGATGATAGCACCGCGCCGCCCTCAGGCGGCGGCTCGCGAGCCGTTCCGCATCGCGTCGCTATACTTTAGCACAGTAGAGTGATAAAGCAATACTTCGCAACCAGGTTCGCGCGCCTCCACGCCTTCCCCATTTCTCCCGAAGGCGCGGGAAAGCCGCTGTAAATGTACGCGAGGCGTTTCTCGCTTTAATTGAACGGAACGGAGCGGAAAGGCTTTCCGCCGTCAAACCAAAACTGACCCATGCCCGTTCGCCTCTGCGGAACGCCAGGCCGCCATCGGGCGCCGCGCGGAAATGCGTCAATGGGCGGTATAGCAGCGGAGCTGCGCAGCGCCGGGCCGTCGTCAGGTGCCGCGCAGGAGCGTGTCGATCTTGGTTTACCAGCGGAAGTTCCTTCGTATAGCACGAAATTACCGTTATGAACGATTTTGCGTCTCTTTTTTACGCGCTTCTTCATATAATCGCAGGTCGCGATTTTTCGGTGTGCAAAAAATCGTTCATAACGGTAATTTCGTGCCGAAGTCGTGCTCGTCCGCCGTTAAACCAGCATTGGCATTATGCAAGCCAGCGCGCTGTCATCCTGAGCGAGCGAAGCGAGTCGAAGGATCCCGTGCGGTGCCAACCGGAGGTGCTTTCGGCTGCCTCCGCACGGGATCCTTCGACTCCGGCGGCTCACGCCGCCTCCGCTCAGGATGACAAAAAGGGACGGCCTTCGGCTCGCCGCTTCGCTGCGCCTCCCTGCGCCCGCTTTGCGTGCTCGAGAGTTCGACGGGCCGCTGGACTGTCGAACTCCCAGAATGACAAGAAGCCGACCGGCAAAGCGGGGCTGTATCAAAAGTCGCCAAAACGCTCGTTCGCATTGACCATTCCGTTGGGCAAGGGCTCTGCCCTTGCCCTGCACGATGAGCGAAAACGACGCTTTTGATACAGCCCCGCATCATAGGTTGCTTGTCGTTTTGCGGCGCTGCTCGGGATAGAGCCCGTGCAGCACGGGGCGTTGCCGGAAGCGCGTGCCTAGGCAGCTCCCGGCGCAGCCCCGTCGTCTCGTCTGCCAGGATGCCCGCTACAGGAACAGGATGGGCAGCGCCGCCGACACCACGAGGAAGCGGAGCATGAAGCCGCCCACGACCACGCCGACGTCCGACGCGGCGCTGATGTAGTGGGCCCCGCGGCTCTCTTCGAACTCCTTCGGGCTGAAGAACAGAAGCCACGTCTCGAGCGCCGTCGGCAGCACCAGGCCCACGGCCACGAGCCCGAGCCAGAACGGCAGCGCGTAGGAACCCGCCAGAAGCGACGCGACTGACATCCATCCCGCATCCGAGTTGTAGCTGGTCACGAACAGAAGCGACGCCACCAGCACCAGCTCGATGATGGGCAGGCAGAAGTGGAACTTCTTCAGCACGCCCACGCGGTTGAACTCCTCGGCATGGAGGAACACCGACACGAGCAGCACCGAGGCCGCGCCGCTGGACAGGGCGGACACCAAGAACAGCACGGGCAAAAGCGCGTTGTTCCACAGGGGGAACGGGCGGCACACGCCCAGGAGCGCGCCGGTGTACACCGCCACGCACACGCTCACGACCACGCCTGCGATGTTGAGCCACGCGGGCACCTTGCGCTTCGCCACGTTGAGCACGAGCGCGACGACGGACACGACCATGAACACGGACAGGAACACCACACCCCAGGTCATGACCGACACGCCGTTGGACAGCAGCAACGCGAAGCGCAGCGGGTCGTGCAGGCCCGCCTCCGCGTCGAACATGAGCAGCACGAGCCCCACCGCGACCGCGATGGGCGCGATGACGTACGCCACGCGCCGCATGTTGGGCGCGTCGGGGTGGCGCCACGCCAAGAACGCGGCCGTCACGAAGGCCCCGGCGCCGAGGCCGGCGAGGAACAGGTACCAGATAATGGGGGCGCCCCATACAGGTTCGAACGACATGTCATCATCACCTCACGAAATAGAACTTGGCATGGGACAGCAGATCGCTGGCGAGCGGCTGGGCGTTTGTGGCGGCGATGGCGCGCGACACCTCGGAACTCGGATCGTCCAGATCGCCGAAGATGCGCACGCCCGCCGGGCACGCGCTCACGCAGTTGGTGGGGTGCTTCGCCGGGTCGGCTTTCGCCACGCACAGCCGGCACTTGTCGACGATGCCGGTGGCGGGATCGACCGACCGCGCCCCGTAGGGGCAGGCCGCGATGCAGTAGCGGCAGCCGATGCAGCGGTCGCGGTCCACGCGCACCGTCTTGTTCTCGTCGACGTACGTCGCCTTGGTGGGGCACACCGCCGCGCAGGGCGCGTCGTCGCACTGCATGCACTGGGTGGGCACCGTTTCGGTGCGCACCGAGGGGAACGCCCCGCTCTCCCGGTCGTGGAACGTGATGAACGACACGTCGGCCGGCAGGTTGTTCTGGTGCTGGCAGGCCATGCGGCACGCATGGCAACCCACGCATTTCCGGGTGTCGACCAGCATTCCGTATCGCGTCATAGGATCACGCACCTTCCTTTTGCAGGGTCACGAGCACTTCGTTGAGCATGGCGGCGCCGGTGCCGGGCTCGTACTGGCACGGAACCAGGCTCTGCAGGCTCGCGCCGAACCCGAGGTCGGCGCGCCCGTAGTGGGGCGGCAGGTACACGGCCTCGGGATGCACCTTCTCCGTCACCTTCGCCGTGGCCACGGTCTGGCCCGTCTCGGACGTCACCTTGACGCGGTCGCCGTCGGCGATGCCGACCTTGTCGGCAACCGCGGGGTTCACCCACAAACGGTCCATGCCGTTGTCGAGCGCGTCTTGGCGCAGCTGGTCGGACGCGAGCGTGTAGGAGCGCACCTGCGTGAACTGGTCGCCCGTGATGAGGCGCACCTTGTCGCCGTCCGGCTGCACGGCGGGCTCCACCCACGCGGGGGTGGCGCTGCGCCCGGCCGCCGCGAACGCGTCGCAGGAGAATTCGATCTTCTTCGATGCCGACATCATGAACGGCATCGTGCCGTACGCGAGCGTGCACTTGGGCATCTCGGCCACGCTCTCCTTGCGCAGGACGTCGTACGACACGCCGTAGGCCTTGCACAGCGCCTCGTTGTAGTCGTCGAGCGAGAACGAGAAGTACGCGTCCAGCCCCAGCGGCTTGGCCAGGGCGACCACGATCTCGTACACCGCCTTCGCCTCGGGCGCCACCGGCTCGATCACCTTGTTGCGCAGCGTTGCCACCGAGGTCACCGCCGTGGCCGTGTCCACGATGCCGGGACGCTCGAGGTACGTGAGCGCGGGCAGCACGTAGTCCGACGCCTTCGCCGTGGGCGTCATCGAGGTGGCGATGGCGACCTTGAACGGAATGGCCTTGAACGCCGCCTCCGTGCCTTGCGCGTCGGGCCAGTCGGTGAGCGGGTCGCCTTCGCAGAACACGGCAGCCTCGAGCCCGGCCCGCAGGCCCGCCTGGCAGCTGGTGGCGTGCGTCAGGGAGAAGTCGCCGTCGCCTGCCGGAGGGGTCGTCACCTTGGCCGTGGGCACGAACACCGACGCGTCGAGGGCGTCGGGGCCGAGCCAGGGCGACACGGGGAACACGAGGCCGCCCGGTTGGTTGAAGTTGCCCAGCAGCGCGTTCAGCAGAAGCAGGGCGCGGATCTCCTCGGCGCTGTTCGCGTAACCGGTGCCCAGCGTGCCCGCCCACTGCAAGTCGACGTAGCACTGCGGCGCCGCCTCGGCCAGCGCGCGGGCCACCTCTTCGAGCTTGTCGGCCGCGACGCCCGTCTTCTCGCTCGCCCACGAGAGCGGGTACGCCTCGAGCGCGCGGGCGTAGTCTTCGAACCCGTGGCCGTTCGCCTCCACGAACGCGTGGTCGTACAGGTCGTTCTTCACGATGAAGGACGAGACGCCCAGCAAGAACGCCAGCTCGAAGCCGGGCTTCACCGGCACCCATTCGGTGGCGAGCGAGCAGAAGGAGCACAGACGCGGATCGACCGCGTACACCTTCGCGCCGTTGTCGCGGGCCTTGATGATCTCCTCGATCTCGCCCGGGCGCACGCCTTCGTAAGAGGACTTGTCCAGCAGCACGATGCACTTCGACTCCGCCGCGCTCGGCGCGGGGAACGCGCCGAGCACCGACATGATGACCGTGGATATGTCCACGTCGGAAAGCGCGCCCTCGTCGTAGAAGTTGGCCGAGCCGAACGCGGCCATGAGGCGCTGGGTGTAGTACTTGTCCGTGCCGCGGCCGTCTTGGAACCAGCCGGTCTTCTGCGGGCCCGCGTCCTTCATATGCCGGGCGATGTCGGCCACCGCCTCGTCCCACGACACCGGATCGAACCCGCCCGCCCCGTCGGCCTTGAGCGGGGTCTGCACGCGGTCCTGCGCATAGGCGACGCGAGGGTACCCTTGCCCGCGCCCGCAGAGGTAGCCGCCGGTGAACGGATGGGACGCGAGGCCCTCCACCCGTCTGAGCTTTCCGTCCCGCACGTACGCGGCCATGCCGCACTTGTTTCCGCAGCCGGCGCACAACGTGGTGACGCGCTCGTCGTCGGCGGCACCGTCCTTGGAGCCTTCCGCCGCCAAAGCGGGCCCCGCTCCCGCAAGTCCTCTCGCAGAGGCGAGCGCCACCGCGCCCGCGCTCGCAGCGAGGAAGCTTCGCCTTGAAACCGTCATCGCCATACCGATTCTCCCTTCCCTTCTCGACCGAGATCCGTCCGGGCGCATGACCGTCCTGCGGCATGCCCGCGAACCCCCTGCACGGCAACCGCGCACAGGCCGAGCATAGGCAACGAGAAGGAGGGGACGTACCCTGTTTGCCGGTAGCTTGGGAGCGAAGCGCAAAGTTACCCTCAAATCGGGTACAAGGGCCGTAGGCGGTGCGGTATAAAAACCCAAGGGGTTCGAGGGGAGGGCAAGCTTGTATACTGAGGCTTCCGCTTCCGTTTCGCACGGGCATCGCACGCATGGCTCGCATGTCCGACGCGGGCTCCCGCGCGCGCTGCCCAGCAGGGAGGGTACACCATGACAGACGCCGTACCGCTCGATCGCGACGCTTCCGAGCGAAGGACAACCAAGCTTGCGAGCATCATGCGCGCGACGCTGCCGGCTACGTTGGGGCTCGCGCTGGCCAACACCTGCTTCAACGTGGCCGTGAACGAGAGCGCGTTGCGCCTGTCCGGCCCGCTCGTCTCGAACGGACCGGTGTTCGCGGCCGTTGCGGCCATGGCGCTGGGGATGCTGCTCCTTGCGCGGCGGCGCGAGCACCTGCGCTCGTCGACCGTGCGCCTGGGCGCCGCCTGGTGCATCGTGGCGCAGGTGGTCGCGGCCGCCGCGCTCGGCCTGCTCGAGGCCGCGCTCGTCGACGTGACCGCCGCGCGCCTCGTGGCGGTCACGGTTCTGGAGGCCGCGTCGCTCGGCGCCCTGGGCTTTTGGCTGCGCAGCGCCCGCGGGCTGTCGGCCGCCGCGGCGGCGGTCGTCGTGTTCGGGGCGGTCATCGTCAGCGAGCCGCTCATCTGCGTCGCCGCGTTCCTGCCGAGCGGCGCAGCCTACGCGCTTCTGGCCGCGGAGGGAGGCGCGCAGGCGCTCTGCCTGCACTTCCTTCAGCGGCGTCCCTGGGGCGAGGAGGCGTTCCGTTCGGCCGGCGTCGCGAGCGCGGCGGGACGGAGCGGGGCGGAACCGGCGAATGCCGCCACGGGCACCGCCGGGTACTTCGGCCTCGCCCGGTCGATGGCGGACGACAAGCGCCTCCTCATCGTCACCGCCGTGGGAATCTGGATACTCGCGCTGGCGAAAGCCGTCATCCGCGTGTTTCCCCTGGGGGTGCCCATCCCCTACACGCCGGCCACCCTGGGCGTGTACTTCGTGCTGACCATGATCGTGGCGGCGGTGCTGCTGTACGTGGCGCTCGACGAGAACAGCGACGTCATGACGGCGGGAATCTGGCTGGTCATGCAGAACCTGGCCGTGCTCGCGCTTTTGGCGTGCAGCTTCTTCCCCGACAACCTGGACATCGGGCTGAGCTTCACCTACGTGCTGGACGTGCTGCTTTTGGCCTACACGTGGTACGTGGCGCTCGCCTTCATGAACTTCGGGCAGCAGGATCCGTACTATTACGTGGGCGGCGGTCTGATCGCGTTCCTGCTGCCGCGCGCGCTGACGAACCTGGGCATGCCGGTTCTGCTCGGCGCCATAAACCAGGCTGCGGCGACCACCGCCATCGCGGCGGCGCTGTTGCTGCTGTGCGCCCAGTTCCTGTTCCTGCGCCTGCCGCATCTGCGCGCCCCGGCGCCGCGACCCGACGATCGCGAGCGCTCTTTGAGCCACGCGGCGCAGCGCGCGTTCGGCCTCGAGGAACCGGCGGACACCTCCACGGCCATGCGCCTGGCCATCATGCAGAGCCACGCGAGCCGCATGCAGGAGCAGTTCCTGTTGTCGGACCGCGAGGCGGAGGTGCTGGCGCTCTACGCGCTCGGGCACACGCAGGACAAGATCGCAAGCGAGCTCTTGCTCTCGCCCGGCACCGTGCACACGTACGTCAAGCGCATCTACAGCAAGACCGACCTGCACTCTCGCCAGGCCATCCTCGACTACATCGAGCGTTACGTCGGCTGAGGCGCGGCCGGCGGGCCTTCCGATTGCGGCGGTTGCGTGCGGCGGCGCGGCCTGCGGCCGCGAACGGAGGAGGGACAGAGGACCGGCGCACCTTGCCCGGGCCTTGCGGACGGTGCTATAATCGTATTACGATGCAATACGACAAGGAAGGAGGCCACCGATGGCGATGGAGGCGACAACGATCCGCTTCGCCCCCGAGGAGCGTGCGTGGATACAGAGCTACGCCGACTTCTGCGGCAAAACGTTCTCCGACGTCGTGCGCGAAGCGGCGCTCGAGCGCGTCGAGGATGCGGCCGACCTGCAGGCCTACGAAGAGGCGCTGCGCGAAGACGACGGCGTGCGCATTCCGTTCGAAGACATTCTAGCCAAATACGGAATGGATAAATGATGGGATATCGGCTCACCCTTACCAAGAGGGCCGAAAAGCAGCTTGACGCCATTCCGGCAAAACAGCGAAGAATGATCGTCGCTTGGATGGCGGAGAACCTGCATGACTGCGCCAATCCGAAAACAGTAGCAGGTGTCAAGCCAATACAGGGGACCCGTAACGGCTGGCGATATCGCGTGGGAAGCTATCGCGTTCTCGCGCGCATCGAAGACGACGAGCTGCTGATAGAAGTGGTGCGTGTCGGACACCGGCAGGGCGTGTACAGCAACCTGCCGGATCTGTGAGCCTTCGCGCCGCCTGCCGAACGTGCGCACTCGACAGACGGCGCCTCCGCTTCGCCCGCCGCTACAGCAGCGACATCTGCTGGGGAGCGAAGTCGTAGGTGCAGGCCACCTCGTTCTCCAACAGCTCGATCTCGTGGGACTCCCAGTCTTTCAGACACACCACGAAGTTCGTGCCGCCCTGTTCGAACACGATGGCGCTGCCCACCATGCCGACGCACCGGCCGCCGCACACGTCGTCCGGGCCGTCCGGCTGCTGCAGGTCGTCGCACGAGGGCGACGGGCCGCCGAAATAGAAGGGCGAGAAGTCCTGCACCGGCTCGGGCGCGAACCCGGCCCGCGCCACGCCCTCCACCTGCGCCAGGCGCGCCGCCTCGCGATCGAGCACGGAGGCGGCCTCGGCCGCGTCGTAGCGTTCGTTCGCCAGCAGGTCGGTCTTCTTCGCTGCGCGCATGGTCTCGGCGATGCCGGGCTGCGCGCACAGCGCCGCCTCCAGCTCGCGGGCCGCATAGGCGTCGTCGAAACGGCCCACGATGCGACCCGCCCGCGCGCCCTGCTCCAGCAGGCGGCGGATGCCGCGCGACGCGCCCGTGATGCCGGCCTTCACGTGCGCTGGCGAGAAGTACGCCAGGTACGCGATATGCGGCTCCGCGTTGTACGCGCGCTGCTGCGGCGAGACGAAGTCCGTGTTGTAGAACGAGGGGTTGAAGCCCGTGGCCTCCTGGCACGCCGGGCAGACCGTGTCCTTCGCATCGGGCAGAAGCTCCACGTCGAGCGGGCACGGTACCTTCAGGTGCGTCTCCAGATCGTGGCGACCCACGCAGCGGCGCGTGGGCAGACGGCGCAGCGAGAACGTGCGCCCGCGCACGTCGAAGCGCTCCTGCACGTTGCGCGCGCGGTCGTTCACCAGCAGGTAGGGGCCGCTCTCGTCGCAGCCGTGCCCCGCCAGCACGGCGGGGCGGACGTCGTTCGAATTCTCCATGATGTTATCCTCGTATTACTCTCATGTGCCTCGTCATTTTTCGAAGCGAATGATAGCGCACGAGGGGCATATGCGCGAGGCGAGCCCGCCGAAAAGCGGGAAATCTCACAGGAGGCGCAAAACGGAAGCCGGGTTTTCGCGGGCTAGCGCCCCATAGCCTGCACGGCCAGCGACATGTTATAGGAGAAGTAAACGGCCACGACCACGAACACGCTCGCGGCGATCTTCGCCGCGATATGCCAGTCGCTCCTCCACGCCAACACGATGCCCACCGGCCAGAAGATCACCAGGAAGAAGATGATCCAGAACGTCTGCTTGTACCATTTCTTCTGGTTGGGCTCTTCCATCAGGTCGTTCGCGTCCTGGCGCAGATCCCTGCGCTGCCAGTCCCCCGGACGTCGGTTGTCGTCGGCCATGCCGCTTCCTTTCGTCGAGCGAATCGCCTTTGTTTTCCTTATCGTACCATGCCTGCGAGCCGCACGCTCAAACCGTCACACGGCTATTGCAGCCCGGCGTACTCCACGTCGATCTGCTCGTCGAGGTACTCCTGAACCGGCGGCTTGCCGTACTCCTCGAGGTGCTCGAGGTGCCAGCACTCGGTCGGCGGCAGCCCTTCGATGCTGGCGGCCACGAACACCGGGTCCTTGCCTGCCTTGCGCTGCGCCGTGTAGTCGTCGAGCACCTTGAGCGCCCACTTCCCCAGCAGCACGATGGCCACGAGGTTCACGATGGCCATGAGCCCCATGAAGATGTCGGCCAGGTTCCATGCCAGATCGAAGCTGTTCACCGCGCCGTAGAAGATGACCGCGAGGCACACCAGACGGAACACCAGGAGCACGGCTTTGCTGTCGCCCTTGATGAAGCGCAGGTTGTTCTCGGCGTAGAAGTAGTTGCCGATGAGGCTGGAGAACGCGAAGGCGAAGATGGCGAACGTGATGAAGTGGATGCCGACCTCGCCCACCGAGTTGTTCACGGCCATCTGCACGAGCGGCATGCCGTTGAGCCCGGCGGCGGCCTGCGGGTCCTGCACGTAGAACACGAGCACCATCATGGCCGAGCACGTGCAGATGAGCAGCGTGTCGATGTACACGGACAGGCTCTGCACGAGGCCCTGTTTGCAGGGGTGCGACACCGACGCCGTGGCGGCCGCGTTCGGCGCTGAGCCCATGCCGGCCTCGTTGGAGTACAGGCCGCGCTTGATGCCCAGCATGACCACCGAGCCCGCGAAGCCGCCGAAGATCGACGGGAAGTCGAACGCCGACGCGAACACCAGCGAGAACACCGCGGGCAGTTCGGCGATGTTGGTGACGGTGGTCCACAGCGCGATGGCGATGTAGGCCAGCGCCATGATGGGCACGATGATGGACGTGATGACGCTGATGCGCTTCGCGCCGCCGAAGATGACGAACGCGGTCATCACCGCCAGCACGATGCCGCAGGCCACGGCCGCGCCGTTCGTGGCGTAGTCGGGGATGTAGTACTCGAGCGACGAGGCCGCGTTGAAGGCCTGCAACCCGTTGAACCCGAACGCGAAGCACAGGATGAGCAGCACGGCGAACAGGATGCCCAGCCAGCGCTTCCCCAGCGCCTGCTGGATGTAGTACGCCGGACCGCCGCGGAACTCGCCCTCCTTGCCGCGCACCTTCCAGATCTGCGCGAGCGTGGATTCGATGAACGCCGACGCCGCGCCAATGATGGCCATGAGCCCCATCCAGAACACGGCGCCCGGGCCGCCCGTGGCGATGGCCGTGGCCACGCCCGCGATGTTGCCCGTGCCCACGCGCGAGGCCGTGGACACCATGAGCGCCTGGAACGATGAGATGGAGCGCGCGCCCTGCACGTGCTTCTTCTCGGTCAGCTGCGAGAACATGTCCTTGAGATAGCGCAGCTGCACGGCCTTCGTGCGCACGGTGAAGTACACGCCCACGGCCACCAGCAACAGCAGCAGGATGTACGTGTAGAGAAAGCCGTCGACCTCGCCGGTGACAGCGATGAGCGTTGCGTTGAAGTCCATTGATCCCCTTCTGTTCTTGTTCCCCGCCATCCGTCTGTCATCCTGAGCGCAGGCGGCGGAGCCGAAGGATCCCGCGCGGCGTCAGCCGTGACGTTCCCGGCTGACGCCGCGCGGGATCCTTCGGCTCGCTTGCGCTCGCCCAGGATGACAGCCGGGAGCTTGCGTTTCGCTCAGTATGACAGCCGAGGCTTGCGTTTCGTCTAGGACGACAGTTTGCTCGTCAGAAGCTCGTTGATGACCTTCGGGTTGCCCTGGCCGCGCATCTCCTTCATGCACTGGCCCACGAAGAAGCCGATGAGGCCCGTCTTGCCGCCCCGGTACTGCTCCACCTTGTCGGGGTTGGCAGCCAGCACGGCGTCGACCACGGCCTCGATGGCGCCGGTGTCGGACACCTGCTCCATGCCGCGCTCGCGCACGACGGCGTCCGGGTCCTTGTCTTCGTCCAGGATGGCCGCGAACACCTCTTTGGCCTGCTTGGACGATATGGCGTCGGCCGCCGTCAGGCGCACGAGCGCCACGGCGCGCGCGGGCGTGAGCGGCGTGTCGGCCAACTCCGTGCCCTCGTGCGCGTTGAGGTAGGCGGTCACGTCGTTGATGACGAGGTTCGCCACCGGCTTCGCCAGCTTGGCCGCGTCGGCGCCGGCCAGCTCCATGCACGCCTCGAAGAAGTCGGCGGTGGCGCGATGCTCGACCAAGTGGCGGGCGTCGTAGGCGCTCAGGCCGAACGCGTCCTCGAAGCGGGCCGCCTTCTGATCGGGCAGCTCGGGCAGCTTCGCGCGCACGGATTCGATCCACTCGTCCGTGAGGTCGTAGGGCGCGAGATCCGGATCGGGGAACAGGCGGTAGTCGTCGGCCGTCTCCTTCACGCGCATCACGATGGTGCGCTTGGCCGAGGGGTCCCAATGCCGCGTCTCCTGGAAGATCTGGCCGCCCTCCTCGAGCACCTCCGCCTGGCGGCAGATCTCGTAAGCCAGGCCGTCGTGGAGGTTCTTGAAGCTGTTCATGTTCTTGAGCTCGGTCTTCACGCCGAACTCCTCAGCTCCGCGGCGGCGCAGGCTCACGTTGCCGTCGCAGCGCATGGAGCCCTCTTCCATCGAGCAGTCGGAGATGCCCAGCGCCAGGTAGATCTGGCGCAGCTTCTGCATGAACAGGCGCGCCTCCTCGGGCGTGCGCAGGTCGGGCTCGGTGACCAGCTCGGTGAGCGGGGTGCCGGCGCGGTTGTAATCCACCAGCGAGTGCGTGGCACCGGCGATGCGGCCCTCGCCGCCGCCGATGTGCACCATCTTGCCCGCGTCCTCCTCCATGTGGATGCGCGTGATGCCCACGTGCGCGGTGTAGCCGGTCTCGGTGCGCGTGGCGTTGCCGCGGCTCTCGCCTGCGTCGAGGCCGTCCAGGTCGATGCGCTCCTTGGCGGCCGCGCCGTCCACGTCGAGGTCGAGGTGCCCGCGCATGCAGAACGCCACGGGGCCCTGCGTGGTCTGGTAGTTCTTCGACATATCGGGATACATGTACGTTTTGCGGTAGAACATCGAGTGCTTCTCGATGTCGCAGTTCGTGGCCAAGCCCGCCAGCACGATGGACTCGATAGCCGCGCGGTTCGGCACGGGCAGCGCACCGGGCATGCCAAGGCACACGGGGCACGTGTGCGTGTTCGGCTCGGCGCCGAACTCCAGCTTGCAGCCGCAGAACATCTTGGTGTCGAGCGTGGTGAGCTCGGCGTGGATCTCGAGGCCGATGACGGCCTCCCAATCCTTGAGGACTTCTTCGAGCTTTCTCATCGGGAGGCTCCTTCCCCGTCGATGCCGGCTGGCGCCGCATGGGATCCTTCGACTCCGCGCTGCGCGCTCCGCTCAGGATGACAACTGTCGGCGTAGGCGGGGGCTACCGGGGCCGGGCCGTACACCGTTTCCAGCGCGGCGGCGGCGCGCAGCATGTTCTCGTCCTTGAACGCCGGCGAGATGAGCTGCACGCCCACCGGCAGGTGCGTGTCGGCGCCCAGGCCCACCGGCAGGCTCATGCCGCCGTTGCCGGCGATGTTGATGGAGATGGTGAACATGTCCGACAGGTACATGTCCGTGGGGTCGCTCACCTCGCCGAACTTGAACGACGTGCGCGGCGACACGGGCGCGAGGATGCAGTCCACCTGCTCGTAGGCGCGCGCGTAGTCCTGCGTGATGAGCGTGCGCACCTGCTGCGCCGGGTAGTAGTACTTGTCGTACACGCCGGCGGACAGAAGGTAGCTGCCCAGCATCACGCGGCGGCGCGTCTCGGGGCCGAAGCCCGCGGCGCGGCTGGCCTCGTACTGGCTGTTCAGGTCCGCATGGCCCGGGTCGCAGTAGCCGTAGCGCACAGAATCGAAGCGGGCCAGGTTGCTGAACGCCTCGCACGGGCCCAGCACGTAGTAGGCGCTCATGGCGGCCTGCGCGTTGGGCAGGTCCACCTCCACGAGCTCGGCGCCCAGCGCGCGCAGGTGATCGGCGGCCTCCTCCACCTTGGCCTTCACCTCGGGCGTGAGGCCCTGGGCCTCCATGAACGCGGGCACGACGCCGATGCGCATGCCGCGCACGCCCTCGGCGAGGTTCGCCGTGAAGTCGACGGAAACGTCCTGGCTCGTGCAGTCGAGCACGTCGCGACCGGCGATGGCGTTCATGGCCAACGCCGCGTCCTCCACCGAGCGCGTGAACGGGCCCACCTGGTCGAGCGAGCTGCCGAACGCCACCACACCGTAGCGCGAAACCACGCCATAGGTGGGCTTCACGGCCACCGTGCCGCAGAAGCTGCCGGGCTGGCGGATGGAGCCGCCCGTATCGCTGCCGAGCGTGACCGTGGCCAGGCCGGCGGCCACCGCCGCGGCGCTGCCGCCCGACGAGCCGCCGGGCACGCGAGAGAGGTCCCACGGGTTCTTCGTGGGTCCGAAGGCGCTCGTCTCCGTGGAGGAGCCGAACGCGAACTCGTCCATGTTCAGCTTGCCGAGCGGGATGCCGCCCGCCTCGATGGTGCGGGCCACGCACGTGGCCGTGAACGGCGAAACGTAGTTCTCGAGCATCTTCGACGAGCACGTGGTGTGCGTGCCCTCCAGGTTCATGTTGTCCTTGAACGCCACGGGCACGCCGGCCAGGGGGCCGCACGCGTCCAGCTCGCCGGCGGCCACGGCCGCGTCGACCTTGGCGGCCTGCTCGAGCGCCAACTGCTCGGTGGTTTCGAGGAAGGCGTGCAGGTCCTTGTTTGCGGCGTCGACGCGCGCGAGCGAGGACTCCGCGACCTCGCGGGCGGAGAACTCCTTGGCGGCGAGACCGGCGCGGATAGCGCGGACGCCCATCGCGCCGAAGGCGGGAGAGGCGGCCATCAGCGATCGCCCCCTTCGCCCAGGATCGACGGGATGAGGAAGCAGCCGTCCTGCTGCTTCGGCGCGTTCTCGAGAGCGATCTCTTGCGTGAAGGAGGGCTCCTCGACGTCCTCGCGCATGACGTTGGACAGGCCGCCGATGGGGTGGAACGTGGGCTCCACGCCCTCCAGATCGTATTCGGTGATGGGACGCAGGCTGTCGATGATGGCGTTCAGGTCGACCGTCATCCGCGCGACTTCCTCGTCGGTGAGGCCGATGCGCGTGTACTCGGCGATATCGCGCACATCGTGCTCGGTTACATGCTGGGTCATGGGGTGGCTCTTCCCTTCTCGTTTTCACGCACCGGCACCGCAGGCGCGCTGCGGAACCGAAGGCGGAACAGGTGAAAACATAACGCCGCCCATGATAGCAAACCAGCCCCTTTTGCGCACCCGCGCCGCGCCGCACGACGATATCCACAGGAGAAGGGCTCGGCAACGACAAACGAGGCCCATTCGGCAAAATCACCCGCTTCGGGTGTAGCACCCACCCGTTCGTCGTCTGCCCGAACGACCTTGGAGACGGTAGCCTCTCTACCAAGGAAACCGCATCGGCGCCGCCACGAGCGACGACCGAGGAACAAGGAAGGAGAAGCACCATGAACAAGCGTAACGAGGGCACGAGGGTCGGCGGCCGAGCCATGGACAGGCGGCTGTTCCTGCGCGGCATGATAGGTACGGGCATGCTCGCAGCTACGTCGTTCGCGGGGCTCACGGGCTGCGCGCCGAAGCAGGCAATCGCCGACGACCTGCGAGACGGCGGCTCGTACGACGCGATCGTCATCGGCGCGGGCGGCGCGGGCATGACGGCCGCCATGAGCGCGCACGACGGCGGCGCGCGCGTCATACTGCTGGAGAAGATGAATGTGGCCGGCGGCAACACCTGCTTCGCCGAGGGAGGCATGAACGCCTGCTGCACGAAGCTGCAGGAATCCGAGGGCGTCGAGGACAGCGTGGAACTTTTCGCGTCCGACACCTACAAGGGCGGCCACAATCTGGGCAACATGGACCTCATCAACTACATGTGCTCGAACTCCAACGCCGCCATCGAGCGTTTGGCCGAGCGCGGTATGAACCTCACGAAGATATCCACCTCCGGCGGCGCGTCCGTGCCGCGCATCCACCGGCCCGAGGACGGCAGCGCCGTGGGCAAGTACCTCGTGAAGCATATGTGCGAGCAGTGCGCGGAGCGCGGGGTGGACGCCGTCACGCACACGGACGTGCGGGAGATCCTCGTGGAGGACGGTGCCATCGTGGGCGTGCGGGCGATCGACGGCCGCAGCCAGCGCGACATCGTTTACCGCGCGCCCGCCGTGGTCATCGCCGCGGGCGGGTTCGGCGCGAACCACGAGATGCTGGCGCAGTACCGCCCCGAGCTGCGCGAGGCCGTGACCACGAACCAGCCCGGCGCGCAGGGCGACGGCATCGTGCTGGGCCAGAACGTGGGCGCCGATGTGGTGGACATCGAGCAGATCCAGGTGCACCCCACCGTGGAGCAGGGCACGTCCATCCTGTTGAGCGAGGGCATCCGCGGCGACGGCGCCATCCTCGTGAACGCCGACGGCAACCGCTTCACCGACGAGCTGCTCACGCGCGACGTGG
The DNA here is from genome assembly GCF_019731765.1 of Gordonibacter massiliensis (ex Traore et al. 2017). Lineage (NCBI taxonomy): Bacteria > Bacillati > Actinomycetota > Coriobacteriia > Eggerthellales > Eggerthellaceae > Gordonibacter > Gordonibacter massiliensis (ex Traore et al. 2017). The sequence goes on along the minus strand of NZ_JAASIO010000005.1, from coordinate 82,444 downwards.
TGTCGGCTGCGGAATGGGCGCAGCCGGGCGGCTGGGCGTTCGCCGTGTTCGACCGCAAGGTGTACGACGAGAACAAGAGCATCAAGGAGAAGTTCGAGAAGAAGAACCTCGCGCTCTCCTCGGACACGCTGGAAGGCCTGTGCGGCCTCATGGGCGTCGATGCAGCCAACTTCGCAGCCACGATGGAAGCGTACAACGGCGCCATCGCCGCCGACACGGATGACCCCTTCGGCCGCTGGAAGAGCCGCTACCCCATTGACGAAGCGCCGTTTTTCGCCATCAAAGTGGCGCCGGGCATCCACCACACGATGGGCGGCCTGCGCATCGACACCGAGGCGCGCGTGCTAGACGAAAGCGGCACGCCCATCCCCGGCCTGTTCGCAGCCGGCGAGGTGACGGGCGGCATCCACGGCGGCAACCGTCTGGGCGGCAACGCCATCTGCGACATCAACGTGTTCGGACACCGCGCGGCGGAAAGCGTGCTGGAGTTCCTCGGCCGCTAGCCTCGACCTCCCTCTCCTCCTTGGACGGCGGCGGCCCGCGGGCCGCCGCCGTCCTTCGTTTTCAGGGCCCGCTTTCCGTTATACTGTGGGTCGACGTATTCGGATCGCGAGGGGGAAGCGGGGCTGCATGGAGCGCATGGCGGACGGACAACGCGAAGCGCGCGGGTTCTCCGCGTTTCTCGCGCGGCATCTGCCGCTGTTCTCGATCAACTTCCTAGGACTTGTGGCCGTGCGCATCTGGATCCAGGCCGACCTGTACGACCGCTACACGTCCACCGATTCGGGCATCATCACCATCGCCGCGAACCTGCTGCGCGCCGGGCTCATCCTCGTCATGCTGGCCGTCATCGTGCGCCGAGGATTCTCCCGCAAGGCCCAGAACGCGCTCGGCCTCGTATCGGCTGCCGCCATGACGGCCGCAAGCGCGCTGTTCCTGCTGGAAAGCGTGTACCCCAGCCAAGCGCTCGTGGCGGCCGCCTGCGCGCTCGCCGGGTTCGGCATCGTCTGGGGCGGCGGCATGTGGATGAGCTTCTACGTGCGGCTGCGGCCGGCCGAAGCGCTGCTGTACGCCTTCCTGTCGCTTGCCGCCAGCTCGTTTTTCGGCCTGTTTCTGGGCATGGTCCCGGAAAACGTGGCGCTGCTGGCGGCCATCCTCATGCCCACGCTGTCCTGCATCGCCTTCCGCCGCGCCCAAGCCTTGCTGGACGCCCGCGCAGACGGTTCCGAGGCCGGAAGCGCGTCCGAGCCCGTGTACGATCGCGAGCCGCGCTCGACCTTCGTCCGCCTGCTCACCGGCGTGGCGCTGTTCAACCTGGCCCTCGGCATCGCCCGGGGCTTCCCCTCGGGGGCGTCCATCGAGCTGCCCCTGGCGTTTCAGGCGCTTCACCAGTTCGGGGCGGCGGCCCTCTCGCTCGGCGTGATCGGATGGGCGCTCGTCTGGGGACGCTCGCTCAAGTTCTCGTCGCTTTGGAACATCGCCGTCACGCTCATCGCCGCCGGCGTGCTGGCGCTGGCCGCCATGAGCGAGCCGCTGGCCCCGTTCGGCGCCATGCTGATCGCGGCGGCGAACACGTTCTCGCTGGGTCTTCTGTGGTACAGCTGCTACGACATCGCGCGCCACAGCAGCTGGAAGCCGTACACCATCCTGGGCGTCGCATGGGTGGCGCACATCCTGCCGCGCGAGCTGGGCCGCGCGCTCATCTGGATCGCCGTGCCCCACTCGGCGCTCGCCGTCGGCCTGACCACCGTCATCGTGCTGCTGCTGGCCGTCAGCATGGCGCTGCTGCTGGGAGACGCCATCCCGCGCACGCGCCCTTTGTTCGCCGACTTCCGCGCACGCGGCGGCGGGCTTGCCAGCAGCATCGCCGCCCGCGCGCAGGCGCACGACGCCACGGAGGCCGGCCCGCTTGGAGTTGAGTCCGCGCCTGCGCCCGCGCCCGACAGCTCCGGCGACGCGCTGACGCGCCAGCTCGAGCAGCTGAAGCGCCGCTACTTCCTCACCGAGCGAGAGTTCGAGGTGGTGGCGCTGCTCGCACGCGGGCGGAGCAAAACCGCCATCGGCGAGAAGCTGTTCTTGTCCGAGAACACGGTGAAAACCTACGTCAAGAACGTGTACGCGAAACTCGACGTCCACACCAAGCAGGAGCTCCTCGACCGCATCGACGAGCAGCCCCTCGACTGAGGGCCGAGCCGTGCGTGCAGGGACAAACCGCCGTTGGACCGCTTTCCAGGTCTCGCAACCTTCACCGAGATGACTTTTCTCGGCAAGGTAACTTCAAGAATGTAACTTAAGTTTCTATTAGTGCTATAATGAGCGATATCCGAACGCGCTCCGCCGTCAGGTGCGCATCGAAGGAGATCGACCGTGTCCACCCCCGCCTCTTCAGCCCCTACCCCGATTCCACCGGCTTCCCCCGTCAAAACCCCGGCGGCAACCTATATCCTGTTCGCCCTCGTCACGATCGGCGCGGGACTCGGCGGCCTCACGCAGACGGCGCTGAACACCATGGCCGCCGACGTGCTGGCCGATCTGGGCACCGAGATCGGCTGGGGGCAGTGGATCACGACGGCCTACATCTTCTCCATGGGCGTGGCCGTTCCGCTGGCGTCGTATTTAACCAAACGGTTCTCGGTGCGATCCCTGCTCACGGGAGCGTTTCTGCTCTACCTGGCCGGGTCGCTCTGCGACTTCGCGGCGCAGAACTTTCCCATGCTGCTGATCGGTCGGGTGCTGGAGGCCGTGGCCACGGGCATCCTCATGCCGCTTTTGCAGACCATCGCCATGACGCGCTTCCCCGAGAACCGCCACGGCACGGCCATGGGCATCGCCGGCATCGCGTTGGGTTTCGCGCCGAACATCGGGCCGACCATCGGCGGCGCCATCATGGAGGCCGCCGGCTGGCGCTTCCTGTTCCTGGTGCTCGTGGCGTCGTCGGCCGTGCTGCTGGTCCTGACGCTTCTGTTCGTGAAGGAGCGCGACGTGGCGAACGCGTCGGCTCGGCTGGAAACGCCCTCGCTTCTGCTGGCGGCGCTCGGGTTCGGCGGCCTTTTGGTGGGATTCACGGACGCCGCGAACTACGAGCTGGCGCATCCGCTGGTGTGGGCGCCGCTCTGCGTGGGAGGCGTGTGCCTGGCGCTGTTCCTGCGCCGCCAGCGCAAGGTGCCGAATCCGCTGGTGAACCTGGGTATCTTCGCATCGGGGAAGTACCGCGCGAGCTTCGCGGCGCAGTGCTTCCTCTACGGGTGCTTTTTGGGCATGACGCTCATCGTGCCGCTGTTCGTCATCGAGGGAGGCGGGCACTCCGCGTTCGACGCCGGGCTCGTGCTGCTGCCGGGAGCGTTCGCCGCGCTTGTGTTCGAGCCCTTGGCCGGCATGGCGTCCGACAAGCTGGGGCCGCGACGCGTGGCCATCTTCGGCGGCGCGTTTCTGGCGGCCGGAGCGGTGGGCATGGCGTTTTTGCCCACGGCGGCTCCCCTGTGGGCGGCCGCCGTCTTCCAGACGCTGCGATGCGTGGGCCTGACCACGCTCATACCCACCACGACCGCTTGGGGGCTCTCCGACTTGCGGAAGCGGGGCATCACGACGGACGGCAGCTCGTTCATGATCATGTCGCGCCAGATCGTGGCTGCCATGGCCACGGCCGTCATGGTGTTCCTCATCACGGCGTTCGCAACGCCGCAAACGCCTGATCTAGGCTACCACCTGGCACTGGGCTTCTCCGGCCTGCTGGGCGCGTGCACGCTGCTCACCGTTGTCGCGTTCATCCGGCCGCGCGAGGAAGCGGCGGGCGGGGGCGACGAAGCGGAAACGGACAGATCGCGCTAGCGAACCGACTCTCCGCCGGCCGAAACCGCTGACCAACCGTCGCGCCCGCACATGGAAGCGGCACCGGCCGATCTCGGCCTAGCGCCGCCGGCAATAGGACGTTCAAGCCGGCCGGACGCGAAAGCGCCAGCGGGGTTTGAGCGGAACGAACCGACCTGCGCCATATCAACGGTGGTTAAACGTAGAGAACCCTCCGTTTGGTGCAAAAATCACCGACGCCCCCGTCCGAAACGCTCGCCCAAGGGCCCTCCGCGCGCCCGGCTTTGCGCATCGAATGCGTTTCCGCAGGTCACGATATTCCAAAATCAAAACGGCATCCCACGTACTTTCCAGAGAGGGGGGCTTCGGTGATTTTCGCACCGGCAACCCCCTCCCCCGAGCCCGACCGCAGCCGGCATGGCCCGGGCCGGCACGTAGCCGCGAAGCCACCCGGCTCCGAGGAGTCGCAGCTGGCAGCGGCGGGCTGTCCGGTCCGCCCTCGAGCGCCCCGACCCGCAAGCGACCGGGCATCGACGCACGCCGATCGCGGTTCGGCGCAGGGTGAACACCCGGCACGTTTTTCGGTGGCCGCCAACCCGACGAAAACGAAACCCCCGGCCGCCTCTGTCGCAGCCGGCCTTCCCCTCATCGACCGTCTCCGCACATCAACTTACTCGCATACGCCGAACCGGAAACCTTGCCGGCGTTCTGACAAAAAGGCTCGCATGTTCTCCAAATACCCGTTGACGCCCGATACTATGCGTTGTATAGTATCGGGCGAAAGGAGGTATGCTATGGATGCACAGATGAAGCGAGGGTTCCTCGAAGTCTGCGTGCTCGCCTCGATCAACCGCCAGGACTCCTACGGCTACCAGATCGTCAAAGACGTGCCCGTCATCCTGAACCTGACCGAGTCGACGCTCTACCCCCTGCTCAAACGGCTTGAGGCGGCGGGGCTGCTCACGACCTACTCCGTCGAGCACAACGGGCGCCTGCGCAAGTACTACCGCATCACCGAAGCGGGCGTGCGCCATATCGACGAGTTCCTGCGCGAGCGGGACGACGTCGTGTCCATCTACGATTACGTGAAACGAGGTGCCCGAAAATGAACAAGACCGAGTTTGTAGACGCGCTGCGGCGCTCGCTCGGCAAGCTGCCATCCTACGAGGTGGAGCAGTCGATAGCGTTCTACTCGGAAATGATCGACGACCGGGTGGAAGACGGCATGAGCGAAGCCGACGCCGTGGCGGCGCTCGGGCCCGTGGGCGCCATCGCGGCCCAGATCATCGCCGAGACGCCGGCCATCCCCAAGGCCATCGCGAAGGCGAACACGGGCAGCCGCACGCTCAACATCGTGCTGTTGGTGGTGTTCTCGCCCATCTGGGTGCCGATAGCGCTGGCCCTGATCGTGACCGCGTTTTCGATCTACCTGTCCATCTGGGCGGTCATCGTGGCGCTGTGGATAACCGTGGCCGCGCTGCTGCTGTGCGGGCCCATCGGCATCGTGGGGTTCGTCTGGTGCCTCGGCACGGGCTATCCCCTCACCGCCACCTACCTGCTGGGATGCGGGCTGGCCGGCGCCGGGGTGGGACTGTTCGCCTGGTTCGGCGTGCTGGCGGCCAGCAAGGGGCTGTTCAACCTGACCCGGCGGTTCGCCCGCTGGATCAAGGGGCTGTTCGTGAAGCGCGCCAAGAGCGACGAAAACGCCGGCTCGACCTACGCAGCCGCCTCCGGCATGCCGGTCGGGGCCAGCGCGCCTCCCGCTCCCCCCTCTGCTTACCCGGCTCCGCCTTACGCCCCCGCTTATCCGAACACGGCGACCGCGCCCTTCCCTCCTGCCCCCGCGCACCCGAACGCGACGCAGCCTTCCGGTCCGAACACGGCCACCGTGCCCTTCCCGCCCACGCCCGGCACGCCGGCGCACGGGGACTCAAGCTCGAAAGGAGCGCAGAACCATGACAACCGCGCGTAAAGTTGTGCTGATCGTCGCCACCGTGCTCTTGCTGGGCGGAGCCGCGCTGTCCATAGGCGCCTTCGCCATGGCGGACTTCCGCTTCGAGAACCTGTCGAACACCACCCGCGACTGGACTTCGAACACAAGCACCATGAACGCCGAGGCGGAGGCGCCCCACACCGCCATCGTCGTGCGCGACCGCGGCGAAGGCGTGCGCTTCGAACCGACGGACGGCGACGCCATCGAGGTCACGTACTGGACCGGCACCGAGAAGAACATGACGATCACCGACGAAGGCGGCGTGCTGGAAATCGACGGCACGGGCTCTCCCCTCGCCGGAGTGATGATCATGAAGGTGGACTTCCAAGACCGCACCACCGTGGTGAAGGTGCCGCGCAGCTTCACCGGCTCGATCGAAGCCGAAACGGTCAGCGGCAACATCGACGCGACCGGCCTTTCCGGTTTGACGGCGTGCAAGGCCACCACCGTTAACGGCTACGTGCAGGCGACGCGCCTCGAAGCCGGCGAGATGAGTCTGGCCACCACGTCGGGGTCGGCCACGGTCAACGGGGTGCGCGCGACGAAGGTGAGCGCTTCGTCCACGAACGGCGGCGTGAGCGCGAACGACGTGGCGGCCGACGACGTGGCCCTGAGCACCGCGAGCGGCAACGTGGGCATGAGCGGCATCAACGCGAAAACGCTCGCCGCCCACACCATGAACGGCAGCGTCTCCGCCCAGTCCATCGCAGCCGACAGCGTCTCCTTCGACACGACGAGCGGCAACGTGACTTCCGACAACATGACAGCCGGCTCGCTGGACGCCCGCACGATAAACGGCAGCATCGACATGACGAGCCTCGACGCGGCCCTCGCCTCCTTCGGAACCGGCAGCGGCCACGTGAACGCGACCTTCGTCGGATCGGCCGACGACTACCGCATCGACGCCCAGTCGACGCACGGAAACGTGCATGCGCCGCAGGGCAATGCCAGCGCGTCGAAGCAGGTGACGGCCTCGGCCATGAACGGCAGCATCACCTTGGGCTTCGTCGGCGGAGGCGCCGCGACCTGCTCGTCCGACGCGGGAAGAAGCGCTCCGTCGGCGCCCGCCGCCCCTGCGGCACCGGCAGCGCCGGCCGCCGCGTAGGGGAATCGGCTGCAAGCCGCTCAGAGCAAAGCAGCCGGAGCACGCAAGCGATGCGGCGAGCGCACGATGCGCTCGCCGCATTTGTTATGCTGCCCCGCACGTCTCCCCGCCGGGCGGGCAGCAAGCCGCCCCTGCGAAGGTCCACCTCCGCGCCGGCGTCACTCTCCGTTCGCGCTGTCGGAGCCGGGCGGTTCGAGCGGCTCCATATCCAGGCGCAGCGTTTGCTCGATCACCTTCATGAGCGTCTCGTCCGAGACGTCGGGATTGAGCTTCACCAGGCCCACCAGGCCGAATATGACCACGCAGAACATCTCGTACACGAAGTCGATCTCTATCTGGCGATAGGCGGCGTACTCCGCCACCACGCGCCCGTTGATGCAGTCGACCGTCTCGCGCACGGCGCGCACGTCGAACGAGTCGCGCACGCCCAGCTCCTCCAACACGGCTATCATGGGGCGCGGGTTTCCGGCCGCGTCGTACAGCGCACGGCGGAACGTGGCCACACAGGCGCGCAACGAACCGGCCATGTCGCCGAACTTCCGCGACTCGTTCCACACGCACACGCTCTCGACAAGGTCCTCCACATAGTCGTCGAGCACGGCCTCGATGACGGCCTGCTTGTTCTCGAAGTAGTAGTACACCAATTCGCGCGTCACGCCCGCCTCGGCGGCGACGTCCTTCACCGTGGTCGCCCGCACGCCCCGCGTCTCGAACAAACCGCGCGCTGCCAGCATGATGTCGCCCGCCACGCCTTCCAGACGACCCCGCTCCGCGCCTTGCGCGCCGCACTCCGTGCTGATGGGAGCGTACCTCGTCTGCCGCGTGCCGAGCCGCATGGCCGGCTCCTTTCCCCTTGCGCGCCGGTGCCGCCCACCCCGAACGGAGCGGACGGCACCAGTATACGGTATGCGCGGCTCATCGGCCATGGACGGCATCGGGCCCGTTCTCGGTTTCCCTTTGCGCGCCGGACCCCTATTCGTTCTCCTCGAGCACCTTGCGGTACGCCTTCGTGTCGGCGTAGAGCTCGTCGGTGAGCGGATTGAGCTTGTCGCGGCGAATCTTGCGGAACTGGTACACGGCCACGGCGACGTTCGCAACCAGCGCGAGCAGGCTCACGGCGAAGAACGCGGCCGGGTTGTGCGTGGTGGGGATGGGCGCCAGCACGTCGGCGAACTGCGGCACGGTCATCACGAACATGATCCACAGCGCCAGCGTCTGCGCGCGATGCTGCAGCCACGCCCCCTTCTTGATGAAGAACGTGGGGATGGTGCACGCCAAAAGCAGCGCCAGACCGGCGTAGGCCGAGTGGTCGGAGATGCAGTTGTACGTGTAGGCGAAGTTCCACAGGTCGTACGCGATGATCCACGCCCAGATCATGTCGGGCCAGATCATGTCCTTCGACGAGTCCTTCGAGATGATGATGCCGAACCAACCGCAGATGGTGACGATGTTGAGGATGCCGGCGATGCCGTTCATGATGTTCCACGGCCCCGACATGGTCCACAGGTTCTCGACCACGCCGCCCTGCCACAGGCCGAAGCCGAACACCTGGAAGTCGCGGACGACGGCCTCGGCGATGTTCACGGCCAGGATGAGCGGCGGGAAGCACAGCGCCCAGCGCTTCTCGTACAGGTGGTGGGTCGCACCGTCCGCGCCGCGCCACTTCACGAAGCGCAACGCCATGAACCCGAGGCAACCTGCCAAGGCCGAATACGTCTTCACCCAGTTGAACCACGTGCCGGTTCCGTACTCGTTGCCGGGAGCGGCCGTGGTGGGCCACACGAAGATGGTGAGCGCCAGGGGCACGACCGCGAACAGCACCATGCCGCACCACAACCTCACGCGTCCCAACTCGTTGAACGCCATGAGCGCGAACAGCACGAACAGCCAGATAACCCAGTACAACGGATCTTCCGCCTGGTAGAGAATGCCCATTTCCGCCCCCTTGCCCTCGGATCGCTCGGGCGGATCGCTCGCCGCCCGCACCACGTCGGCGCGCGGCCATGCGCCCGCTGCCGACCTTCGCGCCCAGTATAGGGAGCAACGCGGGAAAAATCTTTACGGAAGGGGCTTGCATGTGAAACGCTGCCGCCCAGATCGGACGGCAGCGCGAAAGGTGCCTGTTTCGAATCGACGGGGACCCGCCAGGATCACCCGTCCGGCAGGATTCCGGCCGGGCGGGCGACTTCGACAAAACGCGCTTATTCGGCGGCCATATCGAACAGGATGTAGTGCGAGGGCGTCTTTGCGCGAACAGTCGCTTCCGCCTCGTCGGTGATCTCCGCGGCATCGCGCTCGGCGAGCTTGTTGCCGTTGACCTCCCCTTCGCCCTCGATTTGGATGAGGTAAGCCTGCCGACCCGGCTTCAGGTCGTAGCTCAGCGTCTCGCCGGCATCGAGCATGGCCACCGACACGTCCATGTCCTGATGGATGGCGATAGGCGCCGCGCCCTGCCTGCCGGAGGCGATGGCCAGCCACTTCCCCACGCGGTCCTCCCACGCGAAACGGTGGTCGCCGTAGTTCGGCTCGTAGCCCTTCGCGTCGGGCAGTATCCATATCTGCAGGAAGCGCAGCGGCTCGTCGGTGTTGTTGAACTCGCTGTGCCGAACGCCCGTGCCGGCGCTCATGTACTGCGCGTCGCCGCGCTCGAGCGTGCTGCCGTTGCCCATGCTGTCGCGGTGCGTGAGGCGGCCGTCCACCACGTAGCTTATGATCTCCATGTCCTCATGGGGGTGCGTGTCGAACCCGCCGTGCGGATCGAACGTGTCGTCGTTCACGACGCGCAGCGCGCCGAATCTGATGTTGTCGGGGTTGTAGTACTCGGCGAACGAGAAATGGAATTGGCTGTGCAGCCAACCGCGCTCGCTCCTGCCCATGGTTTCGCGCTTGATGACGTTGATCATGATGCTTGCTCCTAACTGTTGTTTCGTAGATAGCATATAACATCGATGCGGCAGGTATATGGCGGCTGGCTTACGGGAGCGTAACGGCAGGCGGACGGCACCTCCCTCCCCGCTCGCGCACATAGGTCGCACCTCGACTGCAAACGAGGCTTTATTGGATGGTGCCGTAAAGCGTGTAGTACGTTGACTGGCCGGACGGATCGGGTCCGTCGGCAAGTTCGGGAACGGCCACGCGCCACTCGACTCCATTCTCTTCGACCATGGTGGTTTCGAGGTAGCCCGTATGGAGTACGACCTCTTTGGCTTCGCTTGACCCGTCGGCGAACCGAACGGACACGGTCAGCTTCGCACCGTCGAGCCAATCGAGCGGCAGCATGTTCGCGCCCGGCCCGGAAGAGGAGCCCTCCCCGTCGTTCGCATCGGGCAGCCAAATGCCGAACCGCATCCCGGAAGCGCCAGAACCCCCTTCGACGACCGAAGGTCCAAGCCGCGTGAAGCGAAACAGATGCGCGCGGCCGTCGGCGTATACTTTCGCAAGAGAAGCCTGCCAGTCACCCTCGGCCGCCATCAGCGCCTCTATCTCGCCGCCTTCCGCCTGCACCCATTCCTCGTCGCAACGGTAGAGCTCGCCGCGATCGAGAGACACCTCCGCGCTCTCGATGCTCTCGCCCGCGATCTGGAACATGCACCCCGTAAACTGGCCTCCTCCCTCGTCGGACGTCGCATTCGCCACCTCTCCGTAGCTGAACGCGACGAGACCGTCGCAAGACGGCTGCACGGTGCCCGACTCAACCGCATAGGCTTGGATATCGAAGCGGTTGCGCCCTCCCCCTCCATCCGTGGCGACGGCCATCAACCCCGCGCAAACGAGCGCGATGCACGCGGCCGCAGCGAAGAAGCGAGGTGCGGCGCTTTTATGGCGGCGCGCGGTTCGATCCGCCGCCTCCGCCCGATGCCAAGCCCGATCCGACCCGTCGGCCCCGCAACGCTCCGCTTTCCCGGCGAAGGCTTCCCGTCGAACGGCTTCGGCAACCCTCGCACGCGCTTCGGCGGTGGGCGCGATGCGTCCCTGAAGCTCGCAATAGCTCTCTTTGAAATCATCGATGTCCATGGGTACCTCCCAACATCGCGCGCAGCGCCTTACGGGCTCGATGCAGGCGCACGCGCACCGTCGCCGGCTTGACGCCGAGGATCTCCGCGATCTCGTCCACTTCGTAGCCCTCCCCGCAACGCAGATGGACGGCATCGCGCTGCGGCTCCGGAAGCGACCCGACCGCCTCCCAAATGTCCCGAAGGGCGCCGTCGTCGTCCGCGATCGGCTCCGGCACGCCCTCGCCTGCGGCGCGATGGCGGTTCCATGCGCTGCGATGCAGGTCGTTGCAGCAGTTCACGGCAACGCGCAAGAGCCAGGCCTTCTCATGGCCCGCATCGTCGAACGGCTCGTCGCGGCGCAGAAGGCGCAGGAACACCGTCTGCATGACGTCTTCGGCGTCGGCGCGGTTGCGCAGGCGCGCGTAGGCGAGGCGGTACACCGCATCGCCCCATGCGTTCATCGCCTCGTCCACGGCGGCGCATCGCCGCTCTGCCGCATCGTCGTCCATGCTCCCGTCCTCTCTACCTGATTAACGGCGCAGAACGTCGAGGCGTTTCATATTCGTTTGGAAATTCTTCGCGGCTATCCTTCGCTGCCGTAAGCGGCGAGCTCGGCCAGGAACGCCTCGCCGTAGCGGGCGAGCTTCGTGGCGCCCACGCCGGAGACGTCCAGGAACTCGTCCTCGGTGGCGGGGCGCTTCGCGCACATGTCGCGCAGGGTGGCGTCGGAGAACACGATGTAGGGCGGCACCTCGGCCTCGTCGGCCAGGCGCTTGCGCAGCGTGCGCAGGCGCTCGAACAGCTCCGGGTCGGCCTCGGCGACCGCCGCGCCCGTGCCCGAACCGCCGAACACGCGCCCGGCTCCTCCCGCCGCACGCGTGCGATCGGCCTTGCGCACGACCTTCTTCATGGTGAGGGAGAACCCGTCCTCAGCCGCCTCGCGGGCGCGCGGGCCCAGCCCCACGGTGGGGTACGAGCCTTCGGTGATGGCGAGGTAGCCGCCGGCGGCCAAAAGCTCGATGACCTCCTTGACCTGCGCGGCCGACGCGTCCACCGTGTCGTAGCTGGCGGCTTCTTCCAGGTGCATGTCCAGTACCTTCGCGCTCTTCGACCCGCGCAGCACGTCTACCACAAGCCCCTTGCCGAAGCGCCCGCGCAACTCCTGCACGCAGCGCATGACGGCGCGCGCCGTGTCGGTGACGTCCACGGCGTCGAACGCTCCCTCGCAGTTCGAGCAGTTGTTGCAGCCGGCGGCGGGAGCGTCGAGCGCGGCGGAAGCCGCGTCGTCGCCGAACGCGACGTGCGCCTCGCGAACGGTTTCGGCGGCGTCGGCCCCCGTAGGGGCGGGCTGCTGCCCGCCCGGCGCGGGCGCTCCCGAGCACCGGTCGTCGTTCGGCGAGCGCACAGACGAGTCGCGGCTCAACGATGCGCTCGCCGCACCGTCCGTTTCTCCTCGCGAATCATCGCGCCGGGCGGGCAGCAGCCCGCCCCTACGAAGATCGCCGGACGGATTCCCCTCGCTTTCCCCGAAGTAGTTCAGGATGTAGCGGCGCAGGCAGCCGGTGGTGTGGCAGTAGCCCACCATGGCCTCTAAAAGCCGGCGGCGCGACGAGCGCACGGCGTCGGCTTCCTCGGGGGTGAGCTCCTCGTTGCCCGATTCCTGCTCGATGAAGAAGCGGCAGGTGGACACGTCGCCGTCGCTCCACAGCAGCATGCACGTGGACGGTTCGCCGTCGCGGCCGGCGCGCCCGGCCTCCTGGTAGTACGCCTCGATGCTGCCGGGCATGTTGTGGTGGATCACGTAGCGCACGTTCGACTTGTCGATGCCCATGCCGAACGCGTTCGTGGCCACCATGACGGGCGCGTCGTCGGCGATGAACGCGCGCTGGCTCTCGGCGCGGTCGGCGGCGGACATGCCCGCGTGGTAGCGCGCCGCGCGCACGCCCGCGGACACGAGCGCGGCGTGCACCTTGTCGGTGTCCTTGCGGGTGGAGCAGTACACGATGCCGCTGTCCGCCGGGTGCGCGAGCGCGTAGCTCCCGATCCAAGCGAGCTTCCTCTTCGGCTCCATGCGCTCCACGCCGAAGTAGAGGTTCGGGCGGTCGAAGCCGGTGACCACCTCGTAGGGGCCGCGCAGATCGAGCAGGCGCACGATATCGCGCCGCACGCGCTCGGTGGCCGTGGCGGTGAACGCCGCCACGACGGGACGCTGTGGCAGCTGGGCGATGAAGTCGCCCACGGCCAGGTACGACGGGCGGAAGTCCTGGCCCCACTGCGACACGCAGTGCGCCTCGTCAACGGCGACGAGCGGGATGCTCGCCTCGCGCGCGAACTCCAGGAAGCGCGGGTCGGCCAAGCGCTCGGGCGCCACGTACATGATCTGGTAGGCGCCTGCGAGCGCGCGGCGCAGCACGGTGGCCTGCTGGCCCGGCGTGAGCGTGGAGTTGAGGTAGGCCCCGCGCACGCCCGCGTCCAGAAGCGCGCGCACCTGGTCGCCCATGAGCGACACGAGCGGGCTCACCACGAGCGTGAGCCCCGGCAGCACGATGCCGGGAACCTGGTAGCACACGGACTTGCCGGCGCCCGTGGGCATGACGGCAAGCGCGTCGCGCCCCCCGAGGATCGCCTCCACCACGCCGAGCTGCCCCGGTCGGAACTCCTCGTAGCCGAAATGCTCCCGCAATGCCGCCTTGGCGGCCGCCGCGTCAACCATGCGTCGTGTCCTTTCCGGGCCCCGAGCCCTCGCTCATCTCGCTCGACATCATACCGCAACGCCCTTGCCGTGAGGGCTCTCCCCAAGCCAGCGGGACGAATGTCGATGGCTTTTCCACCTGTCCGACATTCTGAAAAATCGTGCTTGCGTCGACGGCTGCGGTGTGTATAATGCAGGGTGTCAGCGGTGCCCGCGAGGATTAGAGCTCTGGGCGGGTGACGCGGGACTAGGTTAGGCGGCTAGAGTGTCAGCTCTGCCGCCTTTTTGGTGCATGTTTCGCCTTGCCCCTCGCTTTCCGTCTTCGTTGCGACCAGTCGTAGGCTGCCAGAAGAAATGACAAGATGGAACAAATTCCTGCGATCAGGTTGAAACTATCCATGGGGTTCCTCCTTATCTCTAAGGCGTCACCCGCCGGAAACGGACACCGCTGACGCGAGGCATTCTAACACGCGCAAGAGCGTTTTTCCTCGGCGAGAAGAAATCAATTTTCCATATTTGAACAGGCAATACTTCGTGTTAGATTCGCGGGAGGTTTAGGCTGGATCCGTGCAAGGAACGCGCAAGATAAGGACGGCGGGCGTGCAAGGTTCAGACGGCGGATCCGCAAGGTTCGCGCAAGGTTTGGACGGTCGTTCTGCAAGGTTCGGACGGCTCTTCGCCGGTTCTCGCACGGTTGCGCCGCTTCGAGCGAGAAGTTACGATGGCGAACGAGTCGGGGAACGCGGTTTGCGGGCTCTCTGAGAAAAAAATTCCTCGTTTTCCCGACATTTCCCTTCGCTCGATCGTGTTGGGGGCAGAAAGGGCGAAAACCTGCCGAAGAACGACGACATAGCCGCGGTGTTCCACCGCCACGTGAAGACGGTGTACCGCCTGTGCTTCGCGCACCTTGGAAGCGCGGCCGACGCGGAGGATGCGACGCAAAGCGTGTTCATGAAGCTGCTCGATCGACCGCGGAAATTCAACGACGAAGAGCACGAGAAGGCATGGCTCATCGTATGCGCGCAGAACCATTGCCGCGACGTGCTGAAGAGCGCCTCTCGCCGGCGCACGGCGGAGCTGCCGGACGACCTCCCCGACGAGGGGGCGCGCCCCGAAGGCGACGAGACGCTCGAGGCGGTGCTCTCCCTGCCGCCGAAATACAAGACCTGCGTGTACCTGTACTATTACGAGGGGTATCGCACCGCCGACATCGCCGCGCTCACCGGCACGCCCGCCTCCACGGTGCGCAGCCACCTGAGCGAGGCCCGCACGCTGCTGAGAGACATGTTGGGAGGTGAGGAACGTGGACGATGAGCGTATCCATCGACCCGAAGGCGAAGGCCCGCTCGGCCGAAGCCGACGCAAGGACGCAGGCGCAAAGCGAGCCGAAGCGGCGGCCCGCATCGAGAGCGACTTGCATGATGCGACGCGGCGCGCCGAGACGCCCTCCGCTCGCGCCGCCGCCCGCCCGCAAGACGCGGCGCTCGACGACGCCGTCGCCTCCGCGTTCGACCGCATGGGTCCGAGCGAGGAAGCCGAGGCCCGCATGCTCGCCGCCGTGCTCGCAGCGCGCGGCGAACGCGCGCTCCCGACGGCCCGCGAAACGGGCGGCCTTCCGTTGAAACCCATCGTCGCCGCCTGCCCCACGCAGCAGCGCAAAACGGCGAGGACGTCGCGTTTCGTCCTGCAAGCGGTCGCCGCAGCGGCTTGCCTCGTGCTGGTGGTCGGCGTGGGCGCGTTCGGGCTTTACGCGAGCAGCCTCAGCGGCCGCAACGCGTCGAGTTCTCTCGAAGGCGCCGTGCAATCAGTCGGCGACAGCGCCTCCGCCGGCTCGTCCGCAGAGCCGTCGAAAGACGCTCCGACCAGCGACGAGACGCCTCAAACGGACCAGAGCGTCGGTTCCGCATCCTCCTCTTCCGGCGGAAGCGCGGACGCGGACGCACGCTACCCGCTTGTCCGGCTCGCTTCCGGGCAGACCCTGCGCATCGCCCTCGACGACGCCGGCCGCCCGCTGGCGGCCGATCCCTCCCTGGTGGGGGCCGAGTTCGAGCGCGCGCCCGCTTTCGGCGGCGCGGTCGGCGACGCGACATCCTGCACGGTGTTCGCCTCGGAAGACGTGGCGCATCCCTTTGCGGTGCGCTATGATGGCGACGATCGGTACTACTGGGCAGACGAAGCGGGGTAGGCTCCTTGCGCGACGGCGGCGCGAATACGAGCGGTGCGGAGCGGCGCCTGTGGACGCGCGAGTTCGTGCTGCTCACCGGCATCCAAACCTTCGACCTGTTCACGTACAACATGATCACGCCCGTCATCGCGAAGTACGCGCTCGCCCAGGGCGCCACGCTCGCATGGGCGGGTGTCGTGGCCAGCGTGTTCGCCTTCGTCGCTCTGGTCGCGCGTCCGGGGAGCGGGTTTTTGTCCGACCGCCTGGGCCGCAAGCGCATCGTCATGGTGTCCATCGCGGTGGCCTGCGCCACGCAGGTGGGCTACGCGTTCGCCACGACCCTCGCGGCGCTCGTGGCGCTGCGCGCCGTCCACGGGTTCTTCTACGCCTTGTTCGGTACGGCCATCTCGGCGCTCGCCCTCGACGCCATCCCCCAGGAGCGGCGCAGCGAGGGCATGGGCTGGTTCGGCACGTCCTACGTGTTCGCGAACGCGCTCGGCCCGGCGTTCGGCGTGCTGGTGAGCGACCGCTTCGGCTTCGCCGCCATGTTCCTGGCCGGCGCCGGCGTGGCGGCGGCCGCGTTCGCGCTCGGGCTGTTCGTGCGGGTGCGGGGCAACGCGGCTGCGGCCCGTCCCGACAACGGCGCGCCGTCCGACCCCGCACGCTCCCCCGCCTCTGAAACGCCCTGGCACACCCCGGCCGAGACCAAGCCGCGCGGGATAGCAGCCTTCGTCAGCGTCAAGTCGCTGCCGCTCGCCCTGGCCGCGTGCTGCTACCTCACCATCTGGTCGATCATCGCCACCTACATCGTGCTCGTGGGCGACGAGCGCGGCGTGGTGGGCATCTCGGCGTTCTTCGTGGTCAACTCGCTCACGCTGCTCGTCTCGCGTCCGTTCGCCGGACGCCGGGCCGACCGGCGCGGGCTCTCGGCCGTGTTCTATCCCTCGGCCGTGTTCGAGGCGGCGGCCGTCGTGCTCGTCGCCTTCTCGCAGCAGCTGTGGCTGTTCCTGGCCGCCGCGGCGTGCAAGGCGCTCGGCAGCGGAACGGTCACGCCGTCGATCCAAGCGCGCTGCGGCCAGCTGGAGCCGCCCGAGCGCAGCGGCGTGGCCATGTCCACGTACTTGCTGGGCACCGACGTGGGCTACGCGCTGGGCCCCATCATCGGCGGCGTGGTGTCGGGGGCGTTCGGGTTCACCGCCATGTTCCTGGCGGGGCTTCCCATCCTTGCCGTGGGCGTGGCCGTCTACACCACCTGGGCGCATGCGGAGAAGAAGCGCGGAGCTAGCCGCTAAGCGCCTTCCGGCGCCCGTCGCGTTCGCATCCTGAGCGCTCGACGGCTCGGAAACCCGCCGAATTCCCACATGCGCAAAGCGAGCGCTGGGAGATGCTGCGGAGCGCCAAGCCGAAGACGGCGATCGAAGTATCTCCGCAAGCGGGCACGGTCTTCGCGCCGCCGCAAAGCATCGACTCGCGTAGCTTCGAACATTCCCCCGACAAAACGGGCCGCTCGATCGTGTTCGAAGAGGAAGCGATCGAGAAGGAGGCCCTCCATGTCCCTACCGACGAATGAGCACCGCTCCCCCACAGAGCACCGGAAGCGGCCGCACGCCGCGTTCGCCGTCGCGGCCGTCGTCGTGTTCGCGATCGTCGTCGCGCTGGGTTTCGCGGCGATCCAGCACGGCGCGAGCTCTTCCAACCTCAACTCGTCCAATGCGGAAAGCCAGATCATGGCCGTTGGCGACGCGATGGCAGGCGCCTCCTCGGCCGACGCGTCGGCCTCCTGCCCGCCCTACGGCCCTCTCCCTTACGCCGACCCCTACTCCGGCGAAGGTTACGCGGCCGTCGACGAGACCGGGTTCGTTTCCACGGCCGCGCGTCCGCTCTCCACGTTCTCCGCCGACGCGGACACGGCCTCCTACGCCAACCTGCGCCGCATGGTGCGCGAGGGAGCGCGCCCCGACGACGTCCCCTCCGGTGCCGTGCGCATCGAGGAGATGCTCAACTACTTCGATTACGACTACGCGCCGCCCGAAGGCGACGAGCTGTTCGGCGTGACGGCCGGGATGGCGGACTGCCCGTGGAACCCCGACACGAAGCTGCTGGTCATGGGATTTGCCACAACCCCCGCCGAGCGCGCGCCGGAAGCGGGCTCGAACCTCGTGTTCCTCATCGACGTGTCCGGATCCATGGCCGATACCGACAAGCTGCCGCTTCTGCAGAGCGCCTTCGCCACGCTCGTGGAGAACCTGGACGAGCGCGACCGCGTGTCCGTCGTCACGTACAGCGGCGAGGAGCGCGTGGTGCTGGAAGGCGCGAGCGGTGCCGACAAGCGGCGCATCCTGCGCGCCATCGAAAGCCTGCGTGCCGAGGGATCCACGAACGGCGAGGCGGGCCTGCGCACCGCCTACGACGTGGCGGAGCGCCAGTTCGTCGAAGGCGGCGCGAACCGCATCGTCATGGCGTCCGACGGCGACTTGAACGTGGGAATGTCCTCGGAAAGCGACTTGCACGACTTCGTGGACGAGCGGCGCGGGCGCGGCGTGTACCTGTCGGTGCTCGGGTTCGGCACGGGAAACTACCAGGACTCCAAGATGGAGACGCTCGCCGACCACGGCGACGGCTCCTACCACTACATCGACTGCGAGGCCGAGGCCCGGCGCGTGCTCGACCGGAACCTGCTGGTGAACTTCACGCCGCTGGCCGACGATGTGAAGCTGCAAGTGGAGTTCAACCCCGCGCAGGTCAAGGGCTACCGGCTCATCGGCTACGAGAACCGCACGCTGGCGGACGAGGCCTTCCGCGACGACGCGGCCGACGCGGGCGAGGTGGGCGCGGGCTGCGCGTTCACGGTGGCCTACGAGGTGGTGCCGGCCGACTCCCCGTTCGACGTGGCCGAGCCGCAGTTGAAGTACGGCGCCGGAAACGCGGACGGGGAACAGGGGGATTCGGCGACGGGCGAAGGCGCGACGGACGCGAGTGCCAAGGATGGTGCCGACGGAGGCGCGCAGAGAGGCTTCGCCGCGCGTGCGGTCGGAGAAGAATGGCTCACCTGCTCCATGCGCTACCGCCCCGTCGGTCAGAGCGGGGCGCGGGAGCAGGCGCTCGCCGTGGACGCCTCGTCCCTCGTCGCCGCGCCGAGTGCCGACTGGCGCTTCGCGGCCGCCGTCATCGAGTGCGGCATGGTGCTGCGCCAGTCGCCCCATGCGGGCAAGGCAACGCTGCAAGCGGCGCTCGAACTGGTGGACGACGCCCGCGACGAGGATCGCGCCGAGTTCGCGAGCCTGCTGCAAACCCTCGCCCGCCGCGACATGGAACCAGCAGCGGCTCCATACGCACGCAGTCGCTCCTGAAATAACGCAGTTGGCTCTCATTCACCTCGTTATACTTGGTAGTGTGCAGTCAGTTTTTCATGCAGAGCAAATCGAGCATCCACCCGTGCAAGATCTTGGCGGAAGGAGCTTCTGCCAAGATCGAACGAAACGGCGGTCGTTAGACGGCCTTCGGCAGGAAGCCGTCCAGCTCGGCATCCAGCTCGGGGATGCGCTTCACGCGGGGCCGCTCGTCCAGATGCCCGCGCGCCATGACCATGCGCACGTTCCGCAGGGCCTCCAGGTTGTCGAGCGGGTTCTGGTCGCACACGATGAGGTCGGCAGCTTTCCCCGGCTCGATGGAGCCCGTCTCGTCGCCCAGCCCTAGGATGCGCGCATTGCCGAGCGTGGCCGTATGCAGCGCGAGCGTGCGCGAGGCACCCACCAGACGCTCGAAGTACACCACCTCGCGCCACATGTCGTAGTGCGTGATGTAGGGACACGACGAGTCGGTGCCAAGCCCCACCGGGATGCCGGCGGCCAGCGCCTGCTGGGCGGCGCGCACGATGCCCTCGTACACGATGCGGCCGTTCGCCTTCTGCACCTCGGTGGACTTCGTCTTCTCGGGGTCAAGCTCCACGAACGGCAGCGCGGGCGACACGGTGCAGGTGAGCGACGAGGCGCGTCCGGCGCCGTTGCTCTTGAACAGCGCGATGAGTTCGTCGTCCAGCTCCGCGCCGTGCTCGATGGTGTCCACGCCGGCCTCAAGGCCCACGCGCACGCCCTCGGCGCTCTCGATATGCGCGGCCGTGGCCATGCCCAGCTTGTGAGCCTCCTCCACGGCGGCGCGCGCCACCTCGGGAGACATGCGCAGCACGCCCGGCTCGCCCTCCACCTCGGCGTCGAACACCCCGCCCGTGATGAACAGCTTCACCAAGTCGCACTTGCGGCCGAAGCACGTGCGCACGATCTCGCGCGCCTCCTCGGGCGACTTCGCGATGTGGGCGAACAGCCCCGCCCCGTGGCCACCCGGCACCGTGACGCCCACGCCCGACACGAGCAGGCGCGGCCCCGGGCACTTCCCCGCGTTCACGGCGTCGCGCACGTCCACGTCGGCGAACCCCGGGTCGCCCACCGAACGCACCGTGGTCACGCCGCTGGCCAGCTGGGCCTGCGCGTGGCCTCGGATCATGCGGCGCAGCACCCACATGCCCACCGGGTTGCCCACCACCTTGCCGATGAGGTCGCCGGCCCCACCCGCGCTCAGAGGTTTGCCCGAACCGCACAGATGCACGTGCGCGTTGATCAGACCGGGCATGAGGTACGCGCCGGCCAGGTCGACCTCGCGCGCTCCGAGCGGGCCCGTGGTGGAGGCCGCCGGGCCCACCTTGTCGATGCGGCCCGCGTCATCCACCACCACCGTCATGTTGGGCTGGGGCTCCATGTTCTCCGTGCCGTCGAGCACGGTTGCATGGGTGAAAACGTAGGCCATGATCTCCCGCTTTCCGCAGCGTGTCCTCGCGCCGCCGTCGTTTCTGCAACAGCGCCAGTATACGACGGTTCGTCTTCCGCCGAAAGCGCCCGCATCCGGAAGGCCGACGAGCCGCGTTTCTCACACGCGCCCACGGCAAGCGGCGGCTCAGGCGACGAACTCGTCCACGAAGTGCTTGATGAGGGCCGCGCTCGTGGGGGTGCAGCGCTCGCCGTCCAGGCGTTCGGCGCACACGGGGATGCCCGTTTCGAGGATGGCGGCCGTGGCCGGCGCGGGGATGGGCAGCTCGCCGTGGGCGCACACCACCGTGCCACTACCCGTCTGCACGGCGGTGGCCGTGATGCGATCGGGATCGAGGGCCTCCACGGCTAGACACACGGCGGCCACGTTGCGCACGGCCTCGCCGTTGCCCACCTCGTGGAAGTGCGTCTCGTCCACCGCACAGCCGTGCACGGACGCCTCGGCCTGCGCCAGGATGCGGTACACGGCGCGCATGTCGTCCTTCACGCGCTCGCTCGCCGCAAGGCTGTCGATAACGGTCAGCACGTCGGGCAGGTCGTGATGGTGCCGCTCGGGCACGCCGGCCGCCTCCACGGCGGCGTCGAGCGCAACGCATGCGTCGTCGTCCAAGCGCCCGCGCAGGTCGGCAAGGATGGAGCGACGCGTGGCGTCGCGGGTAAGGTCGAGATGAAGCGTGGTCATGAGGGTTCCTTTCTATCGAGATCAACGCACATGATTCGTGCGAAGCGCGAAAACCGCCGCACGGGTTGGCGTTAGAAAGTCAGCGAGGGGCGTCGAGACGCCCGAGATCGACGGGATGGCGAAGGCGAAGCGTACTTTGGTACGCGAGGTTTCGCCATCGCGGCGAGATTGGGTGCCTCGACGCCCCGCAGCGTCGGCACCTTACGTCGGCCGGTAGGCCGACGTAAGGTGATTGATGGTCGACGCTTGGTAGCCGGCGCCGAAGCCGTTGTCGATGTTCACCACCGACACGCCCGACGCGCACGAATTCAGCATGGCCAGGAGCGCCGCCACGCCGCCGAACGACGCGCCGTAGCCCACGCTCGTGGGCACGGCGATAACCGGGCACGACGCCATGCCGCCCACGACGGACGCCAATGCGCCCTCCATGCCGGCCACGGCAACCACCACCTGCGCCGACGCGATGTCGTCGGCATGAGCCAGCAGGCGATGGATACCCGCCACGCCCACGTCGTAGAGGCGCACGACGTCGTTTCCCAGCACCTCGGCCGTGAAGGCGGCCTCCTCGGCCACGGGCAGGTCGCTCGTGCCGGCCGCTGCGATGACGACGCGCCCGTTGCCGTCGGGCGCGGGCAGGTCGCCCACGATGCCGAGGCGCGGCAGCTCGTGATAGGCGAAGGACTCGGCCGCCTGCGGGTCGGATTCCCGAAGAAGCGTCCGCAGCTCGTCGGCCGCCTCGAGCGACAGCCGCGTGATCAGCACGCGCTCCTGCCCGGCCGCGCGCATCGAGGCCACGATACCGGCCATCTGCGCCGGCGTCTTGCCGGCGCCGTACACCACCTCGGCCACGCCTTGCCGCATCCCGCGCTGATGGTCCACCTTCGCGTAGCCCAGATCCGTGAACGGCGCCGTTTTGAAGCGCAACGCCGCCTCGTCCGGGTCGATCGACCCTTCGGCCACCGCCGCCAAAAGCGCGCGCATCTCCCGTTCTTCCACTACCGGTCCTCCTCCGCCCCTTCGTTGGCGCCCGCATCTGCGAAAGCCGGCTCGGACGAGGGCGGTTCGTCGCTCAACGGCTCGTCCATCAGATGCGGCACGTTCCTGTCGGCAGGGCACGCCTCGCCCAATCCGTTGCCTACGGCCGCGTTGCGCGCGATGAACTTCGCGGCCACCTCCGGGGTCCTGGCCGCCGCGCGCAGCGACTCCGTCGTTATGCGCTCTCCCGGCTCCACGTACACGGCGAAGCACGAGAAGCTGGGTTTGCCGGCCGTGAACAAGCCGAGCTCGCGCGAGGCCGCACGCACGTCGTCTTTGCTCATGCCCGCGCGCCGCAGCGGCGACACCACGCCCAACTCGGCCAAAGCGCGGAAGCCCGGCCGACGCTCAGGATCGTCCGTCGCGTTCATCCCATCGGCCAGCACGTCGAAACCGTCGGCCTCCATGCGCTCTCGAATGGTGGAGAAGATGAAGCGCTTGCAGAAGTAACAGCGATCGGGCGTGTTCTCGCAGATCTCGTCTCGTTCCAACACGTCGACGTCGACGACGGTCAGCTCTGCCCCCTGCTCTGCAGCCAGGCGCTCGGCGTCGGCCGTCTCGCAAGGAGGCTGGAACGCCGAGCGCACGAGATAGGCCCTCACCTCGACGCCGGCCCGCTTCGCCGCGGCCACCAAATACGACGAATCGGTGCCGCCGGAGAACGCCACGGCCAGCCGCGGCGTGCGCGCGAAGAAGGCGTCGAGCGATTCGACGTCCACGTCCGGACCGTTCTCGATTTTGCCCATGACAGTGCATCCTTCCCGTTTTCGGTCGAAGACCGCCGGTCATCGTAAACCTTGGAGCACGCTCCAAGTCAAGCGCATGCGCGATTATTTCTCGAACAGCTCCGCCGCGCGCGCCAGCTCGCGCACGATGCCGATGTGCTGGGGGCACACGCTCTCGCACGTGCCGCAGGCGATGCAGCTGGAAGCCGGTCCGTCCGAGGCGTTCCAATCGTAGTTCTCCTGCGCGCGGTGCTCGTCGCCGTAGAGCGCGAGGATGTTGAGCGACGCAAGCGCCGCGGGGATGCGCACGCCCTGCGGGCACTCTTTCACGCAGTAGCGGCAATCGGTGCACGGCACCGTGGGGATGCCGTCGAGGATGGCACGCACGTGCTCGAGCGCCGCTCGTTCCTCGTTGGCGAGCGGACGGAAGGCGCGCATGGTGCGCACGTTCTCCTCCACCTGCTCGGGGGTGGACATGCCCGAGAGCACCGTGAGCACGCCCGGCAGCGAAGCCGCGAAGCGCAGCGCCCACGAGGCCAGCGGCGCGTCCGCGTCCGCGTTGCGCAGCACGTCGGCGGCGGCGTCGGGGAGCTTCACCAGCGATCCGCCCTTCACGGGCTCCATCACCACCACAGGCAGGTTGCGGGCGCGCGCCGTCTCGTAGCACTTGCGCGACTCCACGGTCTCGCTCTCCCAGTCGGCGTAGTTGATCTGCAGCTGCACGAAATCCACCTCGGGATGCGCGTTGAGCACCTCTTCGAGCACCGCCGCCTTGTCGTGGATGGAGAAGCCCAGATTGTGGATGAGCCCCTCGGCCTTCTTCTCGGCCAGGAAGTCCCACAACCCGAAGTCGTCGAACAGCTTCGTGCGCTCCTCGCCCAGGTTGTGCAGCAAGAAGTTGTCGAAATAGCCCGCGCCCGTCTGCTCGAGCGACGTGTCGAACATGGCGCGCGCATCGTCGGCGTCCTTCGCGAGCCATGCCGGCAGCTTCGTGGCCACCTGGAACGACGCGCGCGGATATCGGTTCACCACCGTCGCTTTGAGCGCGGCCTCGGACCTGCCGCCGTGGTAGCCGCGCGCCGTGTCGAAGTAGGTGAAGCCCGCGTCCATGAACGTGTCCACCATGCCGCAGAGCGTGTCGAGATCGATGGTCTTCTCGCCGTCCGCCCCCTCGATCTCCGGCAAACGCATGAATCCGAAGCCGAGCTTCGGAAGCTCGGTGTACGTGCAGGCCATATCTCGTCCTTTCCTTGCTCCCCCATGCAACGGCGGCTTCGAAACGAAACGTTCGCCGCCTCGATTGCTCGTGCCGCAACGCCTTCGGCGCGGCACGCCTTGAACAACCGAAATGCTACCGCAGAAGACCGCTGGGCCGCGATGGGAAAGCCCGTGCCCACATTGTCTTCACCGACGCACGACCGGGCCGGAAGCTCAGCTTTCCGGCCCGGTCGCAAAATGGCGACGCTCTCAACGCCGCTGGAACGCTTCTCGCAAAGCAAAAACTTCGCCCCTACCGCTCGGCAAGATACGCCTCGCCGAGTGTGTAGGGCACAGGCAATAACCCTTGCCCTGCGGAGCGTCCATCGAAAACGCACGTCTAGAGGCTTCGACGCAACTTCGCGCGCATCTTCACGACGCGGCTTGCCGCGCCGCTTCTCCTTCGGAAACAACCTCCTCACGCTTCATACGGCGATCGTTCTTCACGAACAGGAGCACGATCACGGCGGCGGCACACAGGGGCACCACGAACGTCAACGCCGCGAACTGATAGGTGGAGCCTGCTGCGATGGTGCCGAAGAAGGCCGCAATGAAGCCCCCGAGCTGGGTCACAAACGCCATGCCGGTGAGAGCGTAGTCGGTGGTAGCGGGATCCTGCGCCAAAACCGGGATGAGCGCGCGCGACATCGTGGGAACGAGCCCCGCGCAGAAGAAGCCCAAGAAGATGATGCTGCCCCAAGCGAGCGCCTGGTTCTGGGAGTTCGACCACAGCACGGTGGCGCACACCACAATGAGCAGGACGTACCCCGTTATCAGCATGAGCTTGCGCTGCTTGATCTTGTCGGCCAGAAGCCCGAACAGTATGCCGCCGGGAATCGTCGCCACCGCCGCCACCAGCGTCGTCATCGAAGCCGTGAACAGGTCCATGCCCTGCACGGTCTGGGCGTACGTCGGATAAAAGGTGTTGAAGGTAGGGTAGCTGGTGCACCACGCCAAGAAGCAGAAACCCACGGCGAAGGCGCTGATCGTATAGGCCCTGGAAGGCTTCCCCATCTTAGTCTTGGCTTGGCCTTTGGCGCGAACGTTCTCTGGAATAGCCGGCATCTTAACGAACGCCAGCACGAGCAAGGTGGTGACCACCTGCAGCGCCAACGATAGGGCAAAGATGGACTTCCAGCCGAACGCCGCGAACATCAGAGGCGTGGAGAGCGAGGCAAGCGCGACGCCGGGGCAGACCCACTGGGACCAGATGCCCATGACGAGCCCCTGACGCTCAAGCGGAAAGAGCCGCGGCATGATGTTGGGCCCGATCACGGCGATAAGGCCGAAACCGCAGCCCTGCACCGCGCGGGCGAAAATGAACAGGGCACCACTGTCCGCCAACAGCGCGAGCACGTTGCCCGCAATGGTCAGGACGGCCGCTATGACGATGGATACCTTGATGCCCACGTTGCGCATGATCCACGCGCCCGGATATGCCAGAAGCAGCCCTGTCAAAGTGAACACGGACATGATCCAGCCGGCGGTGTCCAGATCCATGTTGAACACGGAGCCTATGTTGGTGAGGATGGACGCGGGCATGAGCCACTGGTACACGCAGCAAGATCCGAACACGAACAACGACCAGAAGCATAACCATCGTTGCCTGTTGGTCAGCTCCCCTTCGACCACACCCCATCGTGCAGATTTGAATTTGCCGGCAGCCGGTATGGCTGGAGCAGTCTCACTCATTGCTAATCTCCCTTCCGCGATTAGAAGCAAAACTGTCTCTGCGCACCCCTCGCAAGCGCCCGACAGCGCAGAACGAAGCCCGGCGCTCCCCTGGTGCAACGGCACCAACGCCTGGACGATTCGATTATAGGAGGACGGCGCACCGTACCGCTCGCGCGGAAAAGCTATGGCCTATTCAAAAATGGAAACCTACGGATTACGGCGTTCGGATCGGTCGGACCTGAGCTTGGCGCATTGGCGCTCGAACTCCTCGGCCAAATCGAGCAGCGCCACCGTTTCGTTCGAGCGCTTCCACAGAGCTATGACGTTGAATTCCGGCAGCGCAGCGTCCAGGGGGATGAACGCGAACTCGTCGTCGGCGAAGTAGTTCCTGAGGTGCGCGAATTCGATGGCGGCGCACCCCTCCACCATCAACGACATGCGGATGCTGTTCAGATCCCCTATCAACCGCTTCTGGGTCACGGTTTCAAGGATGGGGCTGAGGACCTTCCTGATATGGCCCGTCTCGTTCGGCATAAATGACGTGCGCGGAACGATGATCTCCTCCCCGGCCAAGTCGCCCACACGCACGATCTCCCGACCGGCAAGGCGATGGGTGTTCGGGACGATGAGGCAGAGGGAGTCCCGGTAGAGGTTTTTCCAGGCGAACCGGTCAGGGTCGAATTTCTCAAGATCGGACGTGATGGCAAGGTCGATGCGGTTCTCGTCGAGAGCGCCCGGTATCTCATCGATCTCCATCGAAAGGTAGCGCACCTCGATGGATGGGTGTCGCTTCCCGAACGCCCGGATGGCCTTCGGCAGCACGATGGAACTCGCTCCGTACAAATAGCCCAGGTCAATGGGTCTGTCCTCGCCGTACTTCAAGTGCTCGACCCCTTCGAGCACCCCGTCGTAGCGATCGAGAACGTCCTTGCAGCCGTCGATGAACGTGCGTCCGATGCTCGTCAGATGGACGCCGTTCTTCCCGCGTAGGAATATTTCGATACCGAGCTCCTTCTCCACGTTGGCCACGTGCTTGCTGAGCACGGGCTGGGTGAGGTAGAAGCGCTGCGCGGTTTTCGTGAAACTCAGGGTTCTGGCAAGGTCGACGCATTCCCTCAGATTGTCGATGTTCAAAACAACCCCCTCCGGTTCCTCCCGCACGGACTCGCCCCCGTGCGCGGGATTGAGCCGATTATACGGGAAGCGGAATGGGTTATGCCATTTTCGTCGGCGAGAAGCAACGCACTCGGAAATAAACTGTGGCTGCAAGCCAAGGCCGCCAGGGCACGCCCGGCGAATCGGCGTAACCCGCCCGGCTCACGTCGATTCGCCGGATCGTTCCCGAAGGCGTGGGAACGGGCCGGAGCGTCCCCTCGCTTCGACCCCGCGCCGGCGCGTGCTGCGGCTTGCCGGCTGCGAAACCGGGAGGTTCAGCCACGTCCGCGTTCGGGCGCACCCGCCCGGTCTTCGCAGGGTCCAATCGCGAGAGAGAAGGGGGATTCGCCATGGCAGAAGCGCAAGCCGACGTCAAAAACGAGATCGAAGCCGACGTGTACGGTTCGTTCTTCGTCAAGGAAGACGCTAAGGAAGCCACGACCCAGGACGATGCCGAGGGGCGCGCATGGACGTGGAGCGAGGACGGTATGACCGTCATCAGGACCAACGCGCGCACCGGACCGGGGTGCCACCAGAACTGCGGGTTGTTGGTGTACGTGAAAGACGGGGTCATCGACCACATAGAGGGAGATCCGGAAAACCCGCATAACCAAGGCCGCCTGTGCCTTCGCTGCCTTGCAGCCAATGAGATGATCTACCACAAAGACCGCATCCTGCACCCCATGAAGCGCGCCCGCGAGGACCGTGGCAAGGACACGTGGGAACGCATCAGCTGGGACGAGGCGTACGACCTTATCTACGAGAACGTCATGGCGGTGGTAGAGAAGTACGGAGCCGAGTCCATCTGGGTGACGCAGGGCACCGGCCGCGACATCAACGGCTACGGCCCGATGCTCGCGCAGTACCTGGGAACGCCGAACTACGGCATGGGCTTCCTGTCCGGGCAGGCATGCTACGCACCGCGCCTGTTCAGCACGTCGCTCAAGGTGGGCGACATGTTCGTGTGCGACTACTCGCAGTTCTTCCCCGACCGCTACGACGACCCGCGTTTCGAGGTGCCAGAGTACGTCATGGTATGGGGCAACAACCCCGTCGTGGCGAACTCCGACGGCACGCTGGGGCACTGGATCGTGGAGTGCATGAAGCGCGGCTCCAAGATCATCTGCATGGACCCCAAGCTCACCTGGCTCGCGGGCAAGGCCGAGTACTGGTTCCAGCTTCGTCCGGGCACCGACTGCGCCCTGGCGCTCGCGCTGTCCAACATCATCATCCAGGAAGACCTCTACGACCACGAGTTCGTGGAGCTGTGGACGTACGGGTTCGACGAGTTCGCCGCGAGCATCGCCGACTTCACGGCCGAGAAGGCCGCCGGCATCTGCGGTATCGACGCCGAAAAGGTCACCGCATGCGCCCGCGCTCTTGGCCGCGCGCGGTCGGCGTGCCTGCAGTGGGGTGTTGCCATGGACCACACGTCCGAGGGCTTCATCACCGGTATGGCCGTGTTCGACCTGCTGGCCGTGACCGGCAACTACGAGAAACCGGGCTCGATGGTGTGCGGCCGCCCCTGCTTCGGCGTGGGCTCCACATGGATGTCCGACTTCACGGTCATCGAATCGCTTCCCACGCCCAGCTGGGCCGCCTCCGGCGACAAGCGCATGAACCAGGAGTTCAACGGATGCAAGGCCATGGCCGCCATCAGCCAGGACATGATGCTGAAGGCGCTGGAGACGGGCGAGCCCTACCCCATCAAGTGCGTGTGGATGCAAACGAACAACCCCATCGCCAACATGGGCGCCGAGCCGCAGCGGATACTGCCGGCTCTGCTGGGAACCGACTTCAACGTCGTGGTCGACCTGTTCATGACGCCCACGGCCATGGGCGTGGGCGACGTGTTCCTGCCGGCGGTCACGTTCGCGGAGCGCGCAGGCATCACCGGCCACCAGCCCTACCAGCTGGGCGCAGTGGCACAGTGCATCGAGCCTCTGGGCGAGGCGAAGTCCGACCAGCAGATCATCTACGAGGTGGGCCGGCGCTTCCACGGCGATGCGGCGGGCACCTGGAAGTCCGACGAGGAGTTCTACGACTTCTGCCTGCAAAGCTCGCCGTTTAAGTATCAAGACATCAAGGAGCGCACCTGGGCCTACCCGGAGTTCGAGTACTACAAGTACAAGACCGGCAAGCTGCGCCCCGACGGTCAGCCGGGCTTCAACACCGACACGGGCCGCTACAACTTCTACTCCATCGCCATGCAGAACATGGGGTACTCGCCCCTGTCGGCCTACGAGGAGCCGCCCGAGAGCCCGCGCTCCACACCTGAGCTTTACGAGAAGTACCCGCTCGTGCTCACGACGGGTGCCCGCCGTTGGAGCCTCTTCCACTCCGAACACCGACAGGCCCCCTCGATGCGCGCCATCCATCCTGGGCCACAGATCATGATCCATCCCGACGACGCCGCGCAATACGGCATCAAGGACGGCGACTGGGTGCTGATCGAGAACGAGTTCGGATCGTGCCGCGAGCAGGCGGAACTGTCCACCCGCATAAAGCGGGGCGTGGTGTCGGCCGACCACGGCTGGTGGTACCCCGAGCGCAAGGACCGCGCCGAGAACGACGGCACGGAAGCGGGCCTGTACGGCGTGCTGGAGAACAACATCAACAAGTTGCTGCCCATGCGGCCCGGCAAAACGGGCCTGGGAAACTCCTACAAGTCCCAGCTCTGCCGGATCAGCAAGTACGAAGGCTAGGTGAGGAAGATGAACGGACTGCTTATCGACTACGAATGGTGCACAGGCTGCCACACCTGCGAGATAGCCTGCCAGCAGGAGCACGGGTTCGCACCCGAGAAGCTGCTGGAAAAGGGGCGGATAGGCATCAGCCCCTACGAGATAGGTCCCCACGACCTGGGCGACGGCATGTACCAGTATGAGTTCCTGCCCGTGCCCACCGCTTTGTGCGACCTGTGCGCGGACCGCGTGGCGAAGGGCAAGGAGCCTACCTGCGTCAAGCACTGCCAAGCGGGCTGCATGCACTACGGAAGCGTAGAGGAGCTCTCCGAGAAGATGACCTCGAAGAAGATGGCCCTGTTCGTGTAGGACCCGATCGGTGCCCGGGAGTTCGCCCTCCCGGGCACCTTCCCGTTTTGCGGCGGCGAAAGGAGGCTTGCGAGATGTGCTACGTCTGCTCCATGTGCAACGCGTGCGGCAAAGTGGATCGCCTGCGCGAGATGAACGCCGTCTGCCCGGCGTGCGGCAAGCCTCGGGACGTCACCGACGGCACCTGCCCCCATTGCGGACATCAGCGCCCGCCCTACCCTGGCCCTGCCGGGACGCGCTATGCGGGCGAAGCGGCGGCAAGCATGCGCACGGAAGGCACGTGACGGGCTCGTTGGTTGGCGGCGCTTCAGCGTGCAATATCTTCTCGCGCGCCGTACGCGCGAAAAACACCGAGCGCGGAAGGCGCCCGTCTGCCATAATGGGCGTAAGCGCCTCGGCGGCCGCACAGGGTCCGCCTCGCAGGCGCCAGATCGCGAGCGCTTCGAGAGAAGGGGTTCACTATGCTGCATGAAATCAGCTTTCCATCGTCGAACGACCGAGACCAGGTGACGGGGTGGATCTACGTCCCCGCCTGCGAGCCCGAGGGCATCGTGCAGCTGGTCCACGGTTTCGGAGAGCACTCCCGCCGCTACTTCCACATGATCGTGGCGCTCATGGACGCTGGCTTCATCGTGGCGGCCGACGACCACGTGGGCCACGGCGCCACCGCCACCGCGAACGACACCTGGGGCGACTGGGGCGACGCGGGGCCGCACACCATGATGGAGGACGAGAAGCGGTTCAAGGACCTCGTGTGCGAGAAGTACCCCGACCTGCCCTATTTCATGTTCGGGCACTCCATGGGCTCGATGATCGCGCGCGACTTCAGCGCGAAGTACGGCGACGAGCTGACCGGCGCCGTCTACTGCGGCACCACCGGCATCTTCAAGAACACGCATGAGGTGCGCGCGAAGCTGGACGAGGCCATCGCCGCCGGCAAGGCGCACGAGAGCGACCCGGCCTTCGTGGGCGAGCTGATGGGCTGGATGTTCGCCCGCTGCGAGGAGGGCGCCCATCTGGGCAACGAGTGGATTTGCCACGACCCCGCCGTGCAGAGGGACCATGCCGAAGACCCGTTCGACGCCTTCACGCACCCCACCCACAACATCAGCTTGCGCGACTTCATCGACATGATGCTTTGCATCGAAGGTGTTGAGTGGGCCGAAAAGGTGCCCGCCGACCTGCCCGTCCTGTGCATCGCGGGCGACCAAGACCCCGTTGGCAACTACGGCGAAGGCGTGTACACGTGCGCGAACTGGCTCGCCGACACGGGCCACGAGGTGACGACGAAGCTCTACCCCGGCTACCGCCACGAGATCCACAACTACGACGACCTTAAGTTCGAGGTCGAAGAAGACCTCATCGGCTGGCTGCTGCTGCACCTGTAGACCGCGCAAAGGAGAATGCCCCAAAAGCGCCTGACCTCTTTTGGGGCATTCTGGTCATCGCAATCCGTAGGGGCGCTCTCCAGAGCGCCCGTTCGCGCAAAGCGCGAAAACGCGACCCGCGGTTGGTTTTCCGGCTTCGCCGGAACAGGCGCTCTGGAGAGCGCCCCTACGGAGCTCGCCCCTGCCGAGCGCACCTGACCTTCGGTTACGCGCGCTCGGCGTAGATGTCGGCGTTCACGTGCCACTTGCCATCGTTCTGTACAGTGACGTTCTGCCAATGGAAACGGTCGTCTTCGATGGAGGCGAACACCCATTTCCTGTTAGCGTCTTCAAGGTTGGTGAGGACGATCATGTCGCCTTGCTTCCTCGCCTCGAGTCGGAATATCTTGCCCGTGTAGCCGTAGACGACGTCCCACGCTCGCGTCTCGGGGTTGAAGATGCGCAGGGACGTGCCGCACTCAGTCAGGGGATGCGGCGTTTCAGTCCGCGTGGCGCGCGAGGGCAGGATGATGACGTCCTGGATGGCCATGCCCTCGAGGACCCACGCGAAATGCCACTCCCCTTCAACGGAGCAGGACAGGTTGCGGTCGACGTAGTCGACCTTCCAACTGCCAACGAGCTTCCCGAAGTAGTCGTATTCCTCAGGCAGCTCCGGACTCCTGCCGTCGCTCGCCAACGCCTCGATGAAACCGTCCATGCGCGAACCCTTTCCGTCGGGCGTTCCTACACGTTGAACTTGAAGTGCATGACGTCGCCGTCTTGCACCACGTACTCCTTGCCCTCCTGGCGCAGCTTGCCGGCGTCGCGGCAGCCCTTCTCGCCGTTCAGCTCGGAGTAGTCGGCGAACGACGCCGTCTCGGCCTTGATGAAGCCGCGCTCGAAGTCCGAGTGGATGACGCCGGCCGCTTGCGGGGCCTTCGCGCCAATGGGGATGGTCCAGGCGCGCGTCTCGGTCTCGCCGCTCGTGAAGTACGACTGCAGTCCCAGCAGATGGTACGCCTCGCGGACGAGGCGCGCGAGGCCGCTCTCCTCGAGCCCCATGGCCTCCAGGTACTCCTTGGCCTCGGCCGGGTCGAGTTCGGCCAAGTCGGCCTCCACCTTCGCGCAGATGGGCACCGGGGCGCACCCGTCGATCTCGGGCAGGTCGGCCGTGAGCTGGTCTTCGTCGACGTTGGCGATGTAGAGCATGGGCTTCATGGTCAGCAGGTGCAAATCGTGCAGCGCGACGCGCTCGTCGTCGGTGAGATCGAGCGTGCGAGCGCGGTGCCCCTCGTTCAGCCCCTCGTACACCTTCTTGGCGGCGGCGACCTTCGCCGCACCCGCCTTGTCGCGCTTGGCTTCCTTCTCCAGGCGCGGCAGCGCCTTCTCTAGCGTACCCATGTCGGCCAGGATGAGCTCGGTCTTGATGGTTTCCACGTCGCTCTGCGGGTCCACCTTGCCGGAAACGTGCACCACGTCCGGATCGCCGAAGAAGCGCACGACCTCGCAGATGGCGTCCGTCTCGCGGATGTTCGCGAGGAACTGGTTGCCCAAACCCTCGCCCTGGCTGGCACCGGCCACAAGGCCGGCGATGTCCACGAACTCGACGGTGGCCGGCACGATACGCGCCGGGTGGTCGATCTCGGCCAGGCGGTCGAGACGCGCGTCGGGCACGGGCACCACGCCTACGTTGGGCTCGATGGTAGCGAACGGGTAGTTGGCCGCGAGGCCGCCCTTGTTCGTGAGGGCCGTGAACAGCGTGGACTTGCCGACGTTCGGCAGCCCGACGATACCGATGGATAGCGACATGGGACTTCCTTCTCAAACGATGCAGACGTATCGTCCCATGATAGCAAAACGCCCGGCCGCGCACGAGCACGCCGGACGCCGTCGACGCAAAACAGCACCGTAATAGTTTTTCGGGCTTCTTCTGCAACTTTTTCGAAGCCATGATGGCTTGAGAGGATCCGCAGCGACAAAATGCCGAACGCGCGGGCGTTTGCCCAGGTCGTTATTCTTGAGCGCTCCCCAAAAACTCTTACGAGCCATCACAGCTTCGATTTTTTTACATGGCAGCCCCGAAGGCTCGCCGAGAACGGCTTCCAACACAACGAAACCCATCGCCCCGACCATGCCGATCGAAACTATCCGCTCGAACGTATCGGACCCCGCACGGGAGGACATCTTGCCAGGCCCGGGCATCTTGGCCACGCCCAGCCTCGATTCCCGTCGGAACCGAGGCCCCTACCCCGCGCGCACGAGGGGCTCGCGGCGCGCCGTGCGGGGGAAGCGCACTTCCGGGTAGTAGCACGACAGGGAGTCGCCGCAGTCGCGGGCGCGCTCGGGCGGCACGCTCATGCGCGCGAGGAACTCCTGCTCGTCGGCGCACCCGTTCGCAATCTCCACGTTGCGCACGACCGCCTCGATGTCGCGCAGCACGCAGGCCGGATCGTCCGAGCGCCCCACGATCTTCGCCGCCGACACGCCCGCCCGCTCCAAACGGTACACGGCGCACAGCCCGCAGGCGGTGAGGTGGAACCGCCCGTACGCCTCGTTGTTCTCGCGGGCGGCGCGCGACAGGCCGCTGCCGCGCCCCACCGTGTAGAACTCGCGGTCGGCGTGGCGCACGTCCCAGCACAGCGCGTTGCGCCCCTGGAAATGACGGCCCAGGCAGAACCCGTCAGCGAAAACGCACCCGTTGCGCATGAGGAACACCTCCAGCTCCACATCGGGCACGGCCTCGGCCATGGCCTCGATCTCCGAAAGGCCCACGTCGCGCGGCACGATGACGCGTCCGCAGCCGAGGTCGCGGTAAAAGCGCGCGATGTCGGCGTTGTAGACGCCGCACATGGTGGACGCCACCACCTCCAAGCCGCTGTCGGCCGCCGGCTCCACGGCCTCGGGCACCGACACGATGGCGCCCGTGGCGCCTGCCGCATGCAAACGCTCGAAGTAACCGAACAGGAAGTCCAGCCGCTCCTGGGAGTAGGCGCTCGCGTTGAACGTGACGTAGATGCGCTTGCCCAGTTCGCGCACCTCGTCCACGATGGAGAGCACATCCTCGAAGCAATAGGGGTTGGCTTGGCGCTGGAAGCCCGTCATGCGGTTGAGGTCGGCCTCGTCGCCGAAACGCTCGTGCCACGCAGGGTCGTGGAAGCCGACGTAGAACTCCTCGCCTCCGGCAGCGACGTAACGCTCCAAGTAGGCGCGGTCGTTCACGGGCACGAGCGGGTTCATCGCGCACCGCCTTCCGCCGCGAGGGAAGCGCATCGCCCCGCGCGCACGGGCTCGTCCGCCTGGAAGCGCACGGCCGTCGGACCGTGCTCGATGCGGGCGTCGCGCCGAGGAACCAGCACGTCGAACGGCGATACGATCATCCGGAAGTCCTCCCCCTCGCACACGGTGCAATCGTGGTTCGGGAAGTACACGGCGCGGCCGAACTTGAGCAGGCGCGCGCCGTAGGGCAGCCGGTATCCTATCGCGCAGCGCGTGCATTCCAGCGTGCACGCCGCGTTCGGGCGGAACTTCTCGCGCACGGGGCGACCTATGCCGGCCAGCTCGCAGATCGACCCCGTCGACAGATAGCAGTACGGCATGTGCACGCCCACCTCGAGATGCGGCATGTAGCCGCGCAGCTCGGACAGGTCGAGCGCCGCGTGCGTCGGGTCGAGCTCCAGGCCCTGCAACTCGCCCCGACGGAACAGCTCGGTAACGAGCGCGGGCACGCCCACGGCATGCTTGGCTTCGAACAGCTCGACGTAGCGCGGGTCGCGCGGCTCTTTGGAGAACAGGCGCCCGGCGTTGAGCGGCAACCCGTACCGGTCGAGGCAGTACGTCACCATGCCCACGTCGTTCACCGTGATCTCGTCGATGGCGTCGCCATGCGCCGAAACGACCTCGTCGATGCGACGCCGCGCCTCGGCGAGGTCCTTCTGGGAGAACACGGGCACCACGAGCGTGGCCGGTATGCGCTCGCGTCGGCAAAGGGAAAACGCCTCGCGCCACACCTGCTCGGGCTGGCGGAGAAAGTACTGGCTGCAGAGGTTCGAGCCGACGTAGAGCCTCTGCACGGAGCGGCGGCCCGCCGCCTGCATGGTTCGCTCCACCAACAGGGAGAGCGACATGCCGTGCGCGCGGGCCGCTGCGGCCGTGTCGGCCACGTTGCACGCGGGTAAGGATCTCATCGCCGGCTACTGACCGTCCCCGGACGCTTCGCCCTGTCCGTACTTCTCTCCGGAACCGTAGCCTTCGCCTCGTCCGTAGTCCTCGCCGGAGCTGTAATGCTCGCCCTTGTCGCGGCCTTCGCCCTCGGCGTACTTTTCACCGGAACCGTAGCCTTCGCCGGAGCCGTAGCCCTCGCCGGAGCCTTCCCCGTCGGAGCCGTGGCCGTGATGGCGATGCCCGCCTTCACCGTAATTCTCGCCCTTGCCGTAGCCTTCGCCCTTCGGCTGGCCCTTCAGCTCGTCGATCGCGTCTTCCATCATGGCGTCCTCTTTCCTCGTCGGGTGCTTTGTCTAAAAGGGCGGCCTCGTCGGGCCGCCGCAGCGCAACCGCCCGGCACGAGATCGGCCCGAGCGTTTGCGGTCGATCCGCATGGTAGCGTGCGGGAACCTCGGCGGAAGGGCGGGCCGTCCAACGCTTTCCCGCCCGTGCCCGCCCCGTTAGCGCCCCGAAAAAGAGCGGGGCGCCCCCGTTTCCGAGAGCGCCCCGCAAGAAGTTCGATACGGCCGATATGCCGCTACATCTTGAACAAGCCGAACTGCGCGGCCACATAGGCCACCAAGATCACCACCACCAGCACGGGAGCGATGTACTTGATCATGACCGTCCACACCTTCTCGGCCTTGAACGAGCTGGACAGCTTCACCTCTTTGACGATGAGCCCCGGCTTCACGATCCAGCCGATGAACACGCACGTGAGCAGCGCCACGATGGGCATGAGCACCGAGTTCGAGAAGAAGTCGAAGAAGTCGAGCAGCGTCGTGCCGGCGCCCAAGGGCTCGATGAACGACAGGCCGTTGTAGCCCAGGTTCACGAAGATGCCCGCGACCACCACCACGCCGATGACGGTGCCGAGCGCCTTCTTGCGCGACCAGCCCGCGCCGTCCTGGATGATGGACACGCACGTCTCAGTGAGCGAGATGGCGCTGGTCAACGCGGCGAACAGCACCAGCAGGAAGAACACGAAGCCCACGACCACGGCGGCGTCCCCCATGCCGGCGAACACCCCCGGCAGCGTGATGAACATGAGCGACGGCCCCGCCGCGCCCGCCACGGCGTCGCCCGAGCCCATGGCCACGAACGCGGCCGGCACGATCATGAGGCCGGCGAGGAACGACACGCCCACGTCGAAGCAGCCGATGCGCGTGACGCTTTGCGTGAGGCTGGACTTGCGGTCGAGGTACGAGCCGTAGGTGATCATGATGCCCATGGCCAGCGACAGGCTGTAGAACATCTGCCCCAGCGCGCCGATGACCAGCTCGGGCGAGAACTTGCTGAAGTCGGGCACCAGATAGTACAGCGCGCCGTCGATCGCCCCCGGCTGCGTGAGCGTGTAAACCGCGATGGCGATGGCCATGACGATGAGCGTGGGCATCATGATGAGGTTCGCCTTCTCAATGCCGCCCTTCACGCCCAGCGACACCACGATGAACACGATGGCCATGAACAGGAGCATCCACAGAAAGCTCTCGGTGTTGCTGGTGATGAAGCCCGTGAAGAAGTCGCCACCGTCGGCCAGCGCCTCCGGCCCGTTGATCAGGTAGGCCGCCGCGTACTTCGTCACCCAGCCGCCGATGATGCAGTAGTACGGCGTGATGATGAACGGCACAGCCGAAGCCAAGATGCCGATGAACGCGTACTTCTTGCCGAACTGCTTGAACGCGCCGATGGCCGACTGCCCCGTCGTGCGGCCGAGCGCCGTTTCGAGCAGCAGCAGCGACACGCCGAACGTGAACACGAGCACCAGGTACGTGAGCAAAAACGTTCCGCCGCCGTACTTAGCCGCCAGATAGGGGAAGCGCCACATGTTCCCCAAGCCCACGGCGGAAGCCGCCGCAGCCAGGATGAACGCCCATTTGCCCGACCAAGACGAGCGCGCGGGCGTGCCGGTAGAAGACATCGATAACCTCCGTTGTCGATCGATCGTACAAAGGAGCCCCCGACGCGGACCCGTCCGCAGGAGGCCGGATGCGGGCGCCGCCGAAACGCTCTCCCTCTGCGCCGCGATCCAAATGCATCATTATAGCGGGAAAAACCGACAGAGCGCCCACGTTTTCGCAGAAGGCCGCGCATAATTGGACCCGAAGCAGCGGCCCGCCTTACGAAACGCAAACGATTGGTCAACCCGACCATGACCAACCCGCCTCCGCTTCGCGCGAGCGCCCAGCGTCCTCGATAGTGGACTTTTTCGCAGATACGCGGGAAGCCGCGCGACAACTCGAGAGGAAGACGCCCATGAGCCAACCCGAACGCACGGAGATATCGCGCAGGACCTTCCTCGCTGCCGGCGTCGCCGTTTTGGCGACGGCCGGCCTCGGCCTGCACGGCTGCACGCCGCCCGCAGGCGACGAATCCGAAGCGAGCGGTAACCAGGGAGGAGCGAACATGCAGGCGGACCTCTACTTCGAAAACGGCGCCGTCATCACGGCGAACGAGCAGAACGCCGTGGCGGAGGCCATGGCCGTGAAAGACGGCCGCATCGCGTTCGTCGGATCGGCGGATGACGGCCAGGAGTACCGGAAGGCCGCCGGATCCGTGATCGACCTCCAAGGCAAGACGGTCATGCCCGGCATGATAGACGGCCATATCCACACCGCTTCGCCCGACTTCTTCGACTTCAGCCTTATAGGGTTGACCAGCGCCGACGATATGCTCAAAACGATCAGGGAGTACGTCGGCTCCCACCCCGACAAGGAAACCTACTCCGGCTTCGGCTATTCCGCGAGCCTTTTCTCCGGCGAGGAGCTGGCGCACGGCCCCAAGAAGGAGCGCCTCGACGAGATAAGCGCCGACAAACCCATCCTGGTGTACTCGTTCGACGGGCACGGCGCCTGGCTGAACTCGAAGGCGTTCGAATACCTGGGCATCACGAAGGACACCGCGTCGACTCCCGGCGGCCAGATCGTGAAGGACGAGAACGGCGAGCTGTGGGGCATCCTGGCCGACTCCGCCATGTCGTTGGCGGCCGATTACCCCTTCGACCGGGAAAGCCTCCCCCAGGCGCTGACCGAGTACCTGGCCCACCTCAACAGCCTGGGCTACACGTCTCTATTCTCGCCGCCCGGCAACGGTTTCATGCCGCTGCCGGCGGACGCGTACCAGAAGCTGGCCGACCAGGGCGACCTGACCGTGCGCGTGCGCGGCGCCGGCATCGTGACCAGCTGGCGGACCGACGACGACCTGAAAAAGCTGGACGAGCTGAAAGCCGCGCACAACGGCGACCTGTTCAAGATCAACGCCGCCAAGTTCTTCACCGACGGCGTCATGGACAACGAGTCGGCGCTGTTGCTGGAGCCGTATACCGACAACCCCGACCGTTACGGCGACGCCGGCTGGCGGCAGGACGCGCTTGACGAGGCCGTCGCCGCGGTCAACCGCAGAGGGCTTTTGGCTCACCTCCACGCCATCGGGGACGGAGGCGTGCGCATGGCCCTGGACGCCATCGAGTACGCCGAGCAGAACGTGCCCGACGATCGCGCGCGCAATGCCATCACCCACCTGCAGCTGGTCGCCGCCGAAGACGTTCCCCGCTTCGCCGAGCTGAACACGGTAGCCGTGGTCGACCCGTACTGGCACCTCAAGACGCCCCAGTACTGGGAGCCGAAGGAGAAGGCCGCGCTGGGCGAGCGCGCCGAGCGGATGTATCCCATGAAATCGCTTGCCGACGAAGGCGCCGTGCTGGCATCGGCCTCCGACTACCCCGTCACCGCCAACCCGAACCCCTTCGAAGCAATCGAAGCCGGCGTGACGCGCAACCTGGTGAACGGCGAGGAATACGGAGTGCCCGATATCGCCGACATGGACGACCCCGCCTACCTGCTTTGGCCGGAAGAGCGCGTGGACGTGCAACGAATGGTCCGCAGCTTCACCGCCGACGCAGCCTGGGCCTTGGGTATGGAGGACGAGACGGGCAGCCTCGAGGCGGGCAAGTCCGCCGACTTCATCGTGGTGGACCAGAACGTCCTCGACGTCGAACCCCTGGCCATCAAAAACACGAGGGTCCTGGCCACGTACCTCCAAGGCAAGAAGGTCTACGACGCCGAAGAGGCCGAGGCGCAGCGGTCGTAAGGGATACGCCGTCGGCCTCGCATGTCGGACCTCTAGGCAGACGACGGCATCCTCGTCGCGAGCTCCCTTCGACATCACCAACCCCGACCCCAAACCGAGAAACATAATCTGCGGTCTTGGTTGAGATGCTTGGGCGGCAACGGCATTTCCTCTATCATGGGGAAAACACCTATCCTGCGCATATCCCCGCCGGCGGCGGGAGCAGGGCACCGAAGCGACGAGGAGCATTACTGACCATGTGCGGCATCTGCGGATTCACGGGAGCGACCGAGGCTGACCTGCCCATCCTGAAGGCCTTGTGCGACGTCATGGCGCATCGCGGGCCCGACGGCGAGGGGCAGTACCTCGACGACGGCATCGCGCTGGGGCACCGGCGCCTGTCGCTCATCGACCTGGCGGGCGGCAACCAGCCCATGGTGCGAGCCACCGGCGAGCACGCGGCTCGCATCACCTCCCCCGCCCTCATGCCCGACGGCGCCCCCTGCGCCGGCCCCGAGGCGCTGGCCGCCAAGGGCGACTACGCCATCGTGTTCAACGGCGAGATCTACAACTACCGCGACCTGCGCGCCGAGCTGGAGGCGCAAGGGTGGGCCTTCGAGACGAACTCCGACACCGAGGTGCTGCTCACGGGCTATCTGGCCTGGGGCGAGGGTGTGCTCGACCGCTTGCGCGGCATGTTCGCGTTCGCCATCTGGAACCGCGGCACCCGCGAGCTTTTCTGCGCGCGCGACTTCTTCGGCATCAAGCCGTTCTACTACACGCTGCAGGAAGGCGCCGCCGGCCCGCAGTTCATCTTCGCGTCCGAGATCAAGTGCATCCTGGAGCACCCCGCCTACGAGCGCGCCCTCAACGAGGAGGCGCTCGAGCAGTACCTGTGCTTCCAGTTCAGCGCGCTGCCCGAGACGTTCTTCAAGGGCATCTTCAAGCTGGAGCCCGCGCACTGCATGACGGTGCGCGCCGACGGCACCACCGAGACGCGCCGCTACTGGCGGCCCACCTACGACTTCGACGAGAGTCGCAGCCGCGAGGACACCGTGGAGGCCATCGACGCCGCCATGCGCGAGAGCGTGCGCTACCACAACGTGGCCGACGTGGAGGTGGGCTCGTTCCTGTCCAGCGGCATCGACTCCAGCTACATGGCCGCGTGCCTGGCCAAGGAGAACCCCGCCATCAAGACGTTCACCGTGGGCTTCGCCGAGTACGAGGGCGAGCGCGACGAGATATCCTGGGCGCGCGAGCTGGCCGACGAGCTGCACATCGAGAACAACTCCAAGCACATCGGCGAGGAGGAGTACTGGGCGAGCCTGCCCCGCGTGCAGTGGCACATGGACGAGCCCTCCGCCGACCCGAGCGCCGTGGCGCTGTACTTCGTGGACCAGGAGGCCGCGAAGAAGGTGAAGGCGGTGCTCTCCGGCGAGGGCGCCGACGAGTTCTTCGGCGGCTACCGCATCTACCAGACGCCGTTCGCCAACGCGAAGCTGTCCTGGGCGCCGAAGGGCCTGCTGCGCGGCGCGTCGAAGATGGCGCGCGGCCTGGGCGTGCGCGGCGCGAACTACCTGGAGCGCGCGAGCGAGACGCCCGAGGACTGGTACTACACGAACGCGAACGGCGTGGCGTTCAACCCCGACGAGCGCGAGCGCCTGCGCGCGGGCAAGCGCGCCGACGCGGGCG
The DNA here is from genome assembly GCF_019731765.1 of Gordonibacter massiliensis (ex Traore et al. 2017). Classification (NCBI taxonomy): domain Bacteria; kingdom Bacillati; phylum Actinomycetota; class Coriobacteriia; order Eggerthellales; family Eggerthellaceae; genus Gordonibacter; species Gordonibacter massiliensis (ex Traore et al. 2017). Next base: position 40,960 of record NZ_JAASIO010000005.1, on the reverse strand, counting down.
CGCGCGTGCCGTCTCCGCAGGAGCTCATCGCCTCGGCGTACGCCGAGGTGGCGGGCTTGGATGACACCACGCGCATGCAGTACGTCGACCTGTTCTTCTGGCTGGTGGGCGACATCCTGCTGAAAACCGACAAGATGTCGATGGCCCACTCGCTGGAAAGCCGCGTGCCGTTCTTGGACAAGCAGGTGTTCGACGTGTCGGCCACCATCCCCACCCGCCTGAAGGCCGACGGCGAGCAGACGAAGATCACGCTGCGCGAGGCCGCCGAGCGCGCCATCCCGAAGGACTGGGCGCAGAAGGAGAAGCTGGGCTTCCCCGTGCCCATGGTGAACTGGCTGCGGCAGGACCGCTACTACGAGCAGGTGAAGGAATGGTTCACCGGCGACTTGGCGCGGCGGTTTTTCAACACCGACGAGCTGGTGCGCCTGCTGGACGAGCACAAAGCCGGCGCCGACCGCTCCCGCAAGATCTGGATCGTCTACATGTTCCTCATGTGGTACAAGATCTACTTCGTGGACCAGACCGTGCCTGAAAAGCCAGCGGCGTAACCCACGCTTCCGTAGGGGCGGCTTGCATCCCGCCCGGCGCGGCGGGATGCAAGCCGGAAAACGTTGCGGCGAGCGCAGGGTGCGCTCGCCGCATTTCATTTCTCCGCCGGATCGTTTCGGCGCCGGGCGGGCAGCAGGCCGCCCCTACGGAGCATCCGCCGTCGCTTACGCGCCCGACAGCCCCACAGGCGAACCAGAAACGCATGTGATAGAATCGGCTCGAAAGATCGCAATCGAAGAGGATGCCCTCGGAGGTGGTCGACATGATGTACAACTATATTAAACTCGCCGACGAAACCCAGATCGCCTATTCGAACATACAAAGCGACAACACCGTGCACGTGGCCGTTGAACGACCGATCGACGGCGGCTTCGACGCCGCCCAGTGCCTGCTGCCCTCATACCAATGGTCCGACGTGGAGGGTTTCTCTCCGCAGGAGATCGCCGAACTCACCGATCTTCTGAGAAACAACGCCCCGTTGATCTTCCGCCTCGCCCGAGAAGCGAAAAAAGCCTATGCCTAAGATACTCGAGTTCGGCCCCTATATCTTGTTTTTCTGGGTCGGCGAAAACGGCGAGCCGGTGCATGTTCACGTTGCCGTGAAAAGACCCGTCGAGAACGCCACCAAGATCTGGCTGACGGCATCGGGCGGCTGCATCCTGGCCAACAACGGCAGCAACATCCCAAAGAGGGATCTTTCCGACATTATGGAGCTCGTCGCCTTGAACCACGGCTATATTTGCCGGAAATGGCGCGAGACCTTCCAAAACGACCTCTCGTTTTACTGCTAGGCCGCAATCAGCGCAACCCCCGTAGGGGCGGCCTGCTGGCCGCCCGGCGCGGTGGGATGCAAGCCGAAAAACGTTGCGGCGAGCGCAGGGTGCGCTCGCCGCATTTCATTTCCCTGCCGGATCGTTTCGGCGCCGGGCGGGCAGCAGCCCGCCCTTACGGAGCATCCGCCACCTGCACGGCCGCCGTTGCCTTACGCTCCGGTGGGTGCCAGGTCCTCGGGGTCGAGGTCGAGGCCGAGCTCGCGGCGCTTCGCATTCGCGTCGTACTCGGCAAGCTCCTCTTTCGTGCGGCCCTTCCACGCGGGCTCGATGCCGGCGCGCTTCTCGGCGGACTGGGCCACCAGACCGGGCACGAGGTAGGCGGCCCAGCAGGCCACGGCGCCCCATAGGTTCACGCCGAGGAAGTTCGCGTACGAGCCTCCCCCGATGTTCATGAAGCCGAGCGCGGCCGGGGCCACCGTGTCTGCGATGCCCAGCGCCATGCCTATCCAAAACGCCAGCTGGAAGCCCACTTTCGTGGGCTTCACCACGCCGTGCAGCAGGAACACGGGACCCAGACCCATGATCATGGTGCCCGAGATGGTGGTGGCCGTGATGATGGAGGCGCCCATGATCATGGGAAGGTTGCCCACGATGCCGAACACGATCATGAACACGATGCCGATGATGCGCGGGTTCATCTTGGGCGTATGTCCCAGAATGCCCGGCAGGTCGCGCGCTGTGAGCTTCGCCAGCGAGCTGAACGTGGAGTCCAGCGTGGAGCCGGCCGTGGCTATCATGATGACGGCCATGACGAAGAACGCCACGATCCCCAGGCTCTGCGCGACCACGACCGGCGCGCTCGAGCCGGCGATGCTCATGCCGTCGAGATAGGCGTGCACGCCGATGAGCGAGAACAGCACGATGGCCACGAAGCCCAGAAGGCCGGCCACGGTGAAGCTCTTGAGCATCTTCTTCTCCTCGCAGATGAAGCCGCGGTCGGTGAGCACGGCGTCGTGGAAGCCGTACGACAGGCATTGCAGGCCCGCGCCGATGATGAAGTCCACGCCGCCCTCGAGCGTCCACGAGCCGGACGTCACGATGTCGGCCGGCGAGTTCAGCGGCACCACCCAAATCAGCACCGCGACGAGCAGCACGGCAAAAAGAATGGCCTGCGCCACGTCGGTGATGATAGAGCCGCGCATGCCGCCCCAGCAGCAATAGCCCACGGTGATGGCCGTGAACAGCAGCGCCGCGATGACGAACGGCGCCGAGCCCGACGCGCCGTAGTACGCTCCCACGACCGACGTGTTCGACCACACCTCGTTGAACAGGCGCACCAGAATGGCGGCCGAGAAGCAGAACGCCGCCGCGACGCCGTAGTGCTCGGTGAGGAAACTCACCATGCTGGTAGCCCTGAACTTGCGGCGCAAGCGGTACAGCGCCCAGCCGGTCAATGGGATGCACAGCCAATACACGGCGTAGCCGATGCCGCCCACGATGCCGAACTCGGCGCCCATGTTGGCGGCGTTCGTAACCGACTTCGCGAATATCCACGCGATGAAGATGGAAGCCGTGATCATCCACGGGTTGGCGGCGCGGCCCTTCTTGTCCTCGCCCTTGAAGAACCCGCCCAGCGAGACGGTCTTCGGCGAGAGCAGAAACATGACGATGCCGTACACGATGAGGAATCCCCAGAAGAAAATCCCGGTGGTCGAATCCATGTTTGACGCTCCCCTGTCCTCGAATTCCCATTGACTGATGCCATTGCTAGATTATATCTACTATTGTGGTATGTCAACTATAAAACGACGGGAACCTCGCAGGGGCAACCTGCTGGCCGCCCCTGCGGATCGACCGGCCAGTCGTCGGGTCAACGCGATCTTTCCGGAATCCCTCGCAACAAGGAGCTTTCGATGCTAACGCCCGAAGGGAGCGGTCCCCTTCGGGCGTTACGTTCACCTTTATCAGGAAGATGCCTACACGATATTCTCACCAAGGATGATTTTAGGCATGGTGGTAAGACAGCGATTCCAGCGTTTGTAAAACCGCTCCAATCCGAGTTTGGACACCCGCGCGTGGACGTCTTCGTTTTCAAGCGTCCAGTGCAAAATATAAGTGACCTTGCCCACCCATTTTGTCAGGCGAATGGGCGGCTTTCCCTCTTTCACGGCATTGAAATCCTCTTGTCGATGGGTGCGCTTGATGTACTTCACCTCAACGACTCCGGGCTGCGAAAGATAGAATTCTGCGACTTCTTTCATCAGGGTTTCGATTTCATCCTGCTTGTCTATTTTTGCCTCGTAAATGCAAATCTCATTAAACATCGAAACGCCCCTTACTTTGCCTTCTCGGCCTAAAACGATGTTGCTGCTCCTTCATCATGTTCCTGCACGATGGTGCCGCCGCAGCTCGAGCCGCTGCCGGCGGTGCAGGCGTAGCAATGGTTGCGGAAGCGGATCGCGCGCACGAGCGGGAGCGCGGGATCGGCGGCGTAATCGAAGATCGTGCGGTCGCCGCCATCCTCGCGATGAGCGGCCAAGCCGAGCGCTTGGTTGAAGTCGCAATCGTAGACGCGTCCGTCCCACCCCACCGACAGCTGGCGGCGGCACATCATACCGGCGCACGCCTGTTGGTTGAAGCTGTCGATGAGCAGGTCGAGGTAGCCGTCGAACTCCCCGGTGTCCAGAAGATGCGCGCCGTAGCGCCCGATGGGGTTGTTCGCGACGGCGAACAGGTGGTCGAACGACACGTCCAGCTCGGCCAAGCGGCGGCGGTAGACGGCCTCCAGCTCGCCTTGGTCGGGTGGCAGCACGGGCCATTGGGGGTTGAACACCAGGTCCAGCACGTGTTGGCCGTCGCGTCCGTAGCCGCGGGCGTTCAGCTCGTGCAGCACCTCGATCGAGGGATCGAACGTGCCGCCGCCGCGCTGCTGCTCGGCCTGCGCATCGTGCACGTTGGGCAGCGAGGCCACCACCTCCACGCCCAGCTCGGCATAGCGGTCCAAAAGCGGCCGGTAGGCCGGATCGCGCAGGATCACCAAATTCGTTCGCACCATGACGCGCGCCGTGCCCGCCGCGCGCTCGATGAACCAAGCGAGGTCGGGGTGCATCTCGGGAGCGCCGCCCGTCACGTCGACGGTGTCAATGCAGGGCCGCTCGGCCACCGCCAGCACGGCCTCCATCGCGGCGCGGCTCATGGCCTCGGTGCGATGCGGCCCGCTCTCCACGTGGCAATGGGCGCAGGCCAGGTTGCAGCGCGCGGTGACGTTGATCTGGATCGTCGACGGCTCGCCCGCGGTGCGCAGGCACGAGGCGTCGTCCATCACGTCCTCGAAGTACACGAGCCTCGCCAGCGCCAGCTCCACGTCGTCCTTCGACGCACGCGAGCGGCGCGGCGGCGCATCGTCGCGGGCGGACGGCCCGCGGCGGAACCCGCCGAGCAGCGCGTCCTCCACATGGTCGTCGGCACCTTCCACGATACGCGACCGGTACGACACCGCAGCCGGGGTCGTCGCCGGCCACAGCTCGTCGAACCAGGCAAGATACGCCTCATGGTCGTAGCGGAGCGGCACGCACTCCACGTAAAGCCCGTCGCGCTCCGCGCCGAACAGCGCGTCCGCATGCGGCGTCGTCGCCACGCGCACCACCAGGCCGAAGCGCTGGCCGGCGAAGTTCGGCAAGCCGGCGGCCCCGTTGTTCACCACGAGGCCCCGCGCGAGCGCGAGCGCCGCAGGCGCGCACGTGTGCGTGGTGGCCAGCACGTCCACGCTGTTGGCGGCCATCCACCGATCGAGCTCGTCTTGGCGCAAGACGTCCTGCAAAGATTCGCGCGAGCAAGCCCAGCCGCCGATCAGCTGCTCATCGCCGTGGGTCACGGCCACCTTCCGGCCCGCCACGCCCACCGTCGCCGTGGCGGGGCGGCCGACCAGCAATTCCTTGAGCTCGGGGTGGGCGTCCACGGCCTCGGACAGCTTCTTGTGAATGCGGTTCGAACGGCTCACCGCGTCGTCGCCCGTGCAATCCGGGTAGGCGCATCCGCACCCCACGCCCACGTCTGCCTGCCGACGCAGCTCGGCCTCCACGTTGCCCACGAGCGGCGTGTAGCGCGCTGCCCGCCGCTCGAGCGCGGCGAAGTTCTCCGCCGTCTTGTCGAACCAATGCATATCGCCGTTCAGCACGACACGCACGTCCCCCTGCTCGGGGGCCGCCAGCGCGTCGACGGCGTCCAGTGCGAACGGGTTGCCGTACAGGCCGCCCATCACGTACAGCACGTCGCACGCGCATTCCGACTCGCCGGCGAAGGCGTCGGGGGGCAAACGGTAGTCCACCGGGCACACCCGGCCCGCATCCTTGAACACGCGGCGCTTGTGACCGGGCACGGAGCATGACGACATAGAAGGGGCGCCCTTTCTCGCAGGATTCTCATTCTTATAGGATTATATCCATTATTCGCGGATTGCCAATAACCTGCCGAACATGCGCGCGAACGCTAGGCGAGCTTGGAGGCGTCCACCGCCATCAGATGCCCGTGCTCGTCCTCGAACACGCACAGGGCCCCGTCGCGGCTCTCGTACAAATGGCGGAACCGCGCGAACCGCTTTCGCGACGGGCGCTCGTCGGCATCGCACGCGTCGGCTTCGTCGGCGGAACGGGACGCGTCGTTCGCGCAGAACGTCGGCGCGTCGGCGCAGGATTCCACCGCATCCTCAGGTCGATAAGACCCCGGCGTATCCGCAGGTCGACCAGGGGCCGCCGCCGCGCCAGATGGAACGGGTTCCGCCTCATCGACGGCCCGCGCGGTCTCGGGCTCCACCGCGTATTCGGCCTTCGCTGCGCTCCGCACGGGCTCGGTTTCCGCCGCAGGCTGCACGGAATCGGGCTCCGAGGCGGGATGGGCGGGCTCCGGTTCCAGCGCGATCTGCTCGGAAACACACGGCGTCGGATCCGGCGCGGGCTCGGGGTCGAAGGGTTCCGCGTCCTCCGCCACGCTTCCGTCCTCGGCCGACAGCGCCGAAGGAGCGTCGCCAACCCCGCCTTCCGCGCCAAGCCCGGTCGACGAGCCGGCCTCCCCTTCGCCCGTCAAGGCGCATGAAGGAGCGTCGACCGTCCGATCCCCGCCCGCGACATCCTCTTCCCCCCGCTCCAAGACGGGCGCGTGCTCGCCGCACGGCTCGACGACATGGCCCTGCGACGGCATGATGACGAGGGGGAGCTCGGTTTTCGAACGGAACGCGGGAACCTGCGGGGGCTCTTGCGGATCGAACGTGGCAGCCTCGCCGCCTTCGACCGCCGCGCCCGCCTCGAACCCCGTGCGCACGATCGGTTCCTCGGCCGATGCCGGCGTCTCCACGCCAGCCGCGAACCCGCATGCGGCCTCCGCGGCGGGAAGGTTCGAGGCGTCCTCCAAAGCCGCTTCGGCCAAACCGCCCTCCACGATCTCCATGCCCGACGCCATCACGCGGCTTTCGGGCGGCGCGGGATCGATGCCCAGGCGCGTGGCGAGCGACAGATTGGCTTGGGCGATGGAAACGAGCTCGGCCCCCAGGTCGGCCTCGTCGGATCCCTTGGCCTGGAGCTGCTTGCCTATGTCGAGCACACGCCCCCACGAGAGCGCATCCAGATCCTCTTTCATAGATGCGACCTTGTCGGCTTCGCGCGCGATACGCTTCTCAGCGGTGTTTCCGAACACGATCTGAACCTCTCTTCGCCGCGGATCGGCCTTTGCGGCATCGCCCCAGTATATCACGTAGATTCGGCAATGCGATCCCCTGCTCTATAAACCTTTTGGGCAACGAGGAAGGCCGTTCGAGGAAGATGGCGTCGCGCACTCGCAGACAACACGACGCGTTCTCCAGGCGAGCCCGTTTTCGGAATCTAGTAGATCACGCGCCAGAACACGAGCCCTTGCGCGGGCGCGTTCTCACCGGCGGCCTGCCTGTCGCGGGCCTCCAGCACCTCGCCCACCCACGATGCCGGACGCTGCCCGCGCCCGATCATCACGAGCGTGCCCACCATCGTGCGCACCATGGAGTGAAGGAAGGCGTTGCCCACCACTTTGATGGTGAGAAGGTTCTCGCCCATGACGGTTTCAGGATGGAACGATATCTCGCGCACGTTGCGGCACGTGGGCTTGCCCTCGGCCGACGCGGCCATGCAGAAGCTCTTGAAGTCGTGCTCGCCCAGCAAATGCTGCGCGCCGGCCTCCATGGCCGACAGGTCCAAGCCGCCCGGCACGAACCACGAGAAGTCCCTCATGAAGATGGGCGCCGTGCTGTCGACGCACAGGTGGTAATGGTACTCGCGCGCCTGGGCGTCGAAGCGGGCCGAGAAGCCCTTCTGCTTGGGTTCGACCTCGCGCACCGTGATGGCGTCGTTCGTGAGCGCGTTGAGCGAGCGCCGCAAGCTGGGCAGCGATCGCCCGGCGATGTCGAGGTCGTCGACGTCGAAGCTCACCACCTGGCCGAGCGCGTGCACGCCCGCGTCGGTGCGGCCGGCGCAGGTCGTCTCCACGGGACGGCGGAACAGCAGCTCGAGCGCCGCCTCCACATCGCCCTGCACGGTGAGCTGCCCCGGCTGGCGCGCGAACCCCGAGAACGGGGCGCCGTTGTACGAGAGGGTGAGCGCGAGCGTGTGCTCGCGCACGGGGCGCCCGCCGTCGTCGACGGTCGAGGCGTCCGCTGCCTGCGCTGCGGCCGATGCCGAGCGAGGCCCGTTATGTTGGGTAGTCTGAGTCATGATGCGATCCATCATAAACGAAAGCGGCCGCGCTGCGAAGCGCGGCCGCTTGCTCTTGCCAAATTGTTTACTTCCCCGTCGGTCCGACAAGGCGGCGAAACGCGCCCGCCCCCGTCGCTCCGAGCGAAGGCCGCACAGGCGTCAGGAGGCCTTCGTCCACACGGGCCGGCCGAACAGCTCCTGCAACTCCGACTTCATGATGGCGTTGCCCGAATCCACCGTCACCGGCAGCTCGGCGCGGAACTTGCGGCCGTCGCCCTGGTTCACGAACAGCACCACGCCGTCGCGGCCCGGATACGACTTCAATATACGGTTCAACCGCAGCGACGTCGTCGAATCCATGTCGGACGACGACACCTTCAGCTCCAGGTGCGAGGGGCGCGCGTCGGCTTCGTTCAGCTCGATGGCCTCCACTTCGAACGCCATGATCTGGTTGCCGCGGTCGCTGTGCTCGAACTTGCCCTTGATCTTGACGATGGCGTCCTCTTGGATGGCCTCGGCGTTCTCTTCGTACTTGAAGCAGATGCACTCGATGTGCCCCGTCGTGTCCTCCAGCGTGAACGTGGCCATCTTCGTGCCGCGCTTCGTGAGCTTCGTCACCACGGCGGACACCATGCCCACGAACGTGGCGGACTTGATCTCCTTCGTGCGCTCGGCCAAGTCGCCCAGCTGGAACTTCGTCATGCGCGAGATGGTGCCCTCGTACGGGCGCAGCGGGTGGTCCGAGACGTAGATCTTCATGATCTCCTTCTCGAACGACAGCAGCTGGCGCTTCGGCCACTCCACGCCGTCGGGCTCGGGAACCTCTTCCTCGAAGCCCGAGTCCGGGTCGTCTCCGAACAGGTCGAACATGGACACCTGCCCCATGTCGCGGTCCTTCTGGCGCTTGGAGGCGCCCTCCAGAAGCGGCGTCTCGTCCACGAAGTACATGAGCTGCTTGCGCGTGTAGCCCGTGGAGTCGAACGCCCCGCCCTTGATGAGCGCTTCGAGCGTCTTGCGGTTGTAGCACTTCGCGTCCAGACGGTTCACGAAGTCGTGCAGCGACGTGTACGGGCCGTTCGCCTCGCGCTCCTCGATGATGGCCTCGGCCACGTTCGCGCCCACGCCGCGCACGCCCACCAAGCCGAAGCGCACGCCCTCGTCGGTGGGGGTGAACTCGGCGTTGGACGAGTTGATGTCCGGCGGCAGCACGGGAATGCCCGAGTGGTTGCAGCTGGCGATGTAGCGGATCAGGCGGTCGGTGTTGCCCATGTAGGACGACAGCACGGCGGCCATGAAGTCGTTCGGATAGTGCGCCTTCAGGTACGCCGTGCGCATGACCAGGATGGCGTAGGCGGCCGAGTGCGATTTGTTGAACGCGTACTTAGCGAACTTCTCGGCGTCCTCCCAGATCTGCTTGGCGATGGCCAGCGAGAAGCCGTTCTCCACGGCGCCGTTGTTCCAGTCCTCCTGGAGCTGGCGCATGATGTCGAGCTTCTTCTTGCCCATGGCCTTGCGCAGCTTGTCGGCCTTGCCGGCCGAGAACCCGCTCATGACCATGGAGATCTGCATGATCTGCTCTTGGTAGACCATGGTGCCGTACGTTTCCTCGAGCAGCGGGCGCAGGCGGTCGTCGTAGTAGTGCACCGGCGTCTTGCCGCTGGCCACCTTCACGTAGTCGTCCACCATGCCGGACTCCAGCGGGCCCGGGCGGTTGAGCGCGATGGAGGCCACGACGTCGGAGAAGCGCGTGGGAGGGAGCCGTGCGAACAGGCTCACGTACAGCGCGCCCTCCACCTGGAACAGGCCGTCCATGTTGCCGGACTGCATGAGCTTGAAGGCGGCCTCGTCGTCGATGGGGATGTCCTCGGGGATGATCTTCGTGCCGAAGCGCTTCTCGATGTTGTTGCACGCGATGGTGAGCACGTCGAGCGTGCGCAGACCCAGGAAGTCCATTTTCAGCAGGCCCAGCTCGGGCGTGTAATGGCCGTCGTACTGGGTGATGATGCCGCCGCCCTTGGTGTCGCGCTTCATGGGCACGTGGTCGCTCATGGGGTCGCGGCAGATGATGGTGGCGCACGCGTGCACGCCCTCGCCGCGCACGTGGCCTTCGATGGACTTCGCGGCGTCGATGACGGCCTTCACGTCCTCCTCGGTCTCGTACGCCTTCTTCAGGTCGGGGTTCGTGGCCAGCGCCTTGTCGATGGTGATGCCCAGCTCGTCGCCGATCAGCTTGCAGATGCGGTCGCCGGTGTTGTACGGGTAGTCCAGCACGCGCGCGGCGTCGCGCACGGCGTTCTTCGCCTGCAAGGTGCCGAACGTGATGACCTGGGACACGTGATCCTCGCCGTACACGTCTTTGATGTGGTTGATAACCTCTTCGCGGCGACCCTGCTCGAAGTCGACGTCGATATCGGGCATCTCCACGCGCTCGGGCGACAGGAATCGCTCGAACAGCAGGCCGTTGGACAGCGGGTCGAGCGCGGTGATGTCCATGGCGTACGCCACGATGGCGCCTGCGGCCGAGCCGCGGCCCGGCCCCACGCCGATGCCCTGGCTGCGCGCCCACTCGATGTACTCTTGCACGATGAGGAAGTACGCCGGGAAGCCCTGCTGGATGATGATGCCCATCTCGTAGTCGGCGCGCTCCTGCGCCTCCTGCGGAACGGGGCTGCCGTAGTGCTTGACCAGGCCCTCCTGCACGCGGCGGCGGAAGTAGCTCTCCTCGGTCTCGCCCTCGGGCAACGGGAAGCGCGGCAGGATGGAGTCGCGCTCCAACACCACGTTCACCTTCTCCGCCAGCTCCACCGTGTTGTCGCAGGCCTCGGGGAAGTCCTTCAGCGCCTCGCGCATCTCCTCTTCGGTCTTCATGTAGAACTGGTCGTTCTCGAAGCGCATGCGCTTCTCGTCGTTCACGGCGGCGCCCTGGGCGACGCACAGCATGTAGTCCTGGGCCTTCGCGTCTTCCTTCGTGAGGTAGTGGAAGTCGTTCGTGGCGATGGTCTTGAGGCCGGCCGCCTTCGCCACGTCGGTGAGCATGCCGTTGAGCTCGGTCTGCGTGAACCCGGCGTCGGTGCGGATGCCCTGGTTCTGCAGCTCGATGTAGAAGTCGCCCGGCTCGAAGCAGCTGGCGAACTTGTTGGCCCACGCCACGGCGTCGTCGAACTGGCGGTTGTCCAAGAGCTTCGGAATGATGCCCGCGATGCACGCCGACGAGCCGATGATGCCCTTGCCGTACTTCTGCAGCATGCTGAACGTGGTGCGCGGCTTGTAGTAGAAGTTGTCCACGTGCGACTCGCTGACCAGCTTCACCAGGTTGTGGTAGCCCTCGTTCGTCTTGGCCAGCAAAAGCAGGTGGTAGAGCTTCGGCTTGCCGTCGCGCTTGAGCTCCTCGTCGGTGGTGAAGTACACCTCGCAGCCGTAGATGGGCTTGACGCGCTTGCCGGTTTCCTCCTCCACTTTGTCGCACATCTCGCACAGCTGCGGCACGCCCGACATCACGCCGTGATCGGAGATGGCCACGGCGGGCATGCCGAGGTCGGCGGCGCGCTTCACCATGTCGTAGATATGCGTATGCCCGTCGAGAAGGGAGTACTCCGTGTGGTTGTGCAAATGGACGAATGCCATATCTTGTGCCTCGAATCAGTCAGTCATGCGCCAGAAGGTGTTTTAAGGTACGTTGCAGCGCGGTAAGGTGTCGATGCCATTCTAGCAGCATTCGCCGATGCACGCCGTCCACAAACAGCGAACAAACGATGGTTTTTGCGCGAAGTCGGCGCAGGACGGGACCGGCCCGAAGACCGGCGGGCAAACGGTCGAGCGGACGACGGACACGCGGCGCATCGCGCCCCTTCCCCATCGGCTATAATGACCCCGACGAACGAAGGCAATCTCGGCACCCAACAAGGCACCGCGAAGGAGAAAACCCATGATCGACTACCCCATGCGCGCGGCGGACCGCGAGCTCACCGAGGCCGAAGCGCGCGAGATACTGGATGCGGGCGAGTTCTGCGTCGTGTCCACCGTCGACGAGGACGGCATGCCCTACGGCGTGCCGCTGTCCTACGTGATGATGGACGGCGCGCTGTGCTTCCATACCACAAACGCAGGCGGGCACAAGCTGGAGAACTTCGCACGCGACGAGCGCGTGTGCGTGACGGTGGCCACCGAGGTGGAGCCCTGCTACGAGGACGAGTTCTTCACCACCCGCTTCGCCTCAGTCATCGCGCGCGGGCGCGTGCGCCGCGTGGAGGACGGCGCCGCCATGCGCAAGGTGCTCGTGGCGCTGTGCATGAAGTACCTGCCCGAGCACAAGGACAAGATCGGCGAAGGCATCGCCCGCGAGATAAACGAAACCGCCATCTGGGCCGTCGACCTGGACGAGGTGCGCGGCAAGGGCGCGCGGCGCCTCGGACGGTAAGGAAGAGCTCCGCTGGGCATCTGCGAAGGCCGTTGCTGCACGAAAATCACCGACGTCCCCCTCTGAAGCACGCGAGTATTCCGTGCGACCCGCGTTCGGTTGTTGCGACTTCGGTATTACCCCAGGTCGCGGTTCGCGCGCATAGCCCAGCCGAACGCGTCGGAGATTGCAGGAGGGGGAGATCGGGGATTTTTGTGCAGCGCGGCCCTTCGCCGCTGTTAAACCAGCATTGACATTATGCAAGCCAGCGCGCTGTCATCCTGAGCGGAGGCACCGGCCGGGCAGAGAGGGTACCGGGCGCAAGCCTTGTCCAAAACCGGACGCTTTGGTATGCTGCTTTTCAACATCATAGGAACATCTGCCGCCGGGTAGATAAGGACGCAAGCATGCGCACCCTCGTCGTTAGGCCTTAGAAGACGAGGGAGGCCGCATGCTTTTTTCGTAAGGAGGACGACATGCAGAAGTTCATCGCCGAGGAGTCGTTTTGGGAGCTGTTCCCCGACGCGGCCATCGGCATCCTGGTGGTGCGCGGCCTGAAGGCGGCCGACCAGGTGAGCGCCGAGGACGCCGCCGCCGTCGCGAGGCTCTTGCGCGAGGCGAACGAGCAGGCGGACAAGCACCTCACCAGCAACACTATCTCCGAGAACGAAGTCGTGCGCGTATGGCGCGAGGCGTTCCAGAAGTTCAAGACGAAGAAGGGCGCGCGCTGTTCGGTGGAGAACCTGCTCAAGCGCGTGCTGAAGGGCAACCCCGTGGGTTCCATCACGCCGTCAGTGGACATCTACAACGCCATCTCGCTCAAGTACGCGCTGCCCGTGGGCGGCGAGGACCTGGACTCGTTCGTCGGCGACTTCCGCCTGGGCGTCACCGAGGGCGGCGACGCGTTTTTGCCCATCGGCGAGGACGGGGACGACCCCACGCTGCCCGGCGAGCTGTGCTACCGCGACGACGAGGGCGCCGTCTGCCGCTGCTGGAACTGGCGCGACGGCCAGCGCTCGGCGCTCACCGACAACTCCGCGAACGCCATCCTGGTCATGGAGTGCGTGGACCCGGCGCGCTTCGGCGATCTGGAAGCGGCGCTCGACGAGTTCGCCAATCTCATGGAGCGCTACCTGAGCGCGACCGTGGAACGGCGCGCCATCGTGGACCGCGCGCATCCCGAACTGGTCATCGTCGACTAGCCCCGGAAGAAGGGGGTGCATCAAAAGTCGCTGAACACAAGGTTTTCGCAATCGCTCTGCAGGGCAAGGGCTCTACCCTTGCCGGCTACCTGCGAATACTCTCCTTGACGAGCGACAAGGGCAGAGCCCTTGCCCTGCGGGGGGCTTACCGATACCTTTGATGCCCTTACCGTGGCGCACTCTGTCGGCCCAAAAACGCGTTTCGAGGACGAATTCCGCGTTTTTGGGCCGACAGTGCGTCCGACTGGCGATCCTCGCGCCATCCCTCCGCAACAGCTTCAAGCTGCTCGGCGGGTGCGGGCGCTGACCTGGCAGACCTCAGGACCGCTGCGACAAGGCGCGGTACCCGTTCAGCTGCACGACCAGGAACCGGCGCAGCGCGCCCTCGAAGTCCCGCGCCGCGCCCTCGAAGCTCGCACGGCGCAGCGCCTCCTGCTGAATCGGCACGGGATGCGTGCCGGGATACAGACCGGCCACGTGGTTGACCAGCACCATGACCAGTTCGGCGGCATCCCCCGGAGCAAGGAACGGGAACCGTGCGGCCAGAAGGCGCGCGCCGTCCTCGGCCAGCTCGCGCATCGTGCGCTTGCATGCGGTCAGCCGGTCCACGTCGATGTTCGTCTCGATGATGGCGGAGAGCAGCGCGCCTATCCTGCCGACGTTGCGATGGCGCGCGCACGCCGCGGCGAGCCGGCCCGAGAACTCCTCGATGCCCCGCCCCACCGCGTCCCCGTCCTCGGCGACGACGCGGTCGTCCGAAGCGGTCATCTGCGCGAGCTCAGCGTGCAGGCCCTCCAGGTCATGCAGGTACAGAAGCAGGAACATCTCCTCTTTCGTCTTCACGTAATGCCCCAGGTTCGCACGCGAGAAGCCCAGTTCGTCGGCCACCATGGCCATGGTGATCTCGCGGTACGGATACCGGTCGAGCAAGCCGTCGACGGCGCGCACGATGCCTTCCAACCGCTGGCGCTTCTGCTCCTCGGTGCGCGCGCGCTTGAATTCCATAGACGGCCCCCTTTCGCTCGTAGGTTGCGTTGCTTGACAAGTTGCATCGCGCAACTTATAGTAGAATAAATTGCATTACGCAACTTATTCTATCGAGGAAGGAGCGGCCGTGCAATACCGCGTGGACCCGCGAAACGGCAATCGGCTTTCGGCGCTCGGCTTCGGCTGCATGCGCTTCCCCTCGAACGCGCTGGGGCGCATCGACCTACCAGCGGCGGAGGCGCTCGTGCTGGACGCCGTGGAGCGCGGCATCAACTACTTCGACACCGCCTACCTGTACCGCGGCAACGAAGAGGCCCTGGGCGCCATCATCGCCGACAACCACCTGCGCGACCGCCTGTACCTGGCCACGAAGCTCCCCCACGCCAACTGCCAGACGCCCGAGGATTTCGACCGCTACTTCGCCGAGCAGAAGCGACGGCTGCGAACCGAGCGCTTCGACTACTACCTCGTCCACAACATCTCGAACTCCGATCAATGGAAGCGCCTCGTCGACCTGGGCATCGAGCAGTGGATCGCCGACAAGAAGGACTCGGGGGAGATTCGCAGCATCGGGTTTTCCTACCACGGGTCGCACGGCGACTTCGCCAACGTCGTGGACGCCTACGACTGGGACTTCTGCCAGATCCAGTACAACTACGTGAACGTGAATTACCAGGCCGGGCGCGCGGGGCTGGAGCTGGCCGCGTCGCGTGGGATGCCCGTCGTTGTCATGGAGCCCCTGTTGGGCGGCAAACTAGCCGACAAGCTGCCGAAACGCGCCGTGGAGGTGCTCGACCGCGCGCGGACGGAGCGAACTCCGGCCGCCTGGGGGCTGCGCTGGGTGTGGAACCACCCCGAGGCCACCGTGGTGCTCTCGGGCATGAACGAAGCCGCACAGCTCGAGGAGAACGCGTCGGTCGCAGAGCGGGCCCTGCCCGGCTCCCTCGCGCCAGACGACCTGGCCGCCATCGACGAGGTGGTGCGCATCTTCAACGAGACCGACAAGGTGAGTTGCACCGGTTGCAACTACTGCATGCCGTGCCCGAAGGGCATCAACATCCCCGGCTGCTTCGCGGCGTACAACTCGTCGTACGCGCTCGGGTGGTACGAGGGCGTGAAGCAGTACGTGCTCAGCGCAGGCGCCATGAGCAACGACCCCCGCTACGCCAGCGCATGCGTCGCGTGCGGGGTATGCGCCCAGCACTGCCCGCAGCACATCCCCATCCCCGAAACCCTGGAGGACGTGCGGCGGCGCCTGCAACCCGCCATCCTGCCGCCCGCGCTGAAGATCGCTTCGAGGTTCATGCGCTAGGCGCTTCTCGGCGTCCCGCGCTTCGCGGTTCGGCAGAATCGGAAAGGGGCGTGCCCGGCGGACTGAATGCCGGAACGTCGTCCGGAGCCTCGCTCAAGCGGGCGGCGAAGCGAACCTCCATGATGCGGTTGCGCTCGCCCCACGTGGCCCCGGTCACAGCGTCCACGACCTCGCTTATCTCGTCGGGCGTCGGAGGCGCGAGCTTCTGGCCGCGCACACGGTCATCGCCCTTGCCGCAGCCGCCAGCGACCTCGACGCCATCGTTTTTCTTGCCGTAGCGATCTTCCATGGCCTTCCTTTCAAACGCGGGAAGCCGGCGCAGGCCGACTCCCCGATTCGCGCTCTGTTGCAGGTCTCGCGTGTGCACACGCTCCGCGCCTAGGCGGCCGGCGCCTCCTTCGGTGCAGGGGCGCCGCCCACCTCGGGCGCCTTCTCCTTCACCAGCAGCCGAGCCAGCCCGCCGGCGGCCGGATCGGACAGAAACGCCACGATGACGATGGTCGGCCAGAACTGCAGGCACAGGCCCACGAACCGGTCGAACAGGTTCACACCCATCATCTGCCCCGTCATGGCGCTCATAACCTGCGTCTCCCCCACACCCGTCATGAACGCCGTCATGACGATGCCGAGGAAGAACATGATGAGCGTGCTGAAGAACACGTTCTGGATGAGCCGAAACGCCACCGACCCCGGCTTCGCGTCGTAGTACACGGCGCACGCCGCCGCGATGCGCGCAAGCGGTATCACGGCCGTGACCACGAACGACGTGACGAACGCCACGCCGAAGCTCATAGCGTAGAACACCGGGTCGATGTGCGGCATCCCCTGCATGACGGTCAAGCACAAGCACAGCACCGCCGCCACGATGAACGAGAAGAACAGGCCGTACACGATATAGTACTTCTTGGAATGCATATCCGCTCCTTGTCCGCGGGCCCGCACAAGGCGGGCCCGCTCAGATCAGGAAATCCCCTTTACGCCACCACGAACAGCGTTTTCTGCTTCACGTCCAGGCGCTCGGACAGCTCGTCGAGCGGGCCGAACTCCAGGCACTGCGACTGGCAGTGCTGCACGCAGGTGGGCACCTTGCCCAAGGCCCGGCGAGCGGCGCAGGTGTCGCACTGCTTCGTGGGGATGGGCAGGTAGCTGAACTGCCAGTTCTCGTCGGCCTCGTCGCCGATGGCCCACGGGCCGATCTTCACCACTTTGATACCCGTCTCGCCCACGGGCAGGCCGTGCTCCATCTGGCAGGCCACCTCGCAGCTATGGCAGCCCGAGCACCACTGAGCGTCGGCCAGGATTCCGTACTTCGCCATGGTCTATTCCCCCTCTTCCACTTTGTAGATCTTGCAGATGGAGCTCTTGTAGTTCGAGCCGAAGCCGCTCTTGCCGGGTATCCACGGCAGCGTGTTGTTGATGTTGAGGTCGAACACGTCGTAGAACTTCTCCGGGTCGCCCTCGGGGAACCACCAGCCGTGGTCGCACGACACGATGCGGCGATCCATGACGGGCGTGAGCTTCGCCTTGCGCTTGGCACGGCCCATGGGGCCCTCCATCCACACCCAGTCGCCGTCTTGGATGCCGTACTTCGCAGCCGTGTCGGGATGGATCTCCATGAGAGGCCACGGGCGGTAGTGGCGCATGCGCTCGATCTGGCGATGCTCGGAGTGGAACATGCCCCACGTGCGCGCGCCGCTGGTCATGACGAGCGGGAACTCGTCCATGAGCTCGGGCGTGGCGCCGGGGCCGGGCTCGGGCTCCTCGAAGTACGGCAGCGGGTCGAGGCCGGCCTGGTTGTAAAAGTTGCTCCACAGCTCGATGCGGCCGGTGGGCGTGTTGAAGCCGGGCGTGCCGTCCTTGCGCAGCTTGCCGGTCTTGTAGCGGTAGTACTCGATGGGCTGGTAGGCCGGCGCGACCTCCTGCAGCTCCTCGAACGACATGTCGGTGGGCTTCAGCATGTCGGTGAACATCTCGTCCACATTGTCCCACGGCCACGCCTCGGGATTCCAGCGCTTGCCGAGCTCAAGGTTGATCTGCATGTCGCTTCGGCACTCGCCCACGTCCGTGACCTTGTTGATGGTGGAACCGCGCTGCGCGCCGGACACGAACGCGATGCCGTTGCGCTCGGGGAACGTGCAGGCCGGCAGCACCACGTCGGCGAGGGCGGCGATGGTGGGCGTCTTGAACAGGTCGACCACCACGATGAAGTCCAGCTTGTTCAGCGCTTTGTACAAACGCTGCGGGTCGGCGCCCATGCAGGCGATGGGGTTCGTGGTCTGCAGCCAGGCGCCGTGGATCTCGTAGGGGTCGCCCGTCTCGATGGTCTTCACGGTCTCGTCGGGCTGCGACACGGCGAACCCGAAGTTGAACAGCGGGTACTTCTGGATGCCGATGCGCTTGGCCTCCTGCTCCTGGCCCAGGATCTCGCGGCCCCAGCCGCCGGCCACCGAGAGGATCTCCGGCGCCACGATCATGCCGCCGGGACGCTCCATGTTGCCCGTGATCTCCCAGAGGGCCAGGATCGCCTGGCCGGCCGGCATGGCCTCGCGGGTCATGTCCACGGCCACGCCCCACTGCAGCGTGGAGTTCTTGGCGTTGCCCAGCATGCGGGCCGCCGCCACGATCTTGTCCGCCGGCACCCAGGTGATCTCGGACACGCGCTCGACGGGGAACTCCTTGGCGCGCGCGGCCAGCTCGTCGAAGCCGTAGCACCAGTTGTCCACGAACTCGTGGTCGTACAGGTCCTCCTCGATGATGACGTTCATCATGCCCAGCGCCAGCGCCGCGTCGGTGCCGGGGCGCACGCGCAGGTGCAGCTCGCTCTTCGTGGCCAGCCAGGTGACCTTCGGGTCCACGGTGACCAGCTTCATGCCGCGCTTCATGAGGTCGATGACCCAGTGGCCGTAGAAGCCCTCGATGTTCGACTTCAGCGGGTAGTTGCCCCACACGAACATGACCTCGGGCACCTCGTAGTCGGGATGGTCGTAGCGCTCGGGGAACTGCTGCGCGGCGTCGGGGATCCACGGCGCGCCGGTGGTGGCGGCCATGCCGGCGATGCGCGGCAGGTAGCATGCTTGGCCCGACAGCAGGCCCGTGTAGTTCGGGCTGCCGAACGACCAGGACAGGCGCGTGATGTACGCGGCGATGTCGCGGCCCGTGCCCTGCGCGAAGATGACGGACTCGGCGCCGTACTGCTCCTTCATGGCCATGAACTCGTCGGTGATGAGGTCGTAGGCCTCGTCCCACGTGATGCGCTCCCATTTGTCGAGGCCGCGATCCTCGCGGGCGCGCTTCATGGGATACTGCAGGCGCTCCTTGTGGTGCGTCACCTCGGGAACGTCCAGGCAGCGCATGCACAGCCTGCCGTTCGTCCACGGGTCCTCCGGGTCGCCTTCGCATTTCGCGAGCTTGCCCTCTTCGTCGGTGTACATGATGACGCCGCACCCCAAGTGGCAGCCCGGGCCCGTCCACGCGCAACCGCGCGTGACGTCGAAGCCGCCCTCCTGGTACTGGAACGGCTTGTCGTGCTGCACGATTCGATACTCCTCAGCCATACCTTGCCTCCTCGTCCTCTCGTCTTCGGATGCACCCGCTCCCCGCGCACGTGCGGGTCGACCCCGTGGGGACGCCGTTGCTCGCATCCCCCCTTGTCAACCTGAGCGGAGACCGAAGGCCGAAGTCGAAGGATCTTCAGCAACGGAAAGGTCGCCGTACTTGAAGATCCTTCGACTCCGGCGGCTTCGCCGCCTCCGCTCAGGATGACAGAGGGGAAGAACCGTTTCGCCGTGCCTCGGGGCGGGTGTCCTTCCTTGCCACGATCTTAGGGAGCGTTTATGATGGACGCCATCGACCAATCGTCTGGTTCCGCGTTCGGAGCCTCGGCGATATGCGGGAGGGGGCCGCGGGAACGCCTATGGAAAAAAGTCTGAGTGATGGGGAAACCCCACGTCAAAGCGTCTCTCCGACCTTGCTGCTTTCGGTGGTGGGCGGCATGGCGCTCTTTTGGGCGTGCTTCTTCGCCATGCTCATGCGCAACTCGTTCCTCGACCCCGGCATCGACCGTTTGTGGTACCACCTGGCTCTGCGCATCGTGTTCTTCATCGGTTTCGGGGCGTGCGCCTTCGCGTTGTCGCACGCGGCCGACGGGCTGCCCACGCCGCGAGGTCGACGAACCATGTGCGCGCTCGTCGTGCTGTTCTGCGTCATCGCCGCCGTATCGCCCACCGTCTACGCGGCGCTGGGAGCGCCGCTGCCGCTCGCCTTCGACCTCGTGGCGTGGGCGCTGTCGGGCGTGGGGCTGGGATGCCTGCTGTTCGTCTGGATGCCGGTGGTGTCGCGCATGGACGAGCGCTCCGTGGCGCGGTGCATGGCGCTCTCCACCGCCTGCGGCGGCTTCCTCTACCTGGTCATCAACCTGCTGCCGTCCTATTTCAGCATCGTCATGCTGGTGGTGTGCCCGTTGGTCAGCCTGGGCGTGGAGCGCGTGGTGGCCCACGAGGCCGAGCCCGCCGACGAGGAGCGCGTCCCGCTGGCCACGTCGCGCGAGAACGCCGGGATGTCGTGGGCGTTCGGCGTCATCTACGTGGTCTACGGCATCGTGTTCGGCCTCGGCGCCGGCTCGGTCACGCAGCTGCCCGGCGACCCGCTGCTGTTCGGCGGCATCGCCGCGTTCATCCTCGCCGGGGCGTTCGCGGCGCTCGCGTTCATGAAGCGCTTCGCGGGGCGCATGAGGCAGATCGACATGCTGCGCATGGTGTTCCCGTTTTTGGTGGTGTCGCTCGTGGCCATGGCGCTGTTCACCGGGCCGGTATACGCGCTCTCGAACCTGCTGCTTCTGGCCGCGTACGTGTTCTTGGTGGTGACGAGCATGGCCTTCGAGGTGCACACGGCGCACAAGCGGCATGCCGCGCCCCTGTTCTTCGTGGGCATGAGCCAAGGCGTGCTGGGCGCGGGCATGGCGGCAGGGTTCGCGCTCGGGCTGCTGCCGGCCGTCGCGGGTGCGGCGAACTACTCCGTGCTCTCGGGCGTGGCCCTGGGCTTGGTGGTGGTGCTGGCGGCGTTCATCACGTTCGCGCCGCAGCACAGGCCCGCCGACGACGAGGACGCCGCAACGTCGGCAACCAGCGAGCAGGAGCACGAACAGGGCCGCTGGAAGGCCCGCTGCGCGGTGGTGGCGCGCGACGCCAAGCTGTCCGCGCGCGAGACCGAGGTGTTCTACCTCATGGCGAAGGGCCGCGGCATCGAACACATCCAGAACAAGCTGTGCATCTCCAGCCACACGGTGAAGTCGCATACGTACAACATCTACCGGAAGATGGGCATCAACTCGCGCGAGGAGCTTCTCGACGCCATCGAAGCCGCCGACCCCGATGAGGCGTAGCGTTCGCAGGACACCGCGAAGCGGCGAGCCGAAACCCCCTCCCTGCCCTTGTCATTCCGAGCGGAGGCCGAAGACCGTAGTCGAAGGATCTTCAACTACGTGAAGCCGCCGGAGTCGAAGATCCTTCGACTCCGGCGGCTTCGCCGCCTGCGCTCAGGATGACAAGGCACGCGGTTGCCGCCTCCTCTCAGGATGGCAAGGTGCGCGGTTGCCGCCTGCGCCCACGATGACAAGGGGCGCTGTTGTCGCCTGCATTCAAGGTGACAGCCTGCCCGCCGTCACGCAAAGAAGGGGAGCGGCCTCGCGGGCGCTCCCCTTCTCGTAAAGGTGCTTCGGTGATGTGGCAACGTGCTACTTGGCAGATGCGCCTTCCACCACGCGCAGCTGGGTCTCGTACCAGGCAAGGCGCGCCCGGGACGTCTCCAGGATGGCCCCGTAGGTCTCGACCTCGGGGTCGTCCGCATGCTTCGCCTCAAGCTCCGCGATGCGCTCCTTGATGGCGACGACCTTCTTGCGAACCGCCTCCGCGTCGATGTTGTCAACCTCGACGCCGAAACGAGCGAGAACGGTCAGTCGATCCGCATATACCTGCGTGGCACCCTCGTACAGGGCGAACCGGCGCTTTTCCTTGCCGTCGGCGTCCATCCAAAGCGTGAGCACGCCGGGGCTGTTCTTGGCGACGAGCATCTCATGGCCGCTCAGCACGCCGTAGTTGCCCTCCGATCCCGGAACGTCCGCATAGGCGATCTCTCCCGAGAACAGCTCGCGCGTCGGCGTTGCCACCAAGCATAGCAGATTAGGCATGAGCTTCTTCCTTCGTCATTTCCTCGTAGGCCGCGTACACGTCCTCGATGGCGCCCTTGTACACGAAGCACTGTTCGGGGATGTGGTCGCACTTGCCGTCGAGGATCTCGGCGAACGAGCGGATCGTATCCTCCATCTTCACGTACTTGCCCGGGTTGCCGGTGAACACCTCGGCCACGTGGAACGGCTGGCCCAGGTACTTCTGGATCTTACGGGCGCGGTTCACGACGAGCTTCTGCTCCTCGGAGAGCTCGTCCATACCCAGAATGGCGATGATGTCCTGCAGGTCCTTGTAATTCTGCAGCACTTCCTGCACGCCCACGGCCACGCGGTAGTGTTCCTCGCCCACGATCTCCGGGTCGAGCGCGCGGGAGGTGGACTCCAGCGGGTCGACGGCCGGGTAGATGCCCAGCTCGGCGATGGAACGGGACAGAACCGTCTTCGCATCGAGGTGCGTGAACGTCGTGGCCGGCGCGGGGTCGGTCAGGTCGTCGGCGGGCACGTACACGGCCTGCACCGACGTGATGGAGCCGGTCTCGGTGGACGTGATGCGCTCCTGCAGGTCGCCCATCTCCGTGGCCAGCGTGGGCTGGTAACCAACGGCGGAGGGCATACGGCCGAGCAGTGCGGACACCTCGGAGCCGGCCTGCGTGAAGCGGAAGATGTTGTCGATGAACAACAGCACGTCCTGGCCCTGGTCACGGAAGTACTCGGCCTCCGTCAGGCCCGCCAGGCCGACGCGCAGACGCGCTCCCGGAGGCTCGTTCATCTGGCCGTACACCAGGCAGGTCTTGTCGATAACGCCGGACTCGCTCATCTCCAGGAACAGGTCGGTACCCTCGCGGGTGCGCTCGCCCACGCCCGTGAACACCGACGTGCCGCCGTGCTCCTGGGCCAGGTTGTTGATGAGCTCCTGGATGATAACGGTTTTGCCGACGCCGGCGCCGCCGAACAGACCCGTCTTGCCGCCCTTGACGTAGGGCTCGATGAGGTCGACGACCTTGATGCCGGTCTCGAAGATCTCCGTCGTGGTGGTCAGCGTGTCGTAATCCGGGGCCGGGTGGTGGATGGGCATCCACTCGGCGACCTCGGGCATGGGCTTGCCGTCAACCGGCTCGCCGATCACGTTCCAGATGCGGCCCAGCGTGTTCGGGCCCACGGGCATCATGATGGGGTTGCCGGTGTCGACGACCTCGAGCCCGCGCACCATGCCGTCGGTCGACGACATGGCGACGGTGCGGACGAGGTCGCCCGGGAGGTGCGTCTGCACCTCCAGCACAGTCTTCACTTCCCCGATGGGGGTCGTTGCATCCACGGTCAGGGCGTTGTAGATCGCCGGCATTTGATCCGGCGGAAACTCAACGTCGACGACAGCGCCGACGATGCGGACGATGCGTCCGGTCGCGCCCGTGGCCGATGCAGTGTTCTTGGTTTCAGCCATTTATTCCTCCAAAGCTGCGGCGCCGCCGACGATCTCCGAGATCTCGGTCGTGATAGCGCCCTGGCGCACGCGGTTGTACACGCGGGTCAGGGTGTTGACCATCTCGTTGGCGTTGTCGGTCGCCGACTTCATTGCGGTGCGGCGCGCGCCCTGCTCGGCGGCTGCCGAGTCGATGAGCGCGTAGTAGAACGTGTTGCGCAGGTAGGCGCGCATCAGGTAGTGCATGACCGATTCGGCGTCGGGCTCGAAATCGATGTCTCCGGGCAGGTGCTCGAGGTCCTTGTCCCGGAAATGCTCGAAGTAGTCCTTCTCCTTCGGGGCCAGGCCAAGAAGCTCGGCGTAGCTCGTGGTGTTGATGGGCAGCACCTGCTGCTCGATCAACCGCTGCTCGGCCGCGTTCTTCGCGTGGTTGAACACGATGATGACCTCGTCGAGCTTGCCCTCGCGGTAGCTGTCGCCGGCGAACTGCGAGATCTCGGCCGCCTCTTCGTACGTCGGATCGGCCGAAAGGTCGCGGAACTCGAAAATCGGCACGATGTTGCGGTAGTTAAAGTACCCGATGGCCTTCTTGCCGCAGGCGACGACGCTGACCTCGATGCCCTGGCGCTCCTTCTCTTTGATGAGCTTCTCGGCGTGGCGCAGCACGTTGCTGTTGAACCCGCCGGCAAGCCCGCGATCGGACGCGATGACCACGATCAGGGCACGCTTGACCTCGTCGTGCGTGGCGAGCAGCGGCTCGGAATCGAGCGGCGCGTGCTTCGCCGTGGTGACGAGCATGTCCGATATGGCGCTCGCCCACGGCAGGGCGTTGTACACCCGCTCCGAGGCGCGGCGGATCTTGGCCGCAGCCACCATTTCCATGGTGCGCGTGATCTGCTTCGTCGAGGAGACGGAGTTGATGCGCCGTTCTATGTCGTGAAGGTTGGGCATGGTCTACCTGCCTTAAGCCGAAGCCGAGAACGTCAGCTTGAAGGCCTCGATGGCGGCGTTCAGCTCGGTTTCGATCGCGTCGGTGAACTTCTGCTCCTTCACGATGTTCTCGAAGATCTCCGGCTTGGAAGCGCGGATGTAATCGAGCAGCTCGCCGCGGAAGCGCACAACGTCGGCCACCGGAATGTCGTCGAGGTAGCCGTGGCCGCCCGCGTAGATGGACACCGCCTGCTCCTCAACCGGCATGGGGTTGTAGCGACCCTGCTTCAGCAGCTCGGTCATGTGGGCACCGCGGTTCAGCTGATCCTGCGTGGCCTTGTCCAGGTCGCTGCCGAACTGCGTGAACGCCTGCAGCTCGCGGTAGGACGCGAGGTCGAGGCGCAGCGAGCCGGCAACCTGCTTCATGGCCTTGATCTGCGCGGAACCACCAACGCGCGACACGGAGATGCCGACGTCGACGGCGGGGCGCTGGCCCTGGAAGAACAGGTCGGTCTGCAGGAAGATCTGCCCGTCGGTGATGGAGATGACGTTCGTCGGGATGTAGGCGGACACGTCGCCGGCCTGCGTCTCGATGATGGGGAGCGCCGTGAGCGAACCCGCGCCGTTCTCGTCGTTCATCTTCACCGCGCGCTCCAACAGGCGCGAGTGCAGGTAGAACACGTCGCCGGGGTACGCCTCGCGTCCCGGCGGGCGGCGCAGCGTCAGCGACATCTGGCGGTAGGCGACGGCCTGCTTGGACAGGTCGTCGTAGATGCACAGCACGTGGCGACCCGGGTTGTCGGCGGAAGCCGGCTTGCCGTCCTCGCCGTTGTACATGAAGAACTCGCCGATGGCGGCACCCGCCATGGGAGCGATGTACTGCAGCGGCGCGGAGTCGGACGCGGACGCGGACACGACGATGGTGTACTCCATGGCGCCGTAGCGCTCGAGCGTCTCGACGATGCCGGCAACTGTGGAGGCCTTCTGGCCGATAGCCACGTAGATGCAGATCATGCCCTTGCCCTTTTGGTTGATGATCGCATCAACCGCAATGGCGGTCTTGCCGGTCTGGCGGTCGCCGATGATGAGCTCGCGCTGGCCGCGGCCGACGGGGATCATCGAGTCGATAGCCAGGATACCCGTCTGCATGGGCTCGTGCACGGGCTTACGGGCGATAACGCCGGGAGCCTTGAACTCCACGGGGCGCATGCCCTCGGCCTTGATCGGGCCCTTGCCGTCGATGGGCATGCCGAGCGGGTTCACCACGCGGCCGAGCATTTCCTTGCCCGACGGGACTTCCACGATACGGCCGGTCGTGCGGACCTGGTCGTTTTCCTTGATTGCCGTGACGTCGCCGAGAAGAACGGCGCCGACTTCGTCCTCTTCGAGGTTTTGAGCCAAACCGTACACGGTCTTGCCGCCCTGACCGACGAACTCGAGGAGCTCGCCTGCCATGGCGTCGCGCAGGCCGTCGACGCGGGCGATGCCGTCGCCGATTTGGATGACGGTTCCGACCTCGCGAGACTCGATGTTGACCTTCAGGGCGTCAAGCTGCTTGCGCAACGCATCGTCAATGGACTTAGCGGTGATTTCAGTCACTAGCATTCACCTCCATCTGTAGTCGTTTTGAGCACGTTGCGGGCATGATCCAGCTGGGATGCCACGCTGGCGTCGATGCGCTTTCCGTTCGTGCTCATGATGATGCCGCCCAATATGGACTTGTCGACGCTCTCGCGCAGGACAACGTTCGTGTCCAGATCGGCTTCGGCTTTTTCCGTAATGATGCGCCGCAGGTCGTCGTCGAGCTCAACCGCCGTCGTGACGTCCACCACGCATACGTTCAACTTGCTTTGGAGCTGCTCTGCGAAACTCTCGAGCACGCGGGGCAGCAGCGCAGCATCGCCCCGTTCGGCCAGAACCGCCAGCACGTCGAGCAGAACCGGGTTGCAGCCTGCGAACACGTTCCTCGCAAGCTCGGCCCGCTGCTCGGGCGTGTAGCCCGGGTCTGACAAGGCAACGGACAGCTCCATGTTCGTGCGCATGGACTCGGCCACGCGCACCATCTGGTCGCGCACCTCGAGAACCGCGTCACGGCCGCCCGCTTCGAACGCCCCATCGAACAGGACGGCGGCATACACTGCCACTTCCTCTTTGACGATAAGACGATTAGTTGGCATCGAAACTGCCCGCCTCGTTCACGTAGCGCTCGATGATCTTGCGGTGCTCGCCCTCCGTGAGGTCCTCGCCGATGAGCCGCGCCGCAACGGCGACGGACGTGTCGGCAACGGAGCTCTGGAGCTCGGCGATGGCCGCCTTCTTCTCCGCCTCGATGGCGACCTTCGCCTTGGCGATCATGTCGGTCGCCTCGGACTGGGCCTTGGCCGTGATGTCGGCTTTAGCGGCTTCGCCGGTCTGCTTGGCGTCGGCCACGATCTGAGCCGCCTGGGCCTTGGCGTCGGCCAGCTGCACCCGGTACTCCTCGAGCACCCGCTCGCTCTCGATGCGGGCCTCTTCGGACTTCTCAAGGGCATCCTTGACCATCTTCTCGCGCTTGTCGAGCATGGCCTCGAACATCGGCCAGCCGAACTTCGCGAGGATGATCCACAGCAAGATGAAGATGATGAGCATGGGGATGAACTCCGCCATGTCGGGCAGAATCGCGCTGATGCCGCCCGCCTCCTCTTCACTGGCGAACGCGAGCGCAGGAAAAGCAAACGTCATGCCGGCGCCGGCCACTGCGGCGACCCCCATGCGAGTCGATGCTTTTTTCGCTCTGTCTTTCACGTTGTAACCTCCTTTAGCCTTCTACGGCAAATATGTCCGAATAAGGCCGAGTTACACGATGAAGGTCAGAACGAAGCCGATGAGGCCGAGGGCCTCGGCGAGGGCAGCACCGATGATGAAGTTCGTGAACAGACGACCCTGCAGTTCGGGCTGGCGGGCGGTTGCGACGCAGCAGCCATAGCAGGCGATGCCGATGCCGACGCCGGGGCCGATGGTCGACAGGCCGTAGCCCACGAGCTTCAGAGCCGCAAGAACGATGGTAGTTTCCACAATTTCCTCCTTTTACCGTTTCCGAGCCAACCCCGGAGACTTTGGACAACCTGTTTATGTCAACCGGCCGTGGAGTGCCGGTATGAACCGTGGTTCTGCATCCCGGCGGGATGCGTGCCGCCCGCAAGCGAGCGGCGGGCAGATCCTAGTGGTCGGACGTGGCCAGGCCGATGTACACCGCGCTGAGGATGGTGAACACGTAGGCCTGCAGGAACGCGACCAGGAACTCGAGCGCGTACATGGCGAACAGGAACAGCATCCAAGCGATGGAGATGCCGCCCACGGCAACGCCCGCGCCCTGGATGGCGGAGCCGATGAACACGCTGGTGAGCAAGGCGAAGATGCCGAGCACCATGTGGCCGGCGAACATGTTGCCGTAAAGTCGCACGGCCAGCGTGAGCACGCGCAGCACCGTGGAGAACAGCTCGAGGAACCATACGATGGGCACCATGACCACGGGCAGGCCGGCCGGCGCGAACGACTTGAGGTAGCCGCCCAGGCCCTTGACCTTGATACCCCAGAAGATGAAGTAGATGAACGAGATGGCGGCGAGCGCCCACGTGATGGAGATGGAGCCGGTGGGCGTCTTGCAGCCGGGGATCAGCCCGACGAAGTTGCTGATGAGGATGAAGAAGAAGAGCGTGGCCAAGAAGGGGATGTGCTTCTTGTAGCCGTGGCCGATGGCGCTTTCGCCCATGTCCTTCTTCACGAACTCGTAGCCGTACTCGACCATGTTCGTGAACTTGTTCGTGGGGATGAGCGTGAGGCGCCTCCCCGCCGTCAGCACGACGATGAGCGTGATGACGAAGCAGATGATCATCCACAGCACGTACTGGGTCATGCCGAACGAGCCCGAGCCGAACACGAAGGCCGGGTCGAACGAATGCTGCAGATGGGGCACCTCGGCCGCAAGTTCTTCAAGTGGATTCACGTGTCTTACCTTCCCATCCTACTTCCGTACAAACGTATACACGCCGTAGCCGATAGCGCAGGCAACGAGCACCGCCGCTTCCGCCAAGACGAAGGGCACCGCGGAGTCGCGTGCAAGGACGACGCAGGCAATGGCTCCAAGGAACAGGATGACGAACGACAACAGCACACCGAGCATCAAGGCACCTGCATGGCCCAAATTGCTGGTGTCGGTCACCCTCCTCGTCATACGCAACCCGAGAAACAACGGCAACACGCCGATTGCCCCGGACAACGCCCCCAAAACGATCGCTAGTACCATAGCCCGCTTTCAAATCCGTGCGCTTGCAGACGCACCCTATTAAACCGGTACGTATGGTAACGGAACTTGCGTTTTCAGCCTACGAGAAGGTAACAAATACTTACATTTTTCGGGTGAGTGGTGGATAAATCCGGCAGAAAACTGAATAAAGATCGGGATGCGGCAGTATGAAACTGTATATTGTCGCCGCCAAGAGGACGCCTGTTAAATGATGTTCAAATAGTACCATTTCAAAGACGAAAAGACGGTTCGGAGGCAATCGGAAGGGGCGCGGCGGCGAGACGAGGAGCCCGCGCGCAACCGTCCGGCAAGGCCGGCAGGCCCTCACGCGATGCCTTCCGCGGGCGCATTGTCGCCCGAAAGCCTCGTTTTTCGCTGCGAAAGCGAGGCTTTCGGGCGACAATGCGTGCCGGACTCCCCTACCCCTCGAACACGCGCAGCTTCATGCCGGCTTCCTCGAGCATGGACATGGCCAGCTCGTCGGGGTACGGGTTCTGATAGACGATCTCCTCGATGCCGGCGTTGATGAGCATCTTGGCGCACACGACGCAGGGCTGAGTGTTCACGTAGATGGACGCGCCTGTGATGTTGATGCCGTAGCGCGCCGCCTGGATGATGGCGTTCTGCTCGGCGTGCAGGCCGCGGCAGATCTCGTGGCGCTGGCCGCTGGGCACACCGAGCTGCTGGCGCAAACAGCCGGTCTCGGCGCAGTGGCGCATGCCGGTGGGCACGCCGTTGTAGCCCGTGGCCAGGATGCGGCGGTCCTTCACGATGACGGCCCCCACCCCGCGTCGCATGCAGGTGGTGCGCGTGGCGACTTCGTTCGCCAGCTTCATGAAGTACTCGTCCCAGCTGGGACGATGATCGATCGTTTCCATTCCATACCTCTTTCAACCTGCAGGGCGACGGAAGGACGGCGCAACGCCCAGTCGCTTGGATCAACCTGTCCGCGGGCGACGGCGCAACCGCCCAGTCGCTCAAACAGTCCTCGCTGCGCTGCGGAACTCGCTTGATGGGCGGTTGCGCCGTCGCCCGCTGCTTCTTCGCTCTCGCGGAGGACGTCGCGCCGCCCTTCCGTCTTCTCCGTTGCCCTCAGTTGCCTCAGCGAACGCTCGCATCTCCGGCGCGGGGCCCTTCATGAATCTGCTCTTCCGTTAAAAGGGGTTCAACCTGCGGGCTTCCCCCTATTTCGTGCCGAAGATGCGGTCGCCGGCGTCGCCGAGGCCGGGGACGATGTAGGCGTGGTCGTTCAGGCCCTCGTCGATGGCGCAGGTGTAGATCTGCACGTCCGGATCGGCGGCGAGCACGGCCTCGATGCCCACGGGCGCGGCCACGAGCACCATGAGCTTGATGTTCTTCACGCCCTGCTTGCGCAGGTACTCGATGGCGGCCACGGCGGAGCCGCCGGTGGCCAGCATGGGGTCAACTACGAGCACGTCGCGCTGGGCGATGCTGTCGGGCATCTTGGCGTAGTACTCGTGCGGCTCGTGCGTGTCGGGGTCGCGGTACATGCCGAGGTGCCCCACGAACGTGGAGGGCATGAGCTCCTGGACGCCCTCCACCATGCCGAGGCCGGCGCGCAGGATGGGCACGATGACCATCTTCTTGCCGGCAACCTGCTTGCACGTGGTCTTGCAGATGGGCGTTTCCACCTCCACGTCTTCCAGGGCCAGGTCGCGCGTGGCCTCGTAGCCCTCGAACAGGGCCAGCTCGCGCACGAGGGCGCGGAAGTCCTTCGAGGACGTGTCCTTGTTGCGCAGCTTCGACAGCTTGTGCTGGACCATCGGATGGTCGACGACGATGACGCGGTCGTAGTGCATAGACGGTTCCTTTCTCGTAAGTCAATCAAGGTCGACGAGGGCTTCCGCAGCGTCGGCCTAGAGCTGTATCAAAAGGGCCGATTCTCCGTTCTGTAGGGCAAGGGCTCTGCCCTTGCCGCTCAACAGGCAGCGCTTCCGCAGGCCGTCGGCAAGGGCAGAGCCCTTGCCCTACAGAACGGCCGTCGGAAACGCGCTGTTTGACGACTTTCGATACAACCCGTTGGCACCCCTAGTAATCGAGCTCGGGGTACAGCGGGTGGGCGGCCAGGAGGGCGTCCACCTTCGTGCGGACGTCGGCGAGCTTGGCGTCGTTCTCGGCGTTGAACACCGTGGCGGCGATGAGCTGGCCTACCTCGTAGAAGTCGTCGGCGGTGAAGCCGCGCGTGGTGGCCGCGGCGGAGCCCACGCGGATGCCGCTCGTGACGAACGGGCTGCGCGGCTCGTTGGGGATGGAGTTCTTGTTCACCGTGAGGCCCACGCTCTCCAGCAGCTTCTCGGCGTCCTTGCCGGTGACGTCGGCCGGCGTGAGGTCCACGAGGCACAGGTGGTTGTCGGTGCCGCCGGACACGAGGCGCAGGCCCCCGTCCATCATGCCCTCGCCCAGGCGGCGCGCGTTCTCCACCACATGGCCGATGTACTCTTTGTAAGAGGGTTGCGCGGCCTCGCCGAACGCGACGGCCTTGCCGGCGATGACGTGCATGAGCGGGCCGCCCTGCGAACCGGGGAACACGGCCTTGTCAACCTTCTTGGCGATGTCCTCGTCGTTCGAGAGGATGAAGCCGCCGCGCGGGCCGCGCAGCGTCTTGTGGCTTGTGGAGGTGACGACGTCGGCGTGCGGCACGGGGCTGGGGTGCGCGCCCGCGGCCACGAGGCCGGCGATGTGGGCCATGTCCACCATG
Source organism: Gordonibacter massiliensis (ex Traore et al. 2017) (assembly GCF_019731765.1). Classification (NCBI taxonomy): domain Bacteria; kingdom Bacillati; phylum Actinomycetota; class Coriobacteriia; order Eggerthellales; family Eggerthellaceae; genus Gordonibacter; species Gordonibacter massiliensis (ex Traore et al. 2017). The sequence continues at coordinate 9,487 of NZ_JAASIO010000005.1, read as the reverse complement.
AAGTACGCGTCCACCTCGCGCGCGATGGCGGCCATGCGCTCGAAGTCGATGATGCGCGGATACGCGCTCGCCCCGCCCACGATGAGCTTGGGGCGGCATTCCTTGGCGATGCGCTCCACCTCGTCGTAGTCGATCGTCTCGGTCTCGGGGTCCACCCCGTAGCTGGCGAAGTTGTAGTGGCGGCCGCTGAAGTTCACCGGCGAGCCGTGCGTGAGGTGGCCGCCCTCGGCCAGGCTCATGCCCAGCACCGTGTCGCCCAGCTCGATGAGCGCCTCGTACGCGCCCAGGTTCGCGTTCGCGCCGCAGTGGGGCTGCACGTTGGCGAAGTTCGAGCCGAACAGCGCGCAGGCGCGGTCGCGGGCGAGGTCTTCCACGATGTCGACCTTCTCGCAGCCGCCGTAGTAGCGCTTGCGGGGATAGCCCTCGGCGTACTTGTTCGTGAGCACGCTGCCCACGGCCTCCATGACGGCAGGGGACGTGAAGTTCTCGGAGGCGATGAGCTCCACCGAGTCGCGCTCGCGGGCGAGTTCCTGGCGCAGGGCGTCGGCGACGACGGGATCGGCGTCGGGCAGGTAGGTCAAAGGCATGGGCGGTTCCTTTCGCTGGCAAATGGAAATGTTGACATGCTAGCACAACGGCCCGCGCCTATCGGTTCGGCGCGGGCCGTCGGTTGAGGCTCACTTGGTTTCGAGGGCCATGATCTTCTCGACGCGGCCGGTGTGGCGGCCCTCCCCGAAGGGCGTGGACAAGAAGGCGTCGAGGATGGCGCGGTTCGTGCCCTCGTCGACGAAGCGGCCGGAGAGCGCGACCACGTTCGCGTCGTTGTGCTCGCGGGAGAGCTCGGCGAACTGCGGCGTTGTCACGTTCACGGCGCGGACGCCGTCGATCTTGTTCGCGGCCACGGCCATGCCGATGCCCGTGCCGCACACGAGCACGCCGCGCTCGACCGAACCGCCCGCCACGTCGCGTGCGACGAGCTCGGCGTAGTCCGGGTAGTCCACGCGGTCGTCGTTGTCGGGCCCGCGGTCGATCACGGCGTGGCCCTGGGAGGCGAGGTAGTCGACCAGCGCCTGCTTCTGCTCGAAGCCCGCGTGGTCGCTGGCGATGCTGATGTTCATGGGGCGGTTCCTTTCCGTCTACGGTTACTGCCCCTCGGTTGCCCGTAGGGGCGGCCGGAGGCGTTTCACGTTGCTGCGGTTGTCATGGTGCGCTTTACGGCTTCGGCCCAGCCTTCCAGCAGGCGGGCGTGGCGGGCGTCTTCCATGCCCGGCTCGTAGACCGTGTCGGACGAGCGCAGGTCGCTGAGGCGCCCGGTGTCCTTCCAGAAGCCGGTGCCGAGGCCCGCCAGGTACGCCGCGCCCAGCGCCGTCGTCTCCGTATTCTGGGGACGGTGCAGCGGCGTGCGCAAGAGGTCGCTTTGGAACTGCATGAGAAAATCGTTCGCCGACGCCCCGCCGTCCACCTTGAGCACCTTGAGCGGCAGGCCCGCATCGGCCTCCATGGCCACGGCCAAGTCGTGCACCTGGTAGGCCAGCGACTCCAGCGCCGCGCGCACGACGTGCGCCCGGTTCGTGCCGCGCGTGAGCCCGTAGATGGCGCCGCGCGCCTCGGCGTCCCAGTACGGCGCGCCGAGCCCGGTGAAGGCGGGCACCACGTACACGCCGCCCGTGTCGGGCACGCTGCGCGCGATGGCGCACGTGTCGGCCACGTCGTCGACGAGCCCCAGCTCGTCGCGCAGCCATTGCAAAAGGGCGCCGGCCATGAACACGCTGCCCTCGAGAGCGTACTCGGAGCCCTCCGCACCCGGCGCGGAGGCGGCGATGGTCGTGACCAGGTTGTGCGTGGAGCGGCACGCGTCGGCGCCCGTGTGCATGAGCAAGAAGCAGCCGGTGCCGTACGTGTTCTTCGCCTGCCCCGCCTCGAAGCAGCACTGGCCGAACAGCGCGGCCTGCTGGTCGCCCGCCACGCCGCGGATGGGCACGCCGCTCACCACGCCGGGGTTCGCCGTCACGCCGTAGTCGGCCGACGAGGGGCGCACGTCGGGCAGCATCGAGGCCGGCACGCCGAACAGGTCGAGCAACCACGGATCCCAGCGCATCTCGTGGATGTCGTAGAGCATGGTGCGGCTGGCGTTGGTCACGTCGGTGGCGTGCACCTGCCCGTTCGTGAGCGACCATACAAGCCAGCTGTCCACGGTGCCGAACGCCAGCTTGCCGGCCTCGGCGTCGACTCGGGCGCCGGGCACGTGGTCGAGCAGCCACTTGATCTTGCTGGCCGAGAAATAGGCGTCGGGCACGAGGCCCGTCGTGTCCGCGATGCGGCGGGCCACGGCCGCGTCGCCGCAGAGCTCCTCCACGATGGGCGCCGTGCGGCGGCACTGCCACACGATGGCGTTGCCCACGGGGCGACCCGTCTCGCGGTTCCACACCACGGTGGTCTCGCGCTGGTTCGTGATGCCGATGCTGTCGATGTCGCCGGGCCCCAGGCCGTGCGACACCGTGAGCTCGGCAAGGGCGCCCAACTGGGACGACAGGATGTCGAGCGGGTCGTGCTCCACCCAACCGGGCTGCGGGTACAGCTGCGGGAACGGGTTCTGCACCGTGTCGACGACGCGCCCCAGCGCGTCGACGAGCATGGCGCGCGACGAGGTGGTGCCCTGGTCGAGCGCTATGACGTAGGCTTTTCGCATGCGTGCTCCTCAATCCACTGTGCCACCTCAGTATAGACCCGGGCGCGCCCCGGTTCGTTGAGTATTTCGTGGCGCATGCCCTCGTACAGAATCTCGTCCACCTGCCGCACGCCCGCTCCGCGCAGAAGCTCGGCCGCCGCGTGCACGCCCTTGCCGCACCCTCCCACCGGGTCCTCGGCGCCGGCGACGAACAGCACGGGCAGGTCGCGGGGCACCTTGGCCGCGCAGGAGCGCGTGACCACCTCGCCCGTGAGGTCGGTGAGCGTGGCGTAGCCGCCCGCGGAGAACATGACGCCGCACCGCTCGTCGGCGATGTAGGCGTCCACGACAGCCGGATCGACGGATATCCAGTCGAACGGCGTGCGGGCGTTCTCGATCTGCTTGGCGAACGCGCCGGCTCCCAGGCCGTCGAGGAAGGAGCTTTTGTAGTCCTCGCCCTTCGACGCGGCGATGCGGCGCGCCAGGAAGTTGCCGGCCTTCGAGAGCGCGAGCGGCTGCTGGCCCGTGCCGCAGACGACGGCCGCGGCCAGACCCTCGGCATGGCGGGCCAGGTAGGCGCGCACGACGAAGCTGCCCATGGAATGGCCGAACAGGACGTAGGGCACCTGGCGCGCGTAGCGGGCGGCCACGGTGCGCCGCAGCTCGTGGACGTCTTCGACGAGCACGTCCTTGCCTCCCTGCGCCGGCAGGCAGCCCAGCTTGGCGGGGTCGGGCACGCTCTCGCCGTGGCCCACGTGGTCGTTCGCGCACACCACGAAGCCGCGCTCGACCAGGAAGCGGGCGAAGTCGTCGTAGCGGTCGATGTGCTCGGACATGCCGTGCACGATCTGCACGATGCCGAGCGGCGCGGCGGACGCGCGCTTGGACGGTTCCCACACCAACGCCCTGATCTGGGTGGTCCCGTCGTGAGACAAATAGCCGAGCCGCGTCTTCGACGAACGGCCCGCGCTTTCCTTCATGTTGCCTTTTGCCATGCCAACCCCTCCCCCTGAGACAGCCGGCCTCCAGTATACCCCGAGGCGCGCGTCGAAAGGGACGGGTCACACCAGATAGAGGACGGACGGCTCCGTTCCCTTTTCGGGCGACAGCAGGCGCGACGGCCGTTCGGCCGCGAGCCGGGACACCGGAGAGGCCGGGTCGTCGAAGTCGCCGAAGAAGCGGGCGCGCGCCGGACAGGCCCCCACGCAGGCGGGCTCCAACCCGCGCTCGAGGCGATGCGCGCACATCGTGCACTTCTCCACGGTGCCGCCGCGATGGACGGGGGCGCAGGCGTCGCCCACGGCGAACGGCAGGGAGTAGCGCGGCTCTTCTTCGACCAGCGTGCGCACGCCGGGATAAGGGCAGGCGTCCAAGCACGCCCCGCAGCCCGTGCACGCCCGAGCGTCTTGGCGGACCGTCCCCGCAGCCTCGTCGCGGTAGGCCGCCCCCGTGGGGCACGCCGCCGCGCAAGCCGGGTTCGCGCAGTGCTGGCACGACAGCGTGTAATAGCCCATCGCGGCGTCGGGAAACGTCCCCGCCGGCGTGTCCATGCGCTCGCCGCCCACGGTGACGACGCGCGTCCACCACACGCCTTCGGGCAGGTTGTTCTCCATGCGGCAGGCGACCGAGCAGGTGTGGCAACCCGTGCATCGTTGGGTGTCGACGACGAATCCGCAGCGCATGGTTATCCCTCCCATTTCCTGAAATCGACGCGGGTGTCGTAATAGGCGAACGACGAAGGATACGGATCCATGGCCGGCTGCGTCATCTCCTGGTACCCGCCCGCCACGAACTGGTCGCGCTGCCACCCCTTGGGAATGGAGAGCACGCCGGGGGCGATGGACTCGTCCACGAGGCATCGCACGACGGCGTGGCCGCGATCGTTGAACACCTCCACCATATCGCCGTCGCGCACGCCGCGCGCACGCGCGTCGGCGCCGTTCACCTTCGCCAGCGGCTCGGGATCGAGCGCGCGCAGGGCCGGCGTGCGGGCCCACTGGGTGTGGACGCGGAACCGCGAGTGCTCCTGAAGGAACACGAGCGGGTACTTCCCCCGCAAGGGGCTGTTCGGCCCGCATTCCGCCGGCTCGCGGTAGTGCACCACGTGCTCGCGCGGCTCGCGGGCGGAGAGGTCCTGCCCGTAGTCCAGACGCGGAGCGGGGTTCTCGCAGTACAGCTGGACGCGACCCGACTCCGTGGGCCACGGCGCGCTGAGCCCTCGCACGAAGGGCTTGCCCGGCTCCCCGCTCGTGCGCACGACCTTCTCGGCGCGCAGGCGCTCGAGCGTGAGGTCCTGCTCCTTCGCCGCGTCGTTCGTGAACAGCAGGGAAGCCCATTCGTCGAAGCCGTAGTCCGCGGGAAACGAGCGCTCGTGGCCCAGGGCGCGGCCGATGAGCCCCGCTATCTCGTACTCGGGCTTGCTCTCGTAGAGCGGCTCGATGGCCTGCTCTTGGAACAGCGTGTAGGGGTTGTTGTACGCCACGCGGATGTCGCAGGACTCGTACCACGACGTCACCGGCAGCACGAGGTCGGCGAAGCGGGCCGAATCGCCCAGTTCCATGTCGAGCACGACCCAGAAGTCCAGGTTGGGAAGCACCTTGTCGAGATAGGCGCGCTGCGAGGCGTAGTTGCCCACGGGGTTCGACGAGTAGCTGAGCATGGCTTTCACGGGAAGCGGCCTGCCCTCGAGCGTCTGCGTGGCGATGATGTCGGGCAGAAGGCCGCTCGGGAGGTTCGAGCGCAGCGTGGCCGGCTCGGGCGCCTCCGTCCATTGTCCCAGGAAGTTCAGCGCGAACGGCTGCAGGAACATGCCGGTGAAACCCGCGCCGGGCTTGGCGAAGTTGCCGGTGAGCGCGAGCAGGATGGCCACGGCCCACGTGGACAGATACCCGTTCACGTAGTGGTCGAGGCCGTAGGTGATGCTCACCGTCACGGCCCGGCTCGTGGCGATCTCCTCCGCCAGCGCCTCGATGGTTTCGGGCGCGGGTCCGCACAGCTCGCTGGCCCGCGCGACCGAGTAGTGCGCGAGCTCGCGTTTGAGCAGCGTGTACGCGGTGTCGACCAGGCTGCCGTCGTCCAAGGCGAACGTGCCCTCCAGCGCCGGATCGCGCGCCTCGTCGGCGAGCGCGAGGCCGCCCGACGCCTTATCCCACACGTAGAAGGCGTCTTGGGGCGGGTTCCCGGCGGCGAAGGCGGACGTGAAGTCGCTCAGGCGCACGTGCTTTCGCGTATCGCGGCGAACGAGGAAGGCGGCCGTGGTCTTCTCGCGCAAAAACTCCTCGTCCACCAGGCCCTTCTCCACCACATGCTGCGCCATGGCCAGAGCCAGGTAGCCGTCGTTGCCGGGCGTGACGGGAACGTACTCGTCGCAGCGGTACGCCGTGGCCGACTTGATGGGGTCGAGGGCGACCGTCCGCGTGCCGCCCTCCTTCGCCTGCTGTATCCAACGCCAGTTGTGGGGCGCGCAGAACACGGGGTTCGTTCCCCAGATCACCACGAGCGACGCGTCGAGCACGCTGTTCGGCTCGTTGCAGTAGTTCCAGTCGCCCGTGCCCAGCACGCGATGGATGCCGTGGCCGGCGGCGTAGTCGTAGCAGACGGCGGGCTTGAGCGCGCCCATGACGCACGCCAGGCGCGCGAGCGGGCTGTAGATGCCGTTCACGTAGCCGTAGTTTCCCGAGCAGGTGTCGAACACGATTGCCTGCGGGCCGAACTCGTCGATGACGGCCTGGAAGCGCTCCGCGATTTCCGAGACGGCCTCGTCCCACGACACGCGCCGCCATGCTCCCGAGCCCCGTTCGCCCACGCGGCGCAGGGGATGCTTGATGCGCGTGGGGCTGTAGATGCGCTCGATGTAGGAGAGCCCCTTCGCGCAGCAGCCCGTGTAGCCCTCTTCGGGGTAAGGGGCCGGTTCGAGCTTGACCAGCTTGCCGTCGCGCACGTGGGCCGACATGCGGCACGCGTACATGCAGTTGGGACGGCAAACGCCGCTGAACACCTGCTCCTGAGGCCGGGTTTCCCCGTCGTCGCGTCCGCGCCTCCCCTGCCGAGCCGCGCCGCCCGCGACGGCGCCCTCGCCTTCCGACCGTGCTGCCATACGATCGCCCCCTCGCGTCGCCGTTCCCGTTTGGAGCGGCTCGCCTTATTGTACGCCTTTCGGGAGCGTCTACGAAAGCGCGCGGATGTCCGCGATGGTCACGGCGCCCTCGCGCACCACGACGGGATGGTCCTGCGTGCAGTCGAGCACGGTGGAGGCCACGCCGCTTTTGTCGCCGTCGGCGTCGTCGGCCACCACGAGGCCGACGCGCTCGGCGAAAGCGGGATCCACGGCGTCGAGCGAGCGCGGGGCGCGGACGCCGGACACGTTGGCCGACGAGGTGGCCAACGGGCAGCCGACGGCGCGCACGAGCGCGAGCGCCGTGGCGTTGTTCGGCATGCGCAGGCCGATGGTGCCCTCGGCCGAACGGAACGCCGAAGGCACCTCGTCGCTCGCCTTCACGACGAGCGTGAGCGGGCCGGGCCAGAACGTGCGGGCGAGCGTGCGGGCCAGCTCGGGCACGACGCGGCCGTAGCGGTCGAGGTCGTCCAAGCCGCCCACGAGCCAGGCGATGGGCTTGCCGGCGTCGCGCTCCTTGAGGTCGTAGAGGATGTCGGGGCCGCTCGCAGCGTCCACGGCCACGCCGAGGCCGTACACGGTGTCCGTGGGGAAGATGACGGCGCGGCCGCGCTTGAGCGCGCTCGCCGCCTGGTCTATCGTGCTGGTCTGCATGGCCGTCCCGTCCCTTCGCGCCGGGTCCGCCGCCTTCCCGCAGGCTGCGGCCGCATGCGGCGCTCCATTCGTCGTCACCTGCCGTTTCCCCTCGCTTGGCAAGGGGGCTCGCATTGTAGCACTCCTCTGTGGAGAAGCAAAACGGCGCCTGCTGCCGAAGAGAAGGAAGGGGTGGCCAACTTGGTCGACGAGAGGTGTGACGGGGCTTCGGTGCGCTTGCCGCACGGATGCGCCGCGCTTGAAGGCTCCGCTCCGGGCGGGCAGCAGCCCGCCCCTGTGGAGGTTGTCCGTTATTCCGGAGATCGACCTTCATCATGGGGGACGAGGGCGTACTTGCGCTTGATGCGCTCGAGCTTCTTGCGCCAGGGAGCGTAGAGTGCGGCGAGGAACGCGACCGTGGCCACGCCGTGGACGCCGTCGAACGGCAGGCCGGCGCCAAAGACCAACAGCGCGCCCTGCCAGGTGAGGGGGTTCACGAACCCCACGACGTGCCACGAGTTCAGCAGGAAGCCGTAGAGCAGCGCCGACAGGAAGCCGTAGGCGTAGATCGCCCACCGTCGCTCGAACAGGCCGCGTTCGGCCAGCACGCCGGCCAGGTACCCCACGAGCCCCCAGGCGTACATCTGCCACGGCGTCCACGGGCCCTGCCCGAAGAAGAAGTTCGACACGAGCGCCGCCAAGGCGCCCGCCATGAAGCCGCTGCGGCGGCCGAACACGGCGCCGGCCAGGATGCAGATGGCGGAGACGGGCTTGAAGTCGGGAACGGGCGCGAACAAGATGCGCCCGGCGGCGCCCAGCGCGCCCAGCACCGCCGTGGGCATGATCTGGCGCAGGGCCGGCCGCGACGCCTCGAAGCTGGCGAAGAACACCGCCAGCGCCGCCAGCGCGACCGCGAGCGAGAGCAGCGCCGTCTGCTCGATTTGGAGGAAGGCGCACACGGCGAGCGCGACGGGCACCGCGACGAGCGCCGGCACCTCGAGGTGCCGCAGGATGCGCGCGATCATCGGGCGTCTTTCGCGGAAGAGCCCGGGGAGCGGGGAGCCTGCCGCTCGCCCGCTCCGCCGTCTTCGGCACCATCCCCCGTCCCCGCGGCTTGCCCGGCCACTGAGAGCTCACGCGCGTCCTCGCGGGCGCGCTCGTCCCAAAGCGCCAGGAAGCCGTCGGGCTGGGGGCGATAGAACAGGTTGTGCTCGAAGAACTCGCACGTCGGCTCGGTGCAGGCCGTCTCGCCGTCGAACAGCATGGACACGCGGTCGGCCACGCGCGAGACGAACGCCAGGTCGTGCGTGACCAGCACGACGGTGCGTCCCTCGCGCGCGCAGGCTGCAAGCGCGTCGGCCGCTTCGAGCTTCGAGCGGGCGTCGAGGCCCTTCGTGGGCTCGTCCAGCAACAACAACTGCGGGTTCGTGAGCAGCACCTTCGCCAACGCGAGCTTCTGCTGCTGGCCGCCGGAGAGGTCGTAGGGATGCCGCTCGAGCAGGCCGTCCAAGCCGAAGCGGTGCGCTGCTCGCTGCACGGCGGCATCGTCGTAGCCGCAGCGGGCCTGCCATTCGCGCAGCTCCTCTTCCACCGAGTCGCACACGAACAGGGCCTTGGGATCCTGCGGCAACAGCGCTTGCCGGTCGCAGGCGGCGTTGCGCACCCGCCCGCGCTCGTGCTTGAGCGCGCCGGCCAGCACGCGCAGCAGCGTGGACTTGCCGCAGCCGTTGCCGCCCACCACGGCGTGCACCGCGCCCGGAGCCACGGTTACGTCCGCGCCGCGCAGCACCCAGCCGCCGTCGCGCGTGTAGCGGAAGCGCACGTCGCGCGCCTCGAGGACGGGAGGCGCGTCGCCGGCGCAGACGGAGCGACCGCGAGACGGGCGCGAGCCCCCCTTGTCATCCTGAGCGGAGCACCGAAGGTGCGGAGTCGAAGGATCCCGCGCGGTGCCAACCGAAGGCGCCACGGCTAACGCCGCTCGGGATCCTTCGACTCCGCGCTGCGCGTCATCGCTTCGCGACGCCTCCCTGCGCTCGCTTCGCGTGCTCGGGAGTTCGACAGTCCACTGGACT
>NZ_JAASIO010000004.1:332692-346738 GCF_019731765.1 Gordonibacter massiliensis (ex Traore et al. 2017) | reverse complement strand
GAGACGATGCCCAGCCCGTCCGGCCGGACGGGCTGGGTGCCTTTTGCCTATTGACGAATCATCGGTCATATGAAACCACCGTTGACATGCACCCAGCAGGGTCGTCATCCTGAGCATGCAACAGTCCGCCGGACTGTCGAATGCTTCGCTCGCTCAGGATGACAGTGCGCCGGCTTGCGTAATATCAATGCTGGTTTAACGTAGAGTTCTGGGCCGTTGGCGCAAAAATCACCGACGCCCCCTTTTCCGCAGTGTCTGCAGGGAGATCGTGCTGTTTTTTGCAACTTGCGACCTGCGAAAACACGCTCAATGCGCGAAGTAAGACGCACCGAGAAGCTTTTGGACGCATTTCGAGAGGGGGACATCGGTGATTTTTGCACACGCACGCGCCTACCTCCATGTCAAACCGCCACGGGATGGTTCCAGGGGGAGGCTGATCGTGCAGGAAGGCTTGAAACTGCCCGGTGCAAGGGCGATTTGCGGCATAGAAGCACGGGATAGCCATTCTTTAGCGTTATGGGACGCAAGAAGCTCGAGGCTGTTCACATGAAAAGGCCGCCCGGCTCGATGCCGGGCGGCCTTTGTTGAGGCGCTTTTGCTTTCCGCAGCTTACATCTTGGCGGGAGCGGTGACGCCCAGCAGGTCCAGCGTTTTGGCAAGGACGATACGGGTGGCGTCCACCAGGGCCAGGCGGGCGTTCTTCACGCTCTCCTCCTCGCCGATGACGTGGCAGTTCGTGTAGAACGAGTGGAACAGCGACGCCAGGTCCTGCGCGTAGTGCGTCAGGCGGAACGCGGCGCGGTCGCGGGCGGCCTGGGCCACGAGCGGGCCGAAGTCGTCCATCTTGCGCATGAGGGCGAGCTCGGACTCGTGCGTGAGCGGGCTCAGGTCCACGTTCGCCGGGATCACTTTCGCAGCCAGCTCGTCCATGGACATGTCGCCGGCCTCGGCGGCTGCGGCGTCGGCCGAGTCGGCCGCCTTGCGCAGGATGGAGCAAATGCGCGCGTGCGCGTACTGCACGTAGTACACCGGGTTCGACGCGTCCTTCTTCTTCGCCACCTCGATGTCGAAGTCGATGGGCTGGTCGGAGGACTTCGCCAGCATGAGGTAGCGAGTCGCGTCCACGCCCACCTCGTCGATGAGCTCCTCGAACGTGATCATCTCGCCCGTGCGCTTGGACATGCGCACGGCCTCGCCGTCGCGGAACAGGTTCACCAGCTGGCCGAGCATGATCTCCAGCGCGCCGGGCCAGCCCCACGCGGCCAGCATGGCCTCGCAGCGGGCGATGTAGCCGTGGTGGTCGGCGCCCCAGATATTGATGAGGTGATCGAAGCCGCGCTCCATCTTGTTGTAGTGGTACGCCACGTCGCTCATGAAGTACGTCATCTCGCCGTTGGCCTTGATGAGCACACGGTCCTTCTCGTCGTCGAACGCGCTCGACTTGAACCAGGTGGCGCCGTCCTTGACGTAGATGTAGCCCTTCTCGTCCATGGCCTCGAGGCTGCGGTCGACCGCGCTCTTGCCCGTCTCGTCGGGCACGTACAGGCTGCGCTCGGAAAACCAGCACTCGAACGTGGTGCCGAAGCGCTCGGTCACGCGATGCTGCTCGGCCAGCTCGTAGGCGTAGGCGCGCTCGCGGAAGTTCTCCATGCGCTCCTTCGGGTCGGCGTCGAGCCACGCATCTCCGTCCTCGTCGATGATGGCCTGCGCGATGTCCTTCACGTAGGAGCCGGCGTAGCACGCCTCGGGCATCTCCACGTCGCGGCCCAGCAGCTGCTGGTAGCGCACGGCCACCGACTCGCCGAAGTTGTCCATCTGCGTGCCGGCGTCGTTGATGTAGAACTCCTCGAACACGTCGTAACCCGCATGGCGCATGACGCGCGCCGTGGCGTCGCCGAGCGCGGCCCAGCGGCCGTGGCCCACGTGCAGGGGGCCGGTGGGGTTCGCCGAGATGTACTCGAGGTTGATCTTGCGCTCGCCCTCGGGGATCGTGCCGCGGCCGAAGTCGCCCTTCTCGGCGCGCGCCGTGGCCACGACGCCCTGCAGGACGGCGTTGGCCAAGCGGATGTTGATGAAGCCGGGGCCGGCGATGTCCACCGAGGCGACCAGGTCGTTCTCGGGAAGGTGGTCGACTATGGTCTGGGCGATCTCGCGGGGGTTCTTCTTGGCCTGCTTGGCGGAGCGCATGGCCACGGTGGAGGCCCAGTCGCCGTTGCTCTCGTCGCGCGGACGTTCCAGCGCCGCTTCGGGAGCCTGCTCGAGCTCGAGCGATCCGTCCTCGCACGCGGCCGCGACGGCTGCGTCGATCAGCTGTTCAAGTTGTTCGCGAATTTGCATGGTGAGCGTCTTTCCTGTTCGATAGTCCAAACGGTTGCATATCGGACGATTTTACCACCTTTTCCCCACACGGGGGGCCGCGCGCTCCCAACGTCCGGACGGCGTGGCTCGTTATGCAGAAAACGCACACACGACCTCGGACAAGGCCCGCCGCCTTGCGCAGGTTCGCCCGCCTGCGCGCCTTGTGGTATCGTGGACGCCGACACCCACGGGAAAGGACGTTCATGGAATACCGGTTCGAGCAAGGGAACTTCGCGGACGCGCGCGTCGTGCGCACCCGCGTGTTCATGGAGGAGCAGGGGTTCGCCAACGAGTTCGACGACGTCGACGAGGATCCGCGCACCGTCCACGTGACCATGTACGACGCCGACGGGGCGCTCGTGGGCTGCGCGCGGACGTTCCCCGACCCCGATCATACGGACGAGCCGGGCCGTTGGGTGTTCGGGCGCCTGGCGGTGCTGCCCGAGGCGCGCCACGGCGGACGCGGTGCGGCGCTGCTGGCCGAGTCCGAGCGCCTGGCACGGGCGGCCGGCGCCGTGGAGATGCACCTGCACGCCCAGTGCCGCGTCACCTCGTTCTACGAGCGCGTGGGCTACGAGCAGTACGGCCCCGTGGAGCTCGACGAGCACGTGGAGCACATCTGGATGAGGAAAACGCTCTGAGTCTTGTCCCCCTTGCCCTCGGATGGGCGGAAGCCGTGCGGCGCTCCTCGCACACTTCGCGAAAGCTCGTCGTACCGCACGGCTTCCGCCCACCCGAGGGCAAGGGGCGCGACACAGATCTTGTGGATGAGGGAGAAGAGATGGAAGGAGGGAGGGGTTTTGTTCCCCTCCCTCCTTTTTAGTTGCGGTTGCGGCGGCGGATTATGATCGCTGCCGCGATGGCTATCGCGGCAGCGACGGCGGCGCCGACGATGACGGGGATGAACGGCGCCCAAGGGTCGCCGGTGCGAACGGCGGGATGCGCGGCCGCTTTGACGGGCGCCGGGACGCGCTGGTCCGTCATCTCCACGCGCTGGACGTGGTCTTCGCCGGGTGCGACGCGGGGATTCTCGACGGTGAACGTCACGTCGTCGGCCTTCAGGTAGCCGGACGGGGGCTCGAGCTCCTGCAGGCGGTACGTCTTTCCCGCCGCAAGCTCGCCCTCGATCGTTCGGCCCTCGCTCGACGAGGACGTCCACGGCTCCCCCACGGCGACGCCGGCCTGGTCGACCACTTGCAGCTTGGCGCCGGCCAGCAGGTTGCCCTCGGGGTCCTTCTTCTCGAGCAGCACCGTCACCTGGGGTTCGTTCCACACGATGACGCCGTCCTCGTCGATCTTGGCCGTGCCCGAGCCGTCATCGAACGCGACGACCTTCGGCACGCCGTCGTCGCCCAACGCGAACGTGACGGACACGGGGTTCTTCGACACCAGGCATCCGTCGGGAGCCTCGAGCTCGCAGATCACGTACTCCTGATCCATGACGACGCCTTCGAACGCCAGGTGCCCGTCGGCGTCGGTGACGGCCTTCGCGATGAGCTGCAGGCCGCCTGCGAGCGCCGGGTCGGCCGAAGCCCGCGCGGGAGCGCGCTTGTAAAGCCCGTACGTGGAACCGGGCAGCACCTTGCCCTCGTCGGTTTCCGACACCTTCTTGAGGTGGATGTCGGCGCGGTGCACGTCGTTCACCACCTGGGTCAGCACGCCGTCCCCGCCTACGGGGGCGAAGCGCTCGATGGTGCCGTCCGCCGCGATAACCAGCTCGTAGACCGCGCCGTCCGACACGCGGCCGTCGGGAACCGTCGTCTCGTGCACGTAGTAGGTGCCGGCGGGAATCCTGTCGAACCTCACCTGTCCGTCGACGCTCGTCGCCGCGTCGACGGGTTGCGCGAGGGACGGATCGCAGTAGATCGTGAACTCCGCGTCCTCGAGCGGCCGCAGGGCTGCGGGGTCTTCGGCCCCCAGGCTCGGGTCCGAACAGCTCTCAACGTACTGCTCCACCTTCGCGAAGCCGAACTCGATGGGGTCGTTGCGCACCGCGCCCAGATCGACGGACGGCGTTTGATCGGCGTTGGCGCTTCCGACAGAGAACGCGAGCTTGTCGCCGAGCACCCGGTAGCCATCGGCCCTCGTCTCCTGCAGGTAGTAGTCTCCCCAGGTCAGCCCTGCGATATCGAGCACGCCCGAAGCTGCCGGCGCACCTGCGGCATCGCCGGGCGACGTGTACGCATAGCCGGTCTTGAACGTGCCGAGCGCCGTGCCGGGGTCTGCGGCGTCGTAGAGCTCGAACTCCACGTCGTCGAGCGCGGCGTTCGTCTCCGCGTCGACCTTCTGCAGCGAAACCGAGCCGAGCTTGCGCTCGTTGGCCACGTTGCCGTCGCGGTACAGCGCGTTCTCCACGCTCAGGCGGTACTTGTCGACCGTGGCTTGCCCGACGTTCTCGCGCAGCTCGAGCTCCTCGCCCTGGAAGTCGGCCGTGTTCTCCACCGTGAACGTGGCGGTATAGGGGTTGTCGGCGTCCAGCGCGTAGCCCGGCGCCGCCTGCGTCTCCTGGACGCGGTACGTCCCCTTCTCCGTCAGCGCGAACGCCACCATGCCGAACTCGTTCGTGGAGACGGACGGCCCCACGGCGACGAACCCGCCCGCGCCGTCCGACTTCGACAAGGCGAACTGGGCGCCCGCCAGCGGCTCGCCGCTGGTTTCGTCGACCTTGCACACCGACACGGACGAATGGAAGCTCGCGTTGTCCACGAGCACGTCCACCGTAGTGCCGTGCTGCGCCTCGCCGACGGAGAACGTTCGGTGCGTCCGGTCGATCACCGCGTCGTCGGGCGCAGCGGTTTCCACGAAGTAATAGCTTCCCTCGGGAAGGCCCTCCACCCGTATCTTGCCGTCCGGGTCGGTTGCGAGCCCGCTTCGCAGCGCGCTGGGAGCCCCCTGCTGGTAGAGGTCGAACACGACGCCCTCGAGCGGTCCCGCTCCGTCGCGGGTCTTGGTCAGCTCGACGTCCGCCTTGACGGCCACGTTGCGCAGCGAAAGCCGCAGGCCGTCGGAGGACACGCTGGCGGCGGGCGAGCCGTCCCGCAGATCGGGATTGCCCGTCACCTCGATGGCGCCCGCGTCGTTCAGCTTGAACGTTACGGCGTCGGACCAGGTGAGATAACTGCTCAGGCGATCGGACTCCGTCAGCGTGTACGTTTCGCCCACGATGAGCTCACCTGCGAATTCGCGGGGATCCGTCCCCGACGTCCAGGAAACGTCGGAGTCGGCGGTGCCGGCGAACCGGCCCGAAAACTTCAGATGCGCGCCGGCGAGCGGGCTGCCCCCGTCGTCGGTCTTGGCGATGGACACCTGCGTCTTGGCGTTGCCGACGGACCCGAGGTCGATGCCGGAAGCGGCGTTGCCCGCATCGATAGCGAACGTGTCGGAATAAGGCGCGTCGCCAAGCCGATAGCCGTCGGGCGCCTTCGTCTCCGCGATGGCGTAGGAACCCCAGGCGAGGTCGCTCGCGCTCAACGTGCCGTCGGGGCCGGTCGTGTACGTGACCGCGCTGCCGTCGGGGCCGGTCAGCTCGAACTCGGCTCCCCCGAGCCCCACGGCCGTGCCCTCCTCCACCTTGGTCAGCGTCATCGAGCCGGGAATGCGCGTGTTCGTGACGCCCGCGCCGGTCCAGGTGCCGCCCGTTTTGGTCACCACGACGCCGGGCGCCGCCGTGTCCTCGTTGACCTCGACCGTCTTGCCGCTGTCGCCTTCCGCCAATTCGAACGTGGCCGAGAAGGCGTCGCGGTAGCCCACCGGCACCGTCGTCTCGGTCAAGGTGTAGACGCCCTTTTTCAGGTTGGAGGCGGCGAATCTTCCGTCCGCGCTCGTCAAGACGGTGTTCGCGACGGAACCGCCGCTTGCGGGCTGGTAGGACAGCGTGAACTCCGCGCCCGCCAGCGCCTCGCCGCTCGTGCCGTCCAGCTTGTCCAGCACCAGCGACGCCGAGAACGGGGCGTTGACGGCGGACACGGCAACCGGCGTGCCCGTGGCGCGGTAGTCGTCGGCGTTCGTGACGGAGAAATCCCAATGCCGGGCGTCGAGCACGGTGTCGTCGGTGGCCTTGGTTTCCACGAAGTAGTAGTCGCCTACCTCGAGGCCGTCGCTCAGCGGAGGTGCGGCGGTCGCGGAGCTCCATGTTCCGGACGCGCCGATCGCAAGGTGCTCGGCCAGCAGCGTGCCGTCGCCCTTGCACAGGCTGAACTCGGTGCCGCGAACCGTGCCCGGCGCACCGCCTTCGATGGTCTTGGTCAGCTCCACCTGGGCCTTCGCAAGGCGGTCTTTCATGGTGATCGTGATGCCGTCGGCCACGCTGCCCGAAACCGCGCCGAGCGTCGTGCTTTCGATGGACCCGTCGGGTTTGAGCGTGAACGGTATGTCGGCCGCCGTGGCGTAAACCGCCGGCGTCTTCGTCTCTTTGAGCACGTAGCTGCCGGCAGGCAGGCCGAGCAGCTCGTTGTTCGGCCCCACGCTCAGCATCGGCCAGGACACCGTCGCGCTCACGTCGCCGGAGGCGCTGCGCTTCCACGTAGCCAATGCATAATCGTACGAGGACGCGCTGGCTTGGAATACCGACAACTCCACATCGTTCACAGGCATGCCCGTATCGGCGTCGACTTTGTCCAACTTGAAGGCGGTCAGCCTGTTGGGCACGACCTTCCTGCCACCCACGTCGTCGCCCACCTCGTACACCTGGTTCGGAGCATCGGCCGCCACCGTGACAACGTAGCTGTTTTGGTTCAAAGCATAGCCGAGAGCCGGAGCCGTCTCCACCACGGTGTAGGTTCCCGCCGGAACATTCGGGAACACCGCCTGGCCTTTCTCCACCGGCGTGGAGTGGGGGTTGCCGTTCGAGTCGTTCCAAGACACCGTGCCGTTTTGAGAGGCCGACATGACGGTCTTCGTATACAGGGTGTTCGACGCCGTGGCGCCGAACAGCATGAACGAGGCGTTGGGCAGCGGCTGATCGAGCGCGCCGTTCACCTCCCCCGTCTTATTGACGACCACCGCAGCGCAGAGCGGGGTGTTGATCATCGTGCCGGTCCCGTAGACGGAAACGACGTGCCACGAGGCGTTCGCCCCCACGGTTTGCCAGGTATAGCGGTTCGAGCCGTCGGCCTCGACGGTGAACGCGGGGGTGTTCGCGGCACCGCCCTGCGGCAGCACGAAGTCGTCGTGCGTGGCCACCTCTTTGAAGTAGTAGCTGCCCGGAGCGAGGCCGTTGCCGATCGGCTCGCCGGTGAAGTCGTTGACGAGGGACGAGCCCTTGGTCGTCACCGTGCCGTCCGCACCGCTCGAAAAACTGCCGCTCCGGTTCACCTTCACGTCGTCGCTTCCATCGCCCGCTGCGCCCACTCGGTACAGGTCGAACCGCACGTCCTTCAGCGGAGTGCCGTTATCGTCGGTCTTCTCGAACGAGGCGTGGCCCACGATGCGCTCGTTGCGCATGGTGACGGTTCTGGAGCCGGCGCTCGCCGCGTTGCCATAGGCTGTGTTCGCATCGAGCCCGGCGGGGTTGTGCAGGTCGAGCACCGTCATCTTGCCGAATTCGTCGATTGAGAACTCGATGCAGGCAAGGACGCCCGGCTCCAACGCGCCGTCGCTCACGGCCAGGTGGCCGCCGGGAACCTCCGTCTCGACAAAGCGGTACGTCGCGTCGCGCGCCACCGTAACGGACTTGTCGGCACCGGCGGCCGTTTCGTACGCTTCGACCGTTTCCCACGAAGAGCCGTTCAGCCTCTGCAGTTCGACCTTGGCCCCCTGCACGCGAACGCCGAACTGGTCGAGCTTCGCCAGCTTGACGGGAGCGGTGCCGTCCGACACCTTGATGGCTTTCCCGTCGACGGCGCCCGGACCGGACAGGACGCGCGCCTTGCCGTACGCGTCGACCGAGAACTTCACGTCTTGGAATTTGACGAGCTGCAGATCGTCGGGCGCCCGGTCTTCGGCCAGTACGTACGTGCCGGCAGGCAGCCCGGCCAAACTCCAGGTGAACGTCTGGGTGTCGAGGTCGGTCACCGTCGCGGTGAACGAACTGCCGTCGAAGGGGCTCTTGGCGATGTCCGACCCCTTGTTGCCAGCCGCATCGGTCTCGTACACCGAAAGCACCGCACCGGTGAGCGAGGTGCCGCTCGGCGAGGTCTTCACCACTTCGAGCGCCGTCTTCTCGTTGTCGATCGTCGAGGTGTCGACGCCGGTGCCGCGCGGATCGTAGTTCACGCCCCACACGTCGCTGCCCTGGTCGTCCATCCCGTACGTGACTTCGAAGTACTTCATGCCCTCATAGGCCGCGTAGCCGTCCTGGGGGCTCGTCTCCTCCAACGCGTAGCAGCCCCACGGCAGGCCCGCAATTTTGACCGATCCGTCCGCCGCCTTGCTCGCAACGACCCCGTCCGGCGAGGCATCGCGATCGAACGCGTACGCGCCGTCGCCGCCCGTCAGGCCCACCGGCACCTTCTTGGCGTTGCCGTAGCCGTCCGGATAGAGCCAGAGCTTGAACTCGGACACGGGGTTGGCTATGTTGCCGGGGCTGTCGAACGTCTTGCTGACCTCGACCAGCCCGTCGGTCGTCTTGCGCGCGTTCGTCACCGCGACGTCCTTCGCGTTCGCCTTTCCGGCGTCGCCCGTCGTCAGGTTGCCCTCGAGCACCTGGCCGCTGTAGCCGACCGGAGCCGACGTTTCTTTGTAGTAGTACGTCGTGTTCGCGGCCAAACCGTAGAACGGGACGGTGCCGTCGTCGCGCGACACGCCCGTCTTGAACAGCTGGGTGAACGCCGGATCCTTGTACAGCTCGAACACCACGCCCTTGAGCGGTTGCTGGGCGCCGCCGAACTCGTCTTGCTTCACCAGCCTGAGAAGCGCCGTCGCATCGAGCCAGCCCCAGGAATCCACCTTCACTTCCGTGAAGGCGGTGTCCTCGCCGCGCTTCTGGCCGTCGACCGAGAGCACGGCGTGGTTGCTCACCCCGCCCCCGTCGACCAGGCCCACGACGTTCGTGCGGTACTCCAGCACGTAGGACTCGCTGCCGTTCGGCAGGCTCACCTCGAACTGGGTCTTGCCGTCGTCCGAAAGCGACATGCCCACGGTGCAGCCCAGCACCTCGCCGCCGTGGTCGCTGGCAATGGAGCCGTCCGCGTTGTGCTTCGCGTAGTACACCTTCACCGACGCGTAATCGAGCTCGAGCGAGTCGGGCAGCACGTCGGTGACCTTCGCGTCGTGCAGCTCGCTGCCGAGCGCGTTGATCTGGACGGTCCACACGATGTACGAGGGATCGGAGTCGGTTCCCTTCGCGAACGAGCCGCTCTTGCCCACCACGTCGTTCGCGAAGCTGCCCGTTTCGCTATCGGTGGTGAAGTCGACGCTGCAGGCGTTGCCGCCGTCGAAGTTCGCGTCGGACGCCCAAGCGGTGTTCTTCGTCGCGACCGTGCAGCCGTCGTGCTCGATGAGCTTGGCCTTGCCCGCTGCGTTCAGCTTCACCGTGAGCTCGATCTCGTAGGTCGACGACGTGGCCCCGAAATGGGCGCTGAACTTCTTGCCCGCGAAGCCCCAAGTCCCGTTGCCGCCACCGCTCGAGACGGGCACGCCGTCCCTTGTCACCGAGACCCCTTCCACGTCCCAGTCGGAGACGTCGAGGGTGCCCGCGACCGAACCGCCTGCATCGAGGATGTCGCTCGCAAGGGCTCCCAGGTCGTCTTCGATCTCCAACCCGGCGCAGTCCATCTTGCTCGCGTTGACCGTGAGCTTGAAGCGCAGCAGGCTGTCGCTCGTGCCGGGCGCGGATCCGTCGACCGCCTCGAACGAGGCCGTCTTCTGCAGGAACGTGTTGGGGAACGCCTTGCTCGCGTTGTCGTAGGCGTTGAAGGGCGCGCGGCCGCTTTTCTGCACCTCGAGGTGCGCCGCGTTCGCGTACGTGTGGTTCTGCGCGTTCTCGTGCAAGTAGTTCACGGCCTTCGTGTCCAGCGTGACGACGATCTCGCCGATGCGTTGGGCGTAGCCTCCGTCGTCTTTGGCGGGATCGATCGACACCGACAGCTTGGTGGTGGGCACGCCTCCAACCGCGAAGGCGTCCTCCGAAACGATGCACTTGTCCGTGATGTCCTCGCCGCCGCACCACACGGCCAGGGAACCGGGCTCGTAGGTTTGGTCGGCTCGAACGGTGCCGCCCGCGGCGGTGTAGGTTCCCAGCGCGTAGCCCGATCCGTTCCACGACGCGCCGATCACGTCCTCGATCACCCAGCCGTCGTAGCCGTCCGTGCGCGTGGAGGGCATGATGGACCACGAGACGACGCCCGTCCGCGGATCGGCGCCCGTCGCCTCCTTGCTCACGTAGGCCACCTGGAAGTCCGTGCCGATGGCCGGCATCCGGTGCTCGAACGAGGGTCCCGGCCCCGTGCCGATCGGCCAGCGGCCGTCGAGCGTGGCCGCGTTCTGGAAGTTCAGGTCGGCGTCCTTCTGCTCGTCGTCCACCAGGTTGATGGCGGCGTCGAACGAGATGCGATGCGCCTCGGCCAACAGGTCGTTCGTGGCGGCGTTCTTGAAATGGACCTCGATCGTGGGAAGGCCGTCGGTTTGCAGGTAGGTGACGTAGGTCGTGCTCTCGTCGGGCACCGGAAGGGACGTGTGCGCCTCGAGGGCGACCCCGTCGACGGTCACCCAGTAGCGGCCCTGCTCGTCGGCCTTCAGCGTGGCGAAGTTGCCCGCGTCGTCGCGGCCGAGCGCGTCGGTGACCACGGCGTCGTAGATGCTGCCGCTTCCGTCCTCGTTCACCGCGATGTCGTAGTGGATGGTGTTCGCGTCCAGCTGCGAGCCGTGCTTGGTGAGCGAGGGCGTGTCGACCGGGACGCGGTCGCTCGAGGTTTCGGCCGCGGGTACGCTCACCCTGCCCTTCTGCGACGGCAGCGTCGCCTCGTTCGTGGCGGCGAACCCGCCTTCGCTCGCCCGCTTCAGAGCCTCTTCGGTCAGGCTCGTCGTCACTTCGATGGTTTGGGGAGCCGCGAGCGCGCTGTCGGCTGGGAATGCGCCAACGAGGCGCCCGTCTTCTTCGGAAAAGGCAAATTCCTCGCCCTGCACCGTCGCCCGGTCCAAGACCAGGCCCTCGCCCAGTGTGTCGATCACGTTCACGCCGGCCAGCGGAACGCCGGGGGTGTCCTTGCCCACCACGATGCTCCACGTGATGGTGGAATCCTGCTTGTTGAACGCGCCGGTTTTCTCGATACCGCCCAGCAAAGGCGTCTTCGGCGGCGCGACGATGGTGAGCTTGCTGCCCCCGTCGCCCTGCAGATCGAGGTCAATGTCGGAGGGGTTCTCGTCGTCGAGGCCGTCGGCGTTGAGCCTGAACTCGCACTCGCACCCGCCCCTGATGTTCTGGTTGCCCTCGTCGAGGTTGACAGCCTGCGAGAACGTCACCGTCACCACGTTGTTCACGATGGAGTATTCGCCCAGCTCGACGCCGTTTTGGGCGGTGATCTTGCCCGCCGCGTCCGTGACGGTGAAATACCGCGAGTCGAGCGTGTAGCGGTAGAAATCGCCCGCCTCGATGTTGCGGCCCTCGTCGTCCTTCAAAATGGAGAAGTCGATGCGCATGTTGAGCGTGTCAATGGACTCGAGCGGAGTGGAGGACAGGTCGACGGTCTGGTTGCCCTGCGCGTCGGTGACGATGTCGATGGGATGCACGACGCCGTTCTTGTCCCGGTAGGTAAGGGACCCGGCCGCGAGCTTGAGCTGGTTCGTGTCCTTTGTCACGTCGCTGCCGGCCTCGAGGGCGGCAGCCGGCGCGGGAATCGCGCGCTCGGCGGCTTGCGGCTCCGCGGCGCCGCTCGAAGCGGGAAGCGCCACGTCGACGGACGCGCGGGCCTCGAACGAGCTCGCCGCACGATCGCCGGACGCATTCGGGACGGAGAGCTTGGCGGTCGCGGTGACGGTCACGGGCTCGCCCGTAGCCTTTTCGCGCAGGGCGTCGTTCGGAACGGCGACGACGGTGACGACGCAGGGCGCTGCGACGGAAGCGCCGGGATCAACGGCGCGCGCCGTGGCGAGCGCTTCCGACAGGGGAAGCGCGACCGCCCCGTCGGCCGCTTCGACGGCCAAGGGCTCGCGGGTCTCCGGATGGCGCAAGGCGCTTGCCACGTCGACTCCATCGGAGGCGCCGCCCAGGTACACGGCCGCTAGGTCGAGCTGGCTTTCGTCGTAAATCCACGTCAACTCACTGTTCGAAAGATCGGCTCCCGGCGAGTCCGCGCCCAGCTCGATCGTCCAAACAATCCGGCCCGACGCCTGGTCGAATAAGCCCGCGTGCGCGATCCCCGACGCGCTCGCAGGTGTCGGCGAGACGTCAGCCGGTTCGCGTTCGGTCGACGCGGGTTTGTCGAACGATAACGATTCGGTTGACGGGGCGTTATCGACGCCGTCCTCGACTGTGGTACCCTCTTCTTCGAACGGTTCGACGGCTTTCTCAAGCTCCCCCGCCGTTGCGACCAGCCCGTCTCCCTGCTCGGGCACGTCGTCGGCCATAGCGAAAAGCGGCTGGCAGACGGCGTTGTTGCAGGTGAAAATAAGGGCGAACGCCAAAAAGAGCGAAAGAGCGCGACGCATTCTTTCCTTGTGCATGGGATTCCCTCCTGTTGCGCCTGGGCATGGGTGAACCCAAGCGATCTCGCGCGTTCATTTTTGCGCACCCCTTCTGCCGATCGCATCCATGCAAGGGAGCGTTAGAGGCTCGTTGGTCATTCGTTGACGTACCGTTGATCTCCCGAATACTGGCTGGTCCCGCGCCGGCGCATGTCGTCAGAAAACGGCACCGATGCGATAGGCTCACGCGAGGAAGGCGAATCCGAGCCCGCCTTCCCCTCGACGCCGCGCGACCCTCACATCGCGCCAGGCACTCCCAAACCGTGTTCTGGGGCGCATTTTACGCCACCCCCCGTTGCATTAATATTGATTCAAAATATATTGAATGCCTGATCAGGAGTTTATTTTTCCTTGACAAGCGCCTGCGGTACCGCTCTGCCCGTGCACCTTCGCGCCGCGCGCCACGTCAGCATCGGCGTCCGCCGCACGTGCACGCGCCGTGCGTTCGCCGCAAGCCCCGCCGCCCTCGCAGCCCATCGCGCCGGTCGGGCAGCAGCCCGCCCTACGGCGCCCCCTTCCTGTGGGCGTTCCCGCGCGAGGCTTCCCCGTTCGAGCAGCCGCGATAGCGCAAAATCACCCTTATGAACGATTATTCGGCCTCGTTTCCGGCTGGACGCAGCATTATCCCAGGTCGCGTATTTCAACAAAGGTAAAGAATCGTTCATAACGATAATTTTGCGCTAGGCTAACCGACGTCTTCGACGCACCAGCACGGGGCCGCTCTCCGTACAAAAATCACCGATGTCCCCGTGCCGCATCGCTCTGCGCGGCAGCGTTGGAATTTTCCGAAGCACGTGAACTGGGAAAACGCTCGGGACAAACGATAAGCAAGGAGGAAAACGAGCGCATCTCGCTTCGTTCAAGGGGGATATCGGTGATTTTTGCACCATACGAATGCCATCCGCTGTTAAACCACCGTTGACATTATGCAAGCCAGCGCTTTGTCATCCTGAGCGAAGCGAACGCAGTGAGCGCAGTCGAAGGATCCCGTGCGGTGGCAACCGAAAGCGCGTTAGGGTTGCACCCCACCGGATCCATAGAATCGCTACGCTAGCGCAGGAAGACAAC
>NZ_JAASIO010000004.1:139742-332682 GCF_019731765.1 Gordonibacter massiliensis (ex Traore et al. 2017) | reverse complement strand
AGCCGGTGGGGTGCCACCCTAATGGGTTTGCGGTGGCCACCGCACGGGATCCTTCGACTCGCTCCGCTCGCTCAGGATGACAACGCGCTGGCCCGCGGAATGTTAATGCTGGTTTAACAGCGGAAACAGACGCCCTATGTCAAACCAACGTTGATATGGAGGGCAGGTGTGCGGCAGCCCGCCCCTGCGGAAGACACCGTGCTTGCGGATCGCCGCGACGGGGCGCGCACAAAAAATCCCCCGCCGAAGCGGGGGATTCGAAGTGCAGTTCCGTGCGCGAGCGCTACGTCAGCCTAACATGGCCAACGCCTAAGCCGCACCCGGTATGATCACCATCGCAGCCGTGAGGATAATGGCGCAGACCACGCCCAGGATGATGAACAGCTTGCCGCCGAACTTGAGCCAGGTGGAGTACTCGATCTTGGCCAACGCGAGGCCGCCCATGATGGCGCCGCTCGTGGGGGTGAACAGGTTCACCAGGCCGTTGCCGGCGCTGTAGATCATGATCATCACGTCGGTGGAGAACCCGAGCGAGTTCGCCAGCGGGCCCATGATGGGCATGGACACGGTAGCCATGCCGGACGACGACGGGATGAGGAACGACAGCACGATGTAGAGCAGGAACGACAGCGGCGCGAAGATGATCGCCGACATGCCGGCCAGCGCGTTCGCCGCGTTCTCGAGGATCCAGATGTCCAAGCCGGTCTCGCCCATGAGCACCGTGATGGAGCGTGCCATGGCGATGATCAGCACAACGCTCATCATGTCGGCGGTACCGTTGATGAACGCCTTGATGAAGCGGCTCTCGGACAGACCGCCGATAACGGCGATGACGATGGCCATGAGCAGGAACCACGTGGTGGCCTCGTCGAAGTACCACTGGCCCAGCGGCACGCCCGTGAGGAACGCGGACCAGCCGTCGGAGATCTGCTCCTCGGCGGTGACGGTACCGGACACCTCGCCCGTGAACGTCAGCTCGCCGTCGACCGCGCCCGCGTCTGCGGCGTCGGCCCACGAGGCCGAGATATCGTCGCCGCTCACCTGCGTGGTCACTTCTTCCGTAGCGGCGCCGGCGTTGAACACGTCGATGCCGAAGTCCTCCCAGGGGATGAAGCTGACGATCATGACGACGAACGTGAGGGCGAACACCACGAGCGTCCACTTCTGGCGTCCCGTCATGAGCTTCTTGTTCGGGTTCGCCTCAGCGTCTTCGGTCTCCTGCTGGGCCTCGCCGAACTCGGCCTTCATGGTCTCCTGCTCCTGCAGCGACATGATGGTGGAGCCCTTGTTGGCCTTGACCTTCTTCGCGTAGCGCATGACGAACACGATGGAGATGGCGAGCGTCACGAGCCACAGGATCACGCCGAGCATGATGATGGTGCCCTGGTTGACGACGATGCCCGTGCCGGACAGCGAGTCGACGGCCGCGCCCACGGCGAACGGGTTCACCGTCGAGCCCAGCACGCCGCAGCCGGCGCCCAGCAGGACGACCGCCGCGCCGACGACGCTGTCGAAGCCGGCAGCCACCATCGTGGCGGCCAGCAGCAGGTAGAACGGCACCGTTTCCTCGCACATGCCGTACGTCGTGCCGCCGATGGAGAAGATGAACATGAGGATGGGAATGAGGATGAGCTCATTGCCCTTCAGCTTCTTCACGAGTGCCGCGATGCCGGCGTCGAGAGCCCCGGTCTCCGTCACGATACCCAAAAAGCCGCCCAAGACGAGGACGAACAGGCAAACGGGCAACGCGTCGGTAAAGCCCTTGACCGGTGCCGTCGCCACGTTGGCGATCGTCGCACCCGTGACACCCTCCACTCCGGTCGCACCCATGATCACCGTGATGACAGCCAGCACGATGAGGATGATAGCCAGAATGGTGAATGAAGATATAGATCGCTTCTTTCTGCTTTTTTCCTTCGTTTTCTCGGTCATGAGAACCCCTCCTTATAAGAGGATCGAGGTGAATACGTTTGGCGAACGAGAAACCTAAACGGGCTGGCCGGAAGCATAACCGCCCAACTCGCGGATACCCCAAAGCGGCGGCGGGACGCTTCCGCGCCCGCCGCCGCGAAACACTAAGCCGTGATGACCGTGCCGGTCTTGCCCTTCAGGCCGTCGGCGGCGCACTCGAGCGACGTGATGAGCGCGCGTCCCTCGGGGTGCTGCTGGACGAACTCGATGCAGGCCTCCACCTTCGGCAGCATGCTGCCGGGGGCGAACTGGCCCTCCTCGATGTACTTCTCGGCCTCGGCCACCGTCATGGAGTCGAGCTCCTTCTGCTCCGGCGTGTTGAAGTTGATGCACACCTTCTCCACGGCCGTGAGGATGACGAGCATGTCGGCGCGGAAGTCCGCGGCCAGCTTGGCGGACGAGCGGTCCTTGTCGATGACGGCCGGCACGCCGTGGTAGCTGTCGTCCTTCTCGATGACCGGGACGCCGCCGCCGCCCGTGGAGATGACGATGTAGCCGTCGTCCATGAGGTCCTTGATGGCGTCGAACTCGACGATGCGCTGCGGCTTCGGGGAGGCCACCACCTGGCGCCAGCCGCGGCCGGCGTCTTCCTTGTAGGTGTAGCCGGTCTCCTCGGCGCGCTTCATGGCCTCCTCCTCGGTGAGGAAGGCGCCGACGGGCTTCGTCGGGTTCTGGAACGCCGGGTCCTCGGGGTAGACCACCGTCTGCGTGACGACGCAGGCCGTGGAGCGCATGATGCCGCGGCGCTTCATCTCGTTCAGGATGGCCTGCGAGAGCTGGTAGCCGATGTAGCCCTGGCTCATGGCGCCGCACTCGGGGAACGGCATGGCCGGGGTCTTGCCGTCGTGGGTGGAGGCGTAGTCGAACGCGTTGTTGATCATGCCGACCTGCGGGCCGTTGCCGTGGGAGACCACGACGTTGATGCCCTCGGCCACCATGTCCACGATGTGCTCGGCCGTGTTCTTCACGAGCTCCAGCTGCTCCTGCGGCGTGTTGCCCAGGGCGTTGCCGCCGAGCGCGATGACCACGGACTTGCCTTCGCCTTTCTGGTATGCCATAGCTATCTCCTTCTTTCCTCGTCGGTGCTTTTACTTAGGAGAGCGTGGCGTACATGACGGCCTTGATGGTGTGCATGCGGTTCTCGGCCTCGTCGAACACCTTGGACTGGCTGGACTCGAAGACCTCGTCCTCGACTTCCATCTCGGTCACGCCGAACTGCTCGGCGATCTCGGCGCCGATGGTGGTCTTCGTGTCGTGGAACGACGGCAGGCAGTGCATGAAGATGGCGTCGTCGGAGGCCATGGCCATGACTTCCTTCGTCACGCGGTAGGGCTCCAGCAGCTTGATGCGCTCGGCCCAGAGCTCGGCCGGCTCGCCCATGGACACCCAGATGTCCGTGTAGATGACGTTGGCGCCCGTGCAGGCTTCCTTGACGTCCTCGGTGAGCGTGATGGTGGCGCCGGTCTCGGCGGCAACCTCGCGGCACTGCGCCACGAGATCGGCCTTCGGCATGCGGGCCTCGGGGCCGCAGGCCACGAAGTGCAGGCCCAGCTTCGCGCACACGACCATGAGCGAGTTAGCCACGTTGTTCTCGGCGTCGCCCATGAACACGAACTTCAGGCCCTTGAGGCCCTGGGGGAAGTTCTCCTCGACCGTCAGCATGTCGGCGATCATCTGGGTGGGATGGAACTCGGTGGTCAGGCCGTTCCACACCGGCACGCCAGCGTTGGCGGCCAGGTCCTCGACGATCTCCTGGGAGAAGCCGCGGTACTCGATGCCGTCGTACATGCGGCCGAGCACGCGGGCGGTGTCCTCGATGGACTCCTTCTTGCCCATCTGGGAGCTGCCGGGATCGAGGTAGGTGACGCCCATGCCCAGGTCCATGCCGCCGACTTCGAAGGCGCAGCGGGTGCGCGTGGAGGTCTTCTCGAACAGCAGAACGATGTTCTTGCCTTCGAGGTAGCGATGGGGGGTACCCGTCAGTTTCAGGTTCTTGAACTCCTTGGACAACTTGATGAGGTAGCGGATCTCGTCAGGCGTGAAATCCAGCAGCTTCAGGAAGTTGCGTCCGCTCAGGCTCGTGGGCATAATTCATTCCTTTCGTCGTTCTTTGCCAAGTTTTTTCTTTCGTGCGAACCGTGCAGGCGGGCGTCGCCAAGTTGAAACCGCCCGCCTCTTTTCAGCCTTCGAGGGGAACCCAAGGCCCCCCTCTCGGCTGGAAAAGACAAAGGGTTGCGGTCCGACCGGCGGCCGGACCCGTGCGAAACTAGTCCTCGCGCCAAATGGGCATGCTCATGCAGCGTGGGCCGCCACGGCCGCGGGACAGCTCGGCGGAGGGGATCACGATGAGCTTGATGCCCTTCTCCTCGAGCACGGCGTTCGTCACGTCGTTGCGCTCGTACACGCACACGACGCCCGGAGCGATGCACAGCGTGTTGCTGCCGTCGTTCCACTGCTCGCGCTCGGCCGCGATGCGGTCGCCGCCGCCGCAGGGGATGAGCTCGACCGGATGGCCCATGTAGGTCTCCAGGATGCTCTCCAGCTTGCCGGACGTCTCCTTGACCTTGATACCGTCGCCTTCCGGCGTGATCTCGAAGACGGTCAGCGGGCCCATGATGCCCGGGTGGATGGTGAACTTGTCCGTGTCGATCTGCGTGAACACGGTGTCGAGGTGCATCATGGCGCGGTTGTTCGGGATGTTGAACGCCAGGATGGTGTCGATGGGGCTGGTGTCGTCGTTGAAGATGTTGTGGGCCAGCGCGTCGATGGCGTCGGGCTCGGTGCGCTGGGAGATGCCCACGGCCAGCACGTGCTCGTTGAGGTTGAGGATGTCGCCGCCCTCGATGTGGAACGTGTTGTAGCGGCTGTAGTACTGCGGAACGTCCTTGAAGTCCGGATGGTACTCGAAGATGTACTCGCCGTAGATCGTCTCGCGGTTGCGCGTGACGGAGTACATGCGGTTGATGGACACGCCGTTGCCGATCATGGCGAAGTTATCGCGCGTGAAGTACAGGTTCGGCATGGGGGCCACGACCATCTTGGAGGCCTCGGACACCAGGTCCACCAGCGAGTTGGACTTGTCGGTGTGAAGCTCGGTGAGGTTGATGCCCTCCATCGTCTTCAGCACGAGGTCCTTGTTGTTGGGGTAGTTGTCGTTCAGGTAGTCGAAGATGATCTTCTGGTAGCGGTCGGTGCGGATGCCGGCCTCTTCGATGAACTGCTTCAGGAACGGCTCGCGCACATCGGGGTTCTGGTCGAGCACTTCGGTCATGAGGTCCTCGAGGTACACGACCTCCACGCCGTTGTCGCGCAGAGCCTGGGCGAACGCGTCGTGCTCCTCCTGGGCGACCTTCAGGAACGGGATGTCGTCGAACAGCAGCTCTTCGAGCGTGTTCGGCGTCAGGTTCAGAAGCTCTCGGCCCGGGCGGTGCAGCAGGACTCGCTTCAAAGGCTTGATCTCGCTTTTAACGTTGACACCAGCCATTGCAACCCTCCTTTTCTTTATGCATTTTCCAGATTTTCAGACTCGAGGGCAGCCGTTGCGCACCGTCTGCCCGTTCGATAGGCCCAAAATCTCACGGTTCGATTCGAATTGCAACCACATTTCCGCAACAAAACCGTACCCCGTTTGATATCGGGTGCTTTTTCGGTGAACGGTAGCTTTTAACAACCTCAAAATTCACCGTTTCATCACATTTGCTTTGCCACAACAGAGCGCTGAATCGAACGAAACAACGCTTTTCACACCTCGAAGCGAGCCCCCGCTCCCCCGTCGCCGCGAAAGCTGATAAATTGGAATGCATAAACGGGGGCAAACATGCATTCCTGGCGCAAACGGCTCATCGATGGTCCGGCGCCCAGGAGCGCCCGCGGGCCGCGCAAGCGTCTTCCCCGGTCGGCGTGATGGGAAAATGTAGTTTTTCACGTGCGGTTTCTCCGCAGGGAATAGTTCGAGAACCTTTCCCGCCTCTTCCATATGTGCTTAGGCGTTTTACGGTATAATACCGGTGCTGAACCAAACGCGCTCGTGGCTCAATGGATAGAGCAACGGACTTCTAATCCGTCGGTTGCAGGTTCGAGTCCTGCCGGGCGCACCAGCATGTGCCAGCCGCATCCCCGAAGGGATGCGGCTTTTTTATCTTTTCGATATAAAACTTTTAATAATACCATACTTTTTAAAAATATGAAGCAGTTTTTGAAAATTAGTTGCCAGGCGTTCGCGCGGCCGAAAGCTTCCGCCGCCAGCGTCGTGCGTGAAGGGTGCGCCGGGCCGCCTTGGACCGCACCATCATATTTTCTTAATATATGTACTACTCTTAAACGATTTGCCTGCTGAACGCAAAAAACGGCCGGTTATCGATTATGATTAAGCTTCCGTTCATATAGTTATCGCCGAAAGAGCCTCTGCGAGCGATAAGGAAAGGAACGCCCATGCCTTACCTGGAAGACCACACCCTCTACTACAAGAAATCGTGCCCTTACTGCCAGAAAGTCCTGCGTTTCATGCAGGATAACAAGATCAACTTGGACATGCGCGACACGCTCCAGCCCGGAAACCAGAACGATCTCATCCGCATCGGCGGCAAGAAGCAGGTGCCCTGCCTCGTGATGGGCGGCAAGGCCATGTACGAGTCGGACGACATCATCGCGTACCTGCGGGGGAAGGCGCTCTAGCCCTTCCCGTCACGCCGGCCGCGCAGCTTCGCAGCAACCCGCGCAAGCGGGTTGCTCTTTATACGCGGGAAAACGCGCGCAACGCGCGAGACGTGCCTACGGGGGCGTCACGTCCGGAGGCGCGCGGTGGATTCCCGCGCGCAGTTCGCCGCGTACGCGGCGAACTCCTCTTCGCGCTCGCCCATGGTGCGGGCCTTGAGGTGCGACACGCCGAACCCCCACGCGCAACCCTCCATGGGCACGGCCACCACGTCGTCGCTGCCGTTGAACACCTCGAGCTTGGCCAGGTGCGGCAGCGTGAAGCCCACGCCGCCGCCGTGCAGCACGAACTCGTAGATCCAGAATATCTCGGAATGCTCGACTATGGCGGGTTGGCCGAGTCCCTCGCTCTCGAAGCGCCTGCACAGCTGCTGGCAGCATTTGAACTCGCGGCCGGGTATGGCTATGCGGCGGCCCGCCAGGTCGCGCGCGTCGATGGACTCCTTGGCGGCCAGCGGGTCGTCGCGGCGCACCCAGTACAGCACCGGCGAGGAGTACAGCTCGCAGGTGGCGAAGTCTCCCCCGGTGGGCGTTATGGTGAGCGCCAGGTCGTACAGGCCGTCGCGCACGACGGCCTCGCACAGGGAGTCCGGCAGCTCGTTGAGCGTGATGGACACGTCGGGATGCTGGGCGGCGAACCCTCCCGGGAAGTCGGGGCCGAGCAGCCCCGGCACCCCCAGCGCGGACGCCACGCGTATCTCCACGTAACCGCTCGAGGCGATGCGCTCGAAGGAGGCCTGCAGCAGGTTGCGCTCGGCCTGCACGTGCTTGGCGTACTCGTAGAACTCGTGCGCGTAGGGCGTGGGGCGCCGGGTGCCGTCGCCTTCGGTGGCGAACAGCGGAACGCCCAGCTCGCGTTCGAGATTGTGGATGGCTTTCGTAAACCCTTGCGGCGACATGGGCACTTTGGCGGCGGCCGCGCTGAAGCTCGGCGAGTCGTACGCCAAGATGAAGTAGTCGCACTTGTCGTTCAGCATGCAGGACCCCTCCCGTCCCCTTCTGAGCGCTTTCGTGCAGCCACTCCATTATACGCCACCTCTTCGAGGGCCGGTTGTATCCAACCGATTCAACCTTGAGCTTTTCGCTCAACCCGAAAGCGTTGCGGGCCGACGCGGCGAAGGCACATACTGCACCCAAGCCGCAGGAGGGCGGCTGCCCGCAGGGGTGCCGGAACGGCGCAGGGCGTCGAACCGGCTGTCGCGGGGCATTTCGTCAAGGAGGTTTTCCATGTTCGAGAAAACGCAGAACCTGAGCAGGCGTTCGTTCCTCGCAGGCGCCGGCGTGCTCACGGCCGGCATAGCCGGCGGGGCGCTCGTCGGCTGCTCGCCGAAGGAAACCGAGCCGAAAGCCGGCGAGGCCGAGCCCGCCGTCGCAAGCGGTCCGGCAGCGGAAAGCACGCAGGTCGACGCCATCTGGAGCATCCCCGAGCTGGGAGAGCCGAAGGAGACCATCCAGGCCGACGTGTGCATCGTGGGCGCGGGCGGCACGGGCACGGCGGCGGCCATCCAGGCCATCGACCTGGGCCTGAAGCCGGTCGTCATCGAGCGTTTGAACGGCTACGGCGGATCGTTCATCGGCACCGAGGGCATGACGGGCCTCGAAACGCACTTCACCGAGGCTGACGGCGGCGTGACGTTCGCCGGCGCGTACAACCCCAACGCTCCCTACGGCGTGAAGAACGCCATCAACACCTGCCTGAACTTCCACCATTGGATCCCCCAGCACAAGCTCTACGAGAACTTCTTCGGGCAGACGGCCGAGACCATCGACTGGCTTGAGAACCACGGCATCGAGTTCGAGGGCAACATCTCCATCGGCGTCGGGCCGAAGGTGTGGCACGTCTACGACAAGGGCGACAACGCCAGCCCCGGCGGCTACTTCATGCAGTGCTTCGGCAAGGAGGCCGACAAGCTGGGCGTGGAAGCGCGCTTCAACACGTTCGGCCGCAAGATAGTCATGGAGAACGGCAAGGTGGCGGGGCTTCTGGCCGAGACGGACAAGGGCGACGTCATCAAGGTGGAGGCGCCCGTCGTCATCGTGGGCACCGGCGGCTACGCGAACAACTCCGACATGCTCTACAGCGTGTCGGAGACGAAGAACGCCAACATCCAGGCGCTCGGCATGGACTGCCGCAATGGCGACGGCCTGAAGATGGCCAAGGACGCCGGCGCCGAGTTCGCCGAGGGGCTGGGCACGGTCATGTGGTGCGGCCCGGTCACCATCGGCGCCGTCACCGCCACGTGGACGACCGACGCGTACTCCGCCGGCGTGCAGCCCACTCTCTGGCTCAACGAGAAAGGCGAGCGCTTCTGCAAGGAGGACCTCTGGCTCGACGACTTCGCGGGCGCGGGCATCTGCGTACGCAACCAGGAGAAGACGTTCGCGCTGTTCACCGAAGCGGACATGAAGCGCTGGGAGACGGACGGCCCCGACGGGCAGGTGTTCTCGTTCGGCACGCCCGGAACGCCGCTCGCGAAGGCGCGCGAAGTGCTGGAGAAGGCCGAGGGCTGCCACGTGGGCGACTCGATCGAGGCCGTATGCAAGGAGGTCGGGCTCGACGCCGCGGCCGTGCAGGCGACCCTCGACCAGTACAACGGCTACTGCGACGCCGCCGCGGGCCTGGACGGCGACGACCCCAGCGCCGACGCGGAGTTCGGCAAGCGCGCCAAGTACCTGCACAAGATGGACGCGGGCCCCTACTGGCTCTGCGAGACGGCCGACGGCTTCTACACCACGTGCGGCGGCATCAAGGTGAACGAGAAGACCCAGGTTCTGGACGTCGACGGCCAGGTCATCCCCGGCCTGTACGCGGGCGGATCCGACGCGGGCGGCCTGTACGGCGACTCCTACGACGTGAAGTTCGCCCCCGGTTCGCAGGCCGCGTGGGCCGTGAACTCCGGTCGTTTGGCCGTGAAGGACGCCAAGGAGTACCTGGGCAAGTAACCGACAACCCCTCCCCTCGCGCCGCCGCATCCTCCCTCCCGCGACGGCGCAAGCACGAAAACGGCCCCGCCTGGTTGGCGGGGCCGTGGTGTTTCTCGGGGCGGATCGAAACCGGCAATGTCCGGCTTTTCAAGTTTCGCGCAACGTCAGCTACAAATCTACGAACGCATGTATCATATACGGTATGAAGAAGTACGTGAAAGTCATATCGTGCACCGACGAGCGCGGCAAGGTCGAACCCCGCAGGATAATCATGGGTTGTCGGCGGTGGGACGTGAAGGTGCTCGACTCGCATCCCCTGCGCGACCGGCATGGCACCGGCACGCAGTAGCACATAGCGATAAACGGCGAGCACTACACCAACCTCTACTACGAGGTGCCCTACCAGCACAGCGACCCGCCCAAATGGTACGTGCACCTGAAAAGCCCCGTGCTGGACTAGTCGGGGAAAAACGCTAGGAGATTGTTCCTCGAACGCTCAGCGAATAATTCAACCCGATCGTCATCGCCTCTGGTAGGCTCGTGCGATACACTTGATAATATCCCGAGGTCGCTGCAGTGTTCGGACGAATCGAGTGCGAAAACACCTCACACCATCCACCTTCAACTCCAAGCATACTGAACGTCTCACATGGAGGCTCTGAGAACGCAAACGGATAATCAACCTGAGCACAATAGTCCCCGCTCGCCGAATATCCCTGCGGGTAGAAGCTCGACGCCGACCAAGCCGACATGGGCACATCGTAACTCCGGCGAATCCAGCACTCCGCTGTCCCATTCGCGTACTTCCGATAGCTCCAGGCGCCGGACCTCCCCTCTTCGATAATCCAATCGACGATCCGCTCGCCGTTGATGCTGATTTCCTGCGACCAAAGATCAACCCGCTGCGATCTCACAAAAAACTCGTTGTTGAAAAATCCGAAACCCAAGTCGCCAACCCAATCGTTCTCTGGGTCCCACCCAGTGAAGACGAAGTAGCCGGGCGCATTCATGGAGTGCAGCCCGCTATGCGATTTAACGACGTCAATCGGATAACCCGCTTCTGCCGCCTCGGCCCACCCACTCCCTGCGAGCGCCTCCACGCCTTCAACAGCCTCAACGTCGATCTTGCCGATCTGACTCTCCACCCCGGGCTCCACCGCAAATGCCGCAGTCGGCGCCAAAGCCGCTGCGCTCGCCGCCGCTGCTGCCACCAGAAACCCCTTGCGCGTCATTCCCTCTTCCATGTATTCCCTTCAAACGTATTAATATTACCTTAATGGTTTTATATTATACGTTTGGAAGGGCGCCTGGCAGAAAAGCCGCCAAGAAGAGCGCACTGTAACGCGATGTTGCGCTCGGCCGCTAATGTAATAGAAAAGCCTAGATTTAGGAAGTCATTATGGACGTTGCAATTTCCATCATCAGCGCTTCTGCGGTAATAGGAGCAGCGATAATATCCGGCCTATACTCTCGTGACAAGGCAACGAGGGTTTTGAAGAAAATTGAAGTACTTGAGAAGCGCAAAGAATCAGTCAGTGCCATCGCCGATAAAGACAAAAGAAGTGAAGGAATTCGACTTATCGAAAGGCTTGAAGATTCAATCAACAGAGACGTTTTTTATATTTCTGGAAACGATTTTAGCTCTGCCGTTTCAATCGTGATTGGTTTGTTGGCTTCGGTGCTATGCTTCATCCTCTTGTACCAAGCATTTTCTTCCAACGATGGAATTGTGTCTTTTGCTTCAAGCGTTGCATCTACCGCATGTTTGGTGGTCGCCTGCATCTCCTTGTATTCATATGTCATTCCCGGAATTGTACGAAGCTTGGTTGATAAAAGATACGATAAATTCGTCAAAAGCAGCAGTTCAAAAGAAACATCGGAAAAGGAGTCGTCAAAGAAAGAAGCTCGGAAAAAACGTCAGAATAAAGAAAGGGGCCCACGCATATGAACTGCAACCCTGCGTGAGGCTCCTTGCAAATACCAACTGCTATGCGGAGGCAAGATGTAACCATGCCGATTGGCAAAGAGCTACAAGAAATAGCGCGAAGAGCGCGGCATCAGCTATGTTACCCAAAAGAACTTGCGGGACCGATATGGCACTTTCCGGCAAGCGAAAGGAGGGGGCTTCACCATCACGTCGCGATCCGCGGGCCGCACGAACCTTAACGTCGATTACGGCCATTATTTCGTGAT
The DNA here is from genome assembly GCF_019731765.1 of Gordonibacter massiliensis (ex Traore et al. 2017). NCBI lineage: Bacteria > Bacillati > Actinomycetota > Coriobacteriia > Eggerthellales > Eggerthellaceae > Gordonibacter > Gordonibacter massiliensis (ex Traore et al. 2017). The sequence continues at coordinate 320,880 of NZ_JAASIO010000004.1, read as the reverse complement.
GCAAAAAGAGACGTACATCCGTGAGGCGGACGGCATGGTGAATACCCGAGGACCCACATTCGACGCGTCGATGCAATAAAAAAGGCCAGAGTTTTTAGGCTCTGACCTGTGAGTTCGTGGAGCGGGTGACGGGAATCGAACCCGCGTCATGAGCTTGGAAGGCTCAGGTTCTACCATTGAACCACACCCGCGTTTTTGTGCGGCGCTTATTGTACCGCAAGTTCGCCGTTCGCGGGCGAGATTCACCGAGCATTCCACGAGCAACCCTCCGTCCTCTAGCGCGGGCGGGCTCCCCTGCCGTGCGAAAGCGGCGCTCGCCCGCGTTACGCCGTGTCGAACACGCCTATTCGCCCCGGTGCCAATATCGTTCGCAACCGCTGCGGCGAGGACGGATCGTCTACCCTCGACAGGCGACGGACGCCGTACCGGCGTCGAAGCCCGCGACAGAGGAAGACCCGCCATGCCCCAAGCCGCCGATCTCAGCGCGTACAACCGCAAGAGGAACTTCGACAGAACCGCGGAGCCTGCGGGCGTCGTCGGGCAACAGGACGATCGCCTGCGGTTCCTCGTGCAGCATCACCGCGCCCGGCGCGACCACTACGACCTGCGCCTCGAATGGAACGGCGTGCTGTTGAGCTGGGCGGTGCCCAAGGGGCCCTCGTACAACCCGCGCGACAAGCGGCTGGCCGTGCGGGTGGAGGACCATCCGCTGGAGTACCGCAACTTCGAGGGCACCATCCCGAAAGGCGAGTACGGCGGCGGCACGGTGATGCTGTGGGACGAGGGTTTCTGGGAGCCCCTGGGCGACGTCGACGAGGGCCTGAGCAAGGGCGAGCTGAAGTTCGAGCTGGACGGAAAGCGGCTTCGAGGCGCCTGGGTGCTCGTGCGCTTGAAGGCGAAGCCGGGCAAGGACGCCGACGACTGGCTCCTCATCAAAGAGAAGGACGGGCGCGAGCGGACCGATGACGGCGTGGCCGCGTTCGACACGAGCGTGCGCACCGGGCGCACGATGGCGGAGATAGCCGAGGGCGCGGACGGGAAGCTCGCGCGCAACCCCTTCTCGCACGCCGACGTGCAGCTGGCCCGTCTGGTGGATTCGGCGCCTAAGGGCGACGGCTGGGTCTACGAGGTGAAGTACGACGGCTACCGCATGCTCGCGTTCGTGGAAGAGGGCAGCGCGAGGCTCGTCACCCGCAACGGCAACGACTACACCGACCGGTTCCCCACGATAGCCGCCTCCCTGGCCGGCTGGGCGGACGGGCGGGCCATGGTGCTGGACGGCGAGCTGGTCGTCGCGGACGAGGATGGTCGCACGGACTTCCAGGCCCTGCAAGGCTACCTGCGAAACCCGGAGGGACCGCAGCCCGCCTACATGGTGTTCGACCTGCTGGCCTTGGACGGCGAGGATCTGCGGGACCGCCCCCTTTCCGAGCGCAAGGAGGTGCTCGAGGCCCTGATGGCCGACGCGCCGGCCGACGTCCGCTACAGCAGGCATGTTGCCGGACGCGGCGAGGACAGCCTGCACGCGGCGTGCGGGCTTCACTTGGAGGGCATCGTGGGCAAGCGCGCCGACGCGCCCTACCGCGGTGCGCGCAACGGCGACTGGATCAAGCTGAAGTGCGGCAACGTCCAGGAGTTCGTCATCGGCGGCTACACGCAATCGTCCAAGCGGGTGCGCGGGGTGAGCTCCCTTCTGCTGGGCCATTACGAGCACGGCGAGCTGGAGTACGCGGGCCGGGCGGGCTCGGGCCTGGGCGCGGCCGAATCGCGCGAGCTCCTCGCGGCGTTCGCGGGCCTCGAGCGGACGGACCCTCCGTTCGCGCAGGCTCCGAAGCCGAGGGCAGGTGAGCGCGTCGTCTGGCTCGAGCCGAAGCTGGTGGCCGAGGTGAAGTTCGCCGAATGGACCCAGGACGGCCTGCTGAGGCACCCGAGCTACCAGGGCCTGCGCACGGACAAGGACCCGCTCGACGTGCATCGCGAAACCGCCGAGGCGCCGGCCGCGACCCCTCAACCCCGCAAGAGATCGGAGCGTACCATGGAAGCAACCGACAAGGACGTGCGCGTCGACGGCGTGCGCATCACGAACCCCGGCAAGCTGCTGTTCGAAAGCCCTGCCGTCACGAAGGAGGACGTGGCGCGCTACTACGCCCGCACGGCCGAGCGCATGCTGCCCTACGCGGGCGGCCGCATACTGAGCATCGTGCGCTGCCCGCGCGGCGCGGCATCGGCGTGCTTCTTCAAGAAGCATCCCGGAGCCGACACCGCCGGCGTCGTGGCCGCGACCGTGCCTGCGAGCGACGGCGAGGACGAAGAGTACTTCTACGTCGACAGCGCCGTGGGGCTCGTGTCGGAGGCGCAGATGGACACGATCGAGTTCCACGTGTGGGGCAGCCGGGTGGACGAGCTCGAGCACCCCGACATGATGGTGTTCGACCTCGACCCCGACAAGGGGCTGGAGCTTTGGCAGGTGCGCCGGGGCGTGCGTGACCTCAAGGGCCTCCTGGACGATCTGGGGCTGAGCTCGTTTCTGAAAACGAGCGGCGGCAAGGGCTACCACGTGGTGGTGCCGTTCGAGCCGGCCGCCTCGTGGGACGCGTTCCACGACTTCGCGCGGCGCATAGCCCGAACGATGGCCGAGAAGTGGCCCGACCGCTACACAAGCAACGTGCGGCTGGCCAAGCGCAACGGCAAGATATTCATCGACTGGATGCGCAACGGCCGCGGCGCCACGAGCGTCGCCCCCTACTCCCTGCGCGCACGACCAGGCGCTCCGGTGTCCATGCCGATAACATGGGACGAGCTGGACGAAATCACCCCCGACGGCATCGATCTGGAAGCCGCCTTGTCCCGCACCGCCGGCCCCGACCCCTGGGCCGGCTACTTCGACGTGGACCAGGGGCTGAACTGATGGCGTGCCCTTCCTTAGATACCCGGTGCCTTGGGGGCTGCCGGAGCTGCCGGGGCGCCGGGCGCAGAAGGTGCCCCCGGCGCCGCGGGGACGCCTGGAGCCGTCGGCATGCCGGGAGTGCCCGGCATTTCGGAAGCCGCGAGGGCCTCGGGCAACCCGGCGCCGCATCGGGGACATACGGTATCCGCAGAACCGCATTTCTCCCCACAGCTCGGGCAAGCTCTCTCCATCGAAATAGCCGTTGGTCTAAAACACATTTGTCGATCCCTTCTACTCTGTTATCGTCTCCAACCTTGGCATACGGGCGCATGGCCAGCTCTGCAAGAGCATGCGACGGAAAAGCCCCCTCGACGCAAACCTTTCTCGATCCCGCCTCGCCCTATCGAATGATACGGGAGCCAACCAGCTACTTTCATCGAGCAAGGTGGTCGCGACTCGGGTTTATTTCGAGCAGGAAGCCAAACAAGAGACCCCTCTGTCAACATTCGGTTCCACGGGCAAAATCCCGCAGGGCCACCGACGTCGCAACATGATCGAACACGGCGGCGTCCGAAAGGTCGATGCAGCAGAGCTGCTCGATTCTCTCAACGCGATATTGAAGCGTATTCCTCTTTATATCCAGATCCTCCGCGGTAGTCGTTTTGTTGCCGTAATTCGCCACCAGACATTCGAGCGTCGGCATCAGCGGAGCATGCGAACACCTGTCGTGCTCTTCGAGTATTTCCAAGCACGGATGAAGGTAGCGCCTCCAATCCCCACGCTGCACGCAGAGGTCGAACAAATAGTATCGTCTGCAGTCATCGTAATCGAGTACAATCCGTTCGGGATACTGCCGCCGACCCACTCGCAAAGCAATCTGGGCCTGCCGAACAAGGTCGTGGAGCGAGCAGTCGTCGCCGCGCGAATCGCTAGCGCCGGCAACAAAGCCCCCTTGCTCCAAGTAGAGCTCAAAAGCCGCCCATTCGCTGCGGTCGAGCCTTCCGATATGGTTTATGAAGCAGATCAGGGTGCGCGCATGTATGACGCAACGCGCATCGGGAAGAACGCCTATCAGGTCATCCTCGATCCGACAAAGCTGATGGTACTGGAGAAGCCCCGTTTGCGAAGCTATGACGAGAACGGTGAAATTCGGAAGCACATTGATCCACTTCTCGCCAAGCCTGGCTCTGAAGTCGTCCGCATTGACAAGGTTGCCCCTCACCACATCATGAAGCAATGCATCGTAGCAGTTTGAGGAATCCTGCCAGGTGAACTCTATCGCCCTCATTTTCGAACCGATGATTTTCCCAAAATACCTCAAGCACTCGAGATCTCCGTCGGTAACGGGCCTGTTCTTGCTTATCACGTTCACCGCAACAAGGCCGTCGTCTTCGCTCCTTGCAAGGCAAGCCGTAACCATGGTGCCTATGGCCGTCTTGAAATCATGGAGCACGCCACGCGCCCTCAGCTCTTCAAGGTACCCCAAGAAGCCGGCTTCTTCAATGCAGGTTGCAGGAACCCCGGAGCCGCCCAAGACGTCTTCCCCTTCGGTAGCGGCCACCCACAGGCAATCGTCCATGCAGTCCGTTCTCGAGTACGCTATCACCCGGTAATTGTGATCGATAATGGTCATGGGATTCTCGAACAAGCCATGGGCATAGTCGACCATCTCCTCGAGACCTGCACCGTGGACGTCGAGCTCGAGCAGATCATTGGCCCAAATGGTGTAGGCGTTGATCACCCTCGCAACCTCGTTGCAGAGCTGGGCTGGGTTCGATATGCCCGATACGGCGATTGCGCAGGGAGCACCCTGCTCGCACGTCGGAAAACCGAGGACGACGCTCTCGCTCAAGACACCCGGCCTTCGAGCCTCAACCGGATCGCAGCTCACATTGCAAAGGTCGCGCCCCTCGCTTCCCGGAAGGCAATCAGAGATCAAGCGGGCTCCGACAACCGGACACCCGGGCATGTAATACGTCCCCTTTGCGCACTCGAAACGCTTGCTGAGGCCATCGAGAACCATGGCCATCGTCACGATCATCTTTCGCACCCCCGGTTCAGCTACCGAACGTCAAGCCCCTTTGCCGCAGTACTCCTCCAAGACGATGGAGTGTCGAATATGGGCGATAACGGACGGATCGGACAAATCGATTCCGCAAAGAGACTCGATGTCTCCGATCCGCGACCGCAAGGTATTGCGCTGCATGTACAGCTCCTTGGCTGTATTCGTGCGGTTGCCCCCATTCAGAGCAAGGCATCTCAGCACGGGGTACAACTGATTCTTCGAATCCCTGTCGTGGCTTGCGACGACCTTGATCGAAGGATGCGCGTAGAAATCGTCATCGCCTTCAGTAGAGCAGACCTCGTACAAATAGTACCGCCGACACTCGGCGAAAAAGAAAAGGCTAGTGTCGGGCATCGCCTTTCGTCCTATATTCAGCGCATGCCGCGCAGTCTGATACAATTCCCGCAGCGGCACCGTCTTCGGGCAGTCCTCCGAAACGCCCGCTATCAGGCTGCTGTTTTCAAGGAATACGCCGAACCGTCGAAAATCGGACGCATTCGGCCCTTTGCCACCATCGTACGAGGCAAAGAACACAAGAAAGCCTTCATAGTAAACGCATTTCCCGAAGGGGAAGTTGTTCGAAACATCCCCCATAAGGCGGTGCGCCTGCCTATCGTTGAAGCATCCTTTGCGAGGCGCGGAAACGATAATCCTTGCCCTCTCCTTCAAGTTGCAGCCCAAAGCCCTCATGCGATTGCCGAGCTCGATGCTGCTAACGAGCCTGCCCTCGAACGCGTCCACAAGCATGCCGCCGTAGCCGATGCCTTCCTGCGCCGCATTGCCGCTTGCTCCCACAAGGAAGGTCTCTACCATGGCGCATACAAGCTCGAGCAAGGCAACATCCCCGTCCGATACCTCCCTGTTCTTTTCAATCAAGCAGATGAAAAGAAAGTCTTCTCCGATGAGCCGCGTGCGGCACGCGGCAAGCCTCTCCCCATTGGCCATAACGTAATCGGAAACAACCCTGCCTTTGTCGAAAAGTTTGAGAAAATCGGCGAAGCCGGGCATATCGGCTGAACCCGAGAACGCCTGGGTGTTTGAATCGAGGGGCGTCCAAAACTCGTCATCCATCACATCGTCGGCTGTGCATGCCCTCACGCGCAGGGCCCTGTCCAGTACCAGCATGGGGTTTCCCAAGGCAGCGTGGCCACGGGCTACGAGCTCGTCGAGGGAAGATCCCTCCAACGCGCAAGCGATCAAGTCGTTCGACCACTCCTGACAACGATGCAGCGTATCTTCCACAACCCCGACGACCTCCGATGCCGAAGCGTCCGCTATAACGGCTATCGCGTACGCCACCGACGGAGAGTATCCTGGAGGACAGACCAAAATTATCTTTTTCGAAGGAACTCCATCGACCGTCGAGACGTTCTCAAGCACATCACGCTCGTCTAAGACGAAAACCCCGTCGTCGAACTCCCCGTCGTCGCCCGTCGGAAGCGAATAGACAGACAGCGCTATGCCGTCCGCTTTGTAAGACACGCCTTTTTCGCAGACGTATTCCCTGTTCAAGCCATCAAATACTAGCGCCATCGTCGTCTTCATAGGACGCCCTCGCAATCGCGACACCATCACCCGGCTCCCCTGATCACTGCGAAACAAGGAACGCGAGAGCGATCCGGAATGACTCCGGATCGCCCTCGCTCAACAAGCTTGCGGGACAGGGGGCCCGTTCGCTTGGGCACGAGGCCCCGTCAGTCTTTCAGCCTGAACATCACGCTGTTCGGCTTCCCCTCAACGACCTCGGCCATTTCCTCAACGGTTCCGAAGTCCATGATGCCCGCTTGGCAGTGGTGCACGCATTTCGGCAATCGACCTTCCGCAACGCGGTCGGCGCACAGGTCGCAAAGCGATGTCGGCATCGGAAGATAATTGTACTCCCATTTCCCGCTCTCGAGCTGACGTGGACCATCCTGCAGTATCTTGATGCCGTATTGCCCCGCAGCAAGATTATGCTCAACCTGACAGGCAACCTCGCAGGTGTGGCACCCCGTGCAGTACTCATAGTTGATAACCAAAGCGTTTGTCGACATGCAAACGCCTCCTTCCTTTAGGGTTGACCAGGCTTCTACTCGTCACCGCGACCGGCATACAGGGCTTCGTTCAGCTCGTTGCCGTTCACGTCGGCATTCTCGGCCTCACGGACGTTGGGCTGTGCCATTTCGTACTCCCATCCCCCCAACTCCGTGACCTGAACGCCAGGTAAGACCTTGCTGTTTTCCTCCGTGCACTTGTAGATCTTGCACATCAGGCAGCAGTAGGGTGCTCCGTAGCCCGTCTCCCCAAACTGCATCTGGGAGGTAAGGTTGTTGATGTTCGAGTCGAACACGCCGTACAGGCTCGGAGCCTCGGGGTCGCGCTCGGGGAACCACCAGCCATGGTCGGCTGCGATCACGCGGGGATCATACGTCACGTCGAAGACCACCTTCTGGCGGCAACGTCCACGATGGTTCTCGATCCAAACCCAGTCGCCTTCTATCACCCCGTACTTTTCCGCCGTCTCAGGATTCATGCGAACCTGCGGGTCGGGCTGGATTTGGCGCATGCGCGGGAACTGCCGGTGCTCGGAGTGGAAATACTGCCACATGCGGGCTCCGGTGGTCAGAACCAGCGGGTACTCTTCCTTGTAAGCCTCGTCGATCTTGTCGGAATACGGACTCTCGGGCGGTTCCTCGAAATACGGGACCGGCGGCATTCCCCATTGCTTGAACGGGTAGATGGAGAACTCGAAACGCCCGGTCATCGTCATGAACCCTACCGAGCCGTCGGGACGGCACAGCCCCTTCTCGTACTTCTTGTACGGCAGCTCGGGGTAGTTGAAGACCTCTTCCTTCAAATCATGGAAGTCACGCCCCAGCTGTCCCCCGTAGTCGGAGCGCTCGCGCAAGAAGAAGTCCAGTAGCTCCACGTCGTCGTGGATGCCGAAGCGCTCGAGCAGCTCGGGATTGCATTTGCCGACCACCTTGACGATAAGCTCTTCGTCCGAAACAGCCTCGCCCGGCGCCTCGCAGACCTTGGTGATAGCTCGCATCGGGGTGTACCAGGTGCGGAAGCTGTTGCGCTCGGGACACATCGCAATAGGGAGCACCAAATCGGCACAGGCCATCGCAGTCGGCGTCATGAATATGTCCGCCACGGCCACGAAATCGAGCTTCATCAGGGCCTTGTAAACGCGCGGGGCCTCGGTGCCCATGTTCGCGATCGGGTTGGTGGACTGGAACCACATCATCTTGATGGGATACGGATCGTCCGTCTCTATCGCGTGCAAGATCATATCGCTCATGGCCGTTGCGGAGAAGCCGAACGTGTGAAGCGGTGAGATCTTGTCGCCGATGCGCTTGGCGCGAATTTCCTCGGGGACGTCCTGCAGGCCGCAATTGTACGCCATGTCGGTACGATACGGCTGGTCGGTCTGGATGTTTCCGCCGGGAACGTCGTAGTTGCCGGTCAAGGCAACAAGGTTGTTGATCGCTTGGGCGCAGGGAATGCCCGTAGGAGACTGGTCCACCTTCAGACCCCATTGCATGGCTGCGGGATGCAGTTCGGCGTACATGCGTGCAGCCTTGCGGATGTCCTCTGCATCGACCCAGCAGATCTCGGCGACTTTCTCGGGCGTGTATTCCTTTGCCGCCTCCACCAACTCGTCGAACCCGTACGACCAACGGGACACGAAATCGTGATCGTACAGATCCTCTTCGATGATAACATGGGTCATACCCATCGCCAGAGCCGCATCGGTGCCGGGACGCAGGCGCAGCCAGACATCGGCGCGAGAGGCCATCCAAGTCAGCTTGGGGTCGACCACGATGGTCTTAGCGCCGCGCTGCATAACGTCGACGATCCAATGGCCGAGGAACGCGTCGGAGTTGGACACGACCGGATTGTTCCCCCACATAATAACTAGCTTCGGAATCTCGTATTCGGGATCGTCCTCATAGCGCAGGGGATGGCTCTGCGACATATCGGCGATCAGCGCCCCGCCGTTCTGAGCGAAATTCAGGGTCGAGCGCGGCAACATGCAAGCGTCGCCGGACAGGAAGCCAAGGCAGAAGTTCGGCGACTGGAAGGCCCAATAGCAGATAACAGGGCACTGCCAGCAAACATTGCGCCCCGTGCCCATCATAGCGGCAATAGACTCTGGTCCGTACTCGCGTTGGATGCGCTTGACGTTCTTGTCGATGATGTCAAGCGCCTCGTCCCAACTGATCTGCTCCCATGCATCCTTGCCGCGATCCTCCTTAGCGCGCTTCATAGGATGAAGCAAACGCGTCGGGCTGTTGATCTGCTCGACGTAGTTCAGGCAGCGCAGGCAGAGGCGGCCGCGACTGAACGGACTGTTTGGATCGCCCTCGATGTTGACCAGCTTTCCGTCCTTGTCGGTATAGTAGATCACCGCGCATCCGTTATGACAGCCAGGCCCTCCCCATGCGGTCGTGCGCGTAGCGGTTAGCTCCCCTTCCTGCCATTGGTACACATCGTCCCGGTAAAGCTCCTTGTTGTATTCAAGCGCCATGCAAAGCCTCCTCTAACTCTCGTCTTTTGCCCATTGTGCTGAACCCTACCTTGAATTCTAGGAAACGCGCGTTCGCCGAACAACGAACGCCCTGGTAGAAAAAACGGCGGACTTTGAGCAAGTTGTCTAATGAACGCGCCTTGTCGCTCCTCTAGCATGATCATCGATTTCGATACCGTTCGAAAGGAGGGGCGAGCAGGCATGTGCTACCAATGCTCAAAGTGCAACCGATGCGGCAAGTTCTCTTATCGAGCCGCCATTTTCTGCAAATCATGCGGCGGCGAGGTTCCGGCAGGAGCGGGAACTTGCCCGAACTGCAAAGCCGAGACCGCAGGAAACCTGCGGACAGGCGAGATGACGCTCGATCCAAATGCCCCCGCCAGGGGAAAGGATCGGGTCGATCTCTCCTAGGCTCGCCAACTTGGCAGGTAGAACCGGAAGCAATCGGGCCCGGCAACGTGCTTGCACGGCCGGGCCCGATCCTTGAGAAACTAGAAGCCGATTCGCGCTATTCCGACACCTTCCCTTCCTCGAGCTTGACAACTGTTCCCGTGTCGCTCGGGAGAAACAGGATGAACACCCCCGCAAGAGCAACGGCGATGCCCCCGCCGATCATCAGAGACAACGGCGTTCCACCAGCTACCGAAGTCGCAACGGGAGCAATGATGTACGCGGGAAGAATCCATGCGCCCAGGTTCTGGAAACTGGATTGGATGCCTCCGACGGCACCGAGATGCTCGGGCCTGACCCCGGGAATGAGCGCAGGGAGCGTCTTTCCCATCGGCAAGATAACGCCCATGAAAAAGCCCTGCAGAATCACCATAGCCCACGTTATCGCACCGAACGGCAGCCAAAAAATCAAAACGTCGGTGACCGCCATGAGCAGTGCTGCAACGAAGAACACGGGCTTGAGCTTTTTGACGTTGCCAAGCAGGATCGGCATGACGACGCCGCCCACGCCAACAGCGATCATGTTGGCCGCGGACACGGATCCGGCGACGCCGGGATCGCCCGTGTACTCGACCAGCCCAGCCGTCAGAAAGTTGTTCTCAACAATGCTCGCGCCGAACGCGCAGAACATGACGAACGAGATGATCCACACGTACTTGTTCTTCAGGACAACGCCCAGATACTTGGTCATCGGCTCCGCCGCTTCGCCGCCGTTTTCCCCGCCTGGATACGTGCGGCCGAGGAATATCCACAGGACCAAGCAGGCAATCGCGCAGCCGGCACCGATCATGAACCCGGTATGGGGATCGGTCAGCATCGGGCCGACCTTCATCGCAATTGCGCCGCCGCCCGCAGTCGCGCCCAAGATATAGATACCCATGGCAATGGACGTCCACTTTCCAGGAAACCACAGCCTGAAGAGCTTCGCGGAGTTCGCGTTGAGCGCAGCGAGGGCGAATCCCAATAGGAAGCTTGCGAGAAGCAAAACCGGAAACGACATGCTCACCGTACGCATTAGGCCGCCGACCACCGCCACCGACAAACCGGATATCATCACGACGCGAATAGATTTGCGGTCGGCCCAAGCCCCACCGACGATGCCGAACAGGAAACCCGTTAAATACGGCATCGTCGATATCATCGAGAACTCCGTGACGCTCAAACCGACATCGGGCCCCATCATCAAAGAGCCCATACCCATGGTGATGAGGATCGCCACTTGCAATCCGCAATGCACCAGAAAAGCCAGAGCAAGAATAACCCAGCGATAACCGTACACTTTAGCTTCTGCCATAATACCCCTCGATTCAATGACTAGTAAGACGGGCTGGATTTCGAGCAAAATCCCATCTCCTCGCAATGTTGAAAACGTCTATGCGCCGGCAATCGATACGCTTGGTTCAGGGTTCAGCAAATCTCGTTTGCCGCAATGCGCACACGGTCCAACTGAGGCGATTATAAAAAGGCGAGCGCGCGGTTTCATCCGTCAACGCGTTCACGAATCGTGCACTATTTGAGCGACCTGACCAATATCTGATCTGGGGTATCAGAGTAATTGAGGTTTTGCCGCCAGGGGAATTCGGCCTTGGCTTCCAAGCACGCTCTTGCCGCACGCGCCTCGCGCATGGTTCTGCGATGACACACCGAAGGGCGGGGCTAAGCGGCTTCCCGCTTAGCCCCGCCCTTCTTCCCTTGCTATCCAACGACGAAGGCGATCTATGCCCTACGGACGGAAGATGAGGCTCTTTCGCTTGCCGGCCATCTTTTCCGCCAGCTCCTCGTAGGTTCCGAACTCAACGACTTTCGCCTGACAATGCTGCACGCACGAAGGCTCTTGCCCTTTCTCGAACCGTTCAACGCACAGATCGCACAGATCCGACGGGACGGGGATATAGTTCCAATTCCAATGGCCGTCCTCTTTTTTCCAAGGCTTGTCTTCTAAAACCTTGATACCCCATTCCTCGCGTCCAAAGCCGTGCTCGTTTTTGCATGCCAGCTCGCACGATTTGCAGCCGGAGCAAAACTCGTAATCAACGTACAGCGCATATCCTTCCAGCATAGCTCCCCCTACCTCTCGTCTTTCGTCACTTTGCAAAGATTGGCTTTGAACGTGTCGCCGAATCCAAGTTTGCCAATGTAGCCGTTCGGAAGAAGCGTGTTGATGTTGGATTCGTACGCGCCGTACAGACTGGGCGCCTCGGGGTTTTTCTCGGGATACCACCAGGCGTGCATGGCATGCACGACACCTGGCAGAATGGTCGACGTTACATTCGCCCGCTGCCTGCAGCCGCCGAACTGGTTCTCTATGAGCACCCAATCGCCGTCTTTGATCCCGAGCCTCTCGGCATCTTCGGGGTTGATGTCGAGCAATGGGTCGGGCACCATATCGCGCAGGCTCTGGATCTGGCGATGCTCTGAATGGAACGAGACGTAGGTGCGCGCACCCGTGGTAAGGATAAGGGGGAAATCCTCGGCAAGATCCGGACGGCTGATCGGAGTAAAGGGGCCTTCCTTGTAATACGGCAACGGATCTTCGCCAAACGAGGCGAATGCCGTCGAATACAGCTCGAAGCGACCGGTGCTGGTCAGGAAGCCCAACTGGCCATCGGGGCGCAGCATCCCTTTTTCGTACTTACGGTAGACCTCGGGCGGCTGGAGCACCCCCGCCTCCCGGAACGCATCGAAAGACATGCCCTTCGGAATAACTCGCTTCTCGAGGTAATCCACCACGTCTTCGTACTGGTTCCAGTACTCAGGGTGCATCCTCTTGCCCAGATCCATCATGATCTCGATATCGCATTTGCATTCCCCGACGGTGACGGCCTTGTTGATGGCAGCCTCGAATGCAGCGTTCAACCCGTAATGAGGCTGAACGTGCCCATCGTGTTCGGCGAACGTCGTCAAAGGCAGAAACACATCTGCAAGCGCCATGGCCGTCGGGTTCATGAACACTTCTTGGGCAACGCCGAAATCGATGTCCTTCAGAGCCTCGTACCAGCGATCGGGCTGCGCAGCGATTGCGCCGGACACGACGTTCGAGCTGTGGAAATAGGCCATGTGAATCTTGTAGGGCTTCCCAGACTCGAGGACGTCCAAGGTGAAGTCGGGATGACATTGATTCATGATCATGCTGAATCCCGGATATTCTTTCGCGCCGAGACGCTTCTCCCATACTTCGGGCTTCAGGATTCCCGACTCGAAGCCCCACGTGGCCATATCGCGCGCAGGATCATCATCCCCTGCGATAGGCGTTCCCAAGGTGCATCCACCAGGAACGTCCAGGTTGTCCGTAATCGCCATCAAGCTTAGAAGGCACTGCGCAAGTTGCACGCCGTTGGGGTTCTGATCCACCGCGAGCCCCCATCCCAAAGCGGAGTGCCTGCTGGTTGCGAACTTCCGGGCAACATCGACGATCTGCTCTTTTTTGACCCACGTGATAGGCTCCGCCCATTCCGGCGTGTACTGCTTCACCCGATCGGCAAACTCGTCGAACCCGTAACACCATTTATCGACGAAATCATGATCGTACAGGTCTTCCTCAACGACCACGTTCAGCATGGCAAGAGCCAGAGCGGTATCGGAGCCCGGACGCAGCTGAACAACCTGCTCGGCGCGACTGGCAAGCCAATGCACGCGCGGATCGACCACGATGAGCTTGGTTCCCCTGCGCATGAGATCGATGACAGAGTGCCCCCAGAACCCGTCGGGATTAGACTTGAGAGGTTCTTTTCCCCACATCAGGATATACTTAGGAGCCTCCCAACCAGGATGGTCGTAGCGATCCGGATAACGGCAGGCGTTGTCGATCTCGGGATAGCCCCCACCCATAAGATGGGCCGTGATCGTAGCGCGGGGACCGTAGCACGACCAGCCGCTCTGCGCATAACAGGCATTCGGAGAGCCGAACACCATGAACGCCATGAGAGGATAGTAGGTGTTCGCCTGCCGACCCGTTCCACCGAACACCATGATGGACTCCTCGCCGTGCTCGGCGATGATCTTCTTTGCGTTCGTGACAATGATGTCGTACGCCTCATCCCACGTGACCTGCTCCCATTTGTTCTTGCCGCGATCCTCGCGCGCACGTTTCATAGGGTGGACGATGCGGTCGGGGTGGTAGATGAACTCCTTGAGCGCCAAGCAACGGGGGCAAAGCGCGCCCCGCGTGATGGGATGGGACGGATCTCCTTCGACTTTCACAACTTCGCCGTCCTTCACATGGAGCTGCAGTCCGCACCCCACCGGATGGCACCCCGGAGGCGACCACGCATGAGTTCTGATGATCGTCTCTTCGTCGGTAACCGTTTTCCACTCGAAATTCTCGCTCACTTTCTCCTCCTTGCACACCGCTCTCGCTCGGGCATCATCTTGGCGAGCAACGTCAACCACGCATTCCCCGCTGGCCAGATTCTATGCACCGAACGAGCGGATAGCATGGGGCAGTGTGCGCGAAACGATGGAAGAGATTTAAACAGCGTGACAAAAACCGCAGATAGGTTAACCGTTTAACCCATTCACATCTAGGCGGCTATTCAAGGTTGTTGACAAGGGAGGATCTGTTAGACGGTGAGTAGTATCTAAGCGAAACGCATATCGCACAAAGCCCTTACCGTCGTTGGCGAGTGCATCATGGTCGGGGCGACAGGATTTGAACCTGCGGCATCCTGCTCCCAAAGCAGGCGCGCTACCAAGCTGCGCCACGCCCCGACGCCGAAACAGCAACGGGTATTATAGCAGAACAGCCGTCGCTGCGAGAGAATTCTTGCAGCGACGGCCCGCTCACAGCATCCCAGCAGCCCTACGGCATCCGTGCAACGTCCCGCAGCGGCGACTCGCTGCATGACCAAACGTTTCCCGCAAACCCTTCGCCCATCCCGATGTCGGCAGTCAACGGAATGCGCAGGCCCGAACCTTCCTCCCTCCCTATGCGACGACGAGCCTCATGCCGGCCAGGTTGGAAGCCTTGGCGTAATCGTCCAGAAGCTTTTTCTTCTCCAAGTAGAACTGCGACGGTGCCGGAAGCCGCTCGATAAAAGGCCTGCCCACGTTCGCAACGTACTTTTCCGACGTGGACGGCTCGTGCTTCTTGGGCAGGAACAGCAGGAAAACCTGGCAGATAATGCTCACCACCACGCACACCCCGCCAATCGCGGAAACCAGAGGACAGGCGAGGCCGACGAGCTCGATGAGGGCCACCCCGAACAACACGGTGTTCGCCACGGCGTCGATAACTGCGAACGCGCGGCGTGCCGGCGTGTCGCTCTCCCACCCGTCGATGACGTCGACTATGGAAAGGTACGCGAACACGGCCGAAAGCCCCACGTTCAACAGCTTCAGGAAGGCTCTCGTCAGCTTGAAGCCCTTGACCTTCACGATGTTGTCCACGGTGTCGTCGAACACAAGATCACCGCCGCCGTCCGCGAAACGCCTCATGGGCGGCAGGCCCCTCTCCGCGTACTCGAGCGCCTGCAGCACGTCCTCGACGGTCATATCGCTCGCCTTCACGATTTTGTGCAAGCTGTAGAGCGAATACACGTCCGCCGCGCCGCCCAAGGTCTCCAAAACGGTGGCGATGATGTTCGTCAGCTCCTTGCCGTTCAAAGACTCCGGCGTCGAGTATATGAGCGCGACGATGGACGCCGCGCTCAGCAGGCCCATGAACACGACGACCTTGGCAGTGCCGCTCGTGTTCATCCAACGGAACCATTGGTCCTCTCCCAGCTGCGTGGCCATCAAACCGGCCTTGATGGTGGAGGCCGAGCCTTCGATGTAGTCGTCGCGGCTCATGCCTTCGGCCTCTTGGCGCACCTCGGCGGCCAGCGCGTCGGGAAGCTGCGAGCCGCAGTAGCTCGAACCCTTGAAGGCGGCGTCGTACAGCTGCCCCGCCAAATCGCGTGCGGCGGGCATGAAATCGTCGGGCGCGAGGTGGCTGGGCAGCGAGCTGAACATGCGCGCCGCGCAGGTCGCTTGACAGTCGAAGATCGCCGACTCGTACGCGGCGGCATAGGACACCGTGCGCTCGCCCACCTGCACCTGCGAAGCGGCGTCCAGCACGTCGAGCATGTTGGACACGTGCTTCACGTCGCCATTCGCCTGATCTTCCAAGCTGCAGAGCAAACCGCGGTTGTTCTTGTTCTCTTCGCGCAGGCCGTACGCGTAGAGCTCCGCACCCCAGTTGCGAGACGAGTCGTTCGCGTACTTGGCAAGATCGGGAATGCAGGTTCGGTAGTGCATGACGTTGAGCTTCGACATGATGGCGCCGTAATCGGCCGAAGCCCCCAACGTGGCCGGGTCGTCGTCGCCGTTGAGGTAGTAGTCGAGCTTCTCGGATGCCTGGGGAATGGAGGCGAACAGATCTTTAAGGTACTCGTCGTCCCACGCTTGAAGCGAGTTGCAGGTATAGCCAACCGCGAAATCGTCCTTCAGGAAATCGCCGTGCCCGTCGGCCAGGGCGCCCTCCTCCGGGCTCAGCTCCCCGCCCTTTCCCACGGTGGGGCGGGTGCGGCCGAATATCTCCAGAACGGCATCGTCGGCCCGGTAGTACATCATGTTCATGAGCGAGGCGAAGCTGTTCTGGTGGATGGCCGACAGCGACTCGGGCGCCGGCAGGCTGTACAGCTCCTCGACGCACAGCCCGAGCGCGCTCACGAGGTCCTCCTCCTGCCGGGCCTCGAGCAGGGGCTTGGGCAGGCCGTACAGACGGTGCGCGAGCGGCGGCTCCGCGCAACCCTGGCAGGTGATGGCCGCGTCGAAGCGCTCGAGGTCGTCGTCCTCTATCAGCTCGGCGGTTATGCCGTGGGTCTCGCCCAGGCGGCCGTCCTCGCAGGCGGTCATGAACAGGGCGTCGAACAGCAAATAGACGTGGTTCGGCAGGGGCACGCGCGCGCAACCTAGCAGCTGGGTGCCGAGCACCGGGATGTTCACGTCGATGCAGCGGCGATGCGTCACGGTTCCCGACGAGCTTGCGAGCGTCCTCGTGCCGATGGAGCAGGTGCACCCCGCAGCGCGCGCGTAAGAGCCGGTGTCGGGATCGAGCAGGTACAGAACGACCGCCGGAGCCGAAGCCGCTCGCTCGGCGTCCTCGATGTGCTCGATGGCCAGCTTGCCGACAAGCTCGCCGTTCGCCCGAAGGGCGAACTGATCGTCGTTGAAGGCCGTGAACCGGCGCACGGTGCCGTTCTCCATGAGCGCGCCCTTCGCCATGAGGCCGTCGTGCACCAGATTCAACACGCCCGCCCCGGGTTGCCCGTCAGACGACGACGGCAGCGAGAAGAACACGCGGCGCCCCTGCCGCTCCATGTCGAGGGGTTCCGCGTCCCGAGACCCGAACAGGCGGTTTCGATATAGCGACAGGCCGTCCGCCACGGAGGGCGACGGAGACGAGCATGCCGGCCCGTCGTCGAACACGACGCGCCGGAAGCGCAGGCGAGGCGCCTCGCCGTCCTCCAGCAGGCCGTTTTCCGCCACCTTGAGCTCGGGGATGGGGTTGGCGACCATCTGCTCGAGATAGGCCACCGTGGTGTCCCCCACGATGCGGCGCAATGCGTCGTCTGCGGCGAGCCGCTTGAGGATGCCCCGGCGCTCCTCGCGGTTGAACAGGTACGACAAACGCTCCTCGGCGCTCGCCACGGTGAGCGCGGGGTAGTTGAGCAGGCAGGCGTACCCGTTCGCATGGTAGGAGTTGTACCCTTCCTTGAAATGCAAGTCGTAGCTGACGACGCCCTCCACGTGCTCGGTTCGGATGCGGCGCACCACCTCGGTGGAATAGACGACGGTCCCGTCCGCGTCGAGGCGAGCGCGGTTGACCACATCGCCCACGCGCAGAAGCGACACCGGGGCGTCGGGCGAGATCATGCGCGCCGTATCGGGGTCAAGGCACTTGAAGCCGTCCTGCGTGAGGATGGGGTGCTCGAAAGAGAGGAAGGGCTCGTCGTCGTTGACGGCGTAGAAGTCCGTGACAGTGTCGTTGCGCACGAGCTCCGCCGACGTGAAGCTCACCGCGCCGCCCACGCTGTAGACCGGCGTGCCCTCGGCGATGTCCTCGATGGGAACCAAGACGTTCGGGGCCACCATGATGAGCGTGCCGGCCTTGACGCAGCCCCCGTGGTGCTCGCTCGTGGTGTTGTTCGGGTTCGTGTTGACGAAGTAGTCCGACGAGTTGCTGGACAGCCAGCTTTTCATATCCTCACCGATGTAGGTGGTGGTCGTGCCGCCGGAATAGGGGATGATGGGACCGTACTCGTTGTAGTACGTCTCATGGGGCACGCTGTCCGGCGAGGACGTCGTCCTCACGCTCACCATGGCGAGGCGCACGGACGGTTGCAGGGTCTTGTATTCCGCTCCCTCGGTCTTGAAAGCCGCCGCAATGCCGGCAAGCCAGTCGTATTCGTCGTAGCCGGCGACGAACGAATAGTAGGGGTTCTTTGTGGCGTCGAGAAGTTTGAGCCGCAGCTTCTGGATCTCGGCATCGGCGGCGTACCACGTTTCTAACAGCAGCATGAGCAGCTTGACCGGCACAACGACCGAACCGGAAGGAGCCGCCCCCACCAAAGCGCCCAGCAACCGGTCGTCGACCAAGCATTCCTTGAGCTCGGCGGTGAAGCCGTCGCGGGCGATGAGCTGCTGGCACGTCACCGTCGCACCCGACGCCAGCGGATCGTCCCACGTCACCTCTTTCAGCAGGTGCTGCACGGCGAGCGCGTTGCCCACCTCCTGCCCGTGGGCGGCGAACCACGCATCCAGCTCCGTGTTGCCGTTGAGCTTGTTGAAGCAGTCCCCGTAGATGGTCCCAGCCGTGTGCGAGGCGCAGTAGGCCACCATGAGCAGGGAGAAGTCCTGCAGCGCGTCACGCACCGATGGAACCGCGAGATCGTCGTAGAGATTCGCCGCCTCGTCCGAAGAGAAGAGCGCCGTCTTCGTGAGCACGCCCCCATGCACGACGGCGGCGTGCAGGTAGGCGGTGAGCGAGGAGGTGGGCGTGGAGGTGACGCTGTTGAGCATGTCCACGAACGTGCTGATGCTCGTGGCGTTGGCGGTTCCATCGGGCATAGGGCGCACCCCTTTCGGTTGGGGATTTCGTTGCCCTAATTATATCTCCTTATATCATGTTATGCGCTTGCGCACTCTCGGACGGTCGCAATCAGACGATCGAGACCAGCTTGTCCTTGAGCGCGCGCAGGGCGTTGCCGCGGTGCGACACGGCGTTCTTCTCGTCCTGGCTCACCTCGGCGAGCGTGCGGTCGCCTCCGAACACGTCGGGCAGGAACAGCGGGTCGTAGCCGAAGCCCTCGCTCCCCCGCGCCTCGCGGCCGACACGGCCCTCGATGGTGCCGCGCGCAACGGTCTCGGAGCCGTCCTCGTCGACGAACACGAGCGTGCTCACGAAGCGCGCCGCGCGCTCGGCGTCAGGCGCGTTGGCGAGCGCCTCCAGCAGCTTGGCGTTGTTCGCGGCGTCGTCGCACGGCTCGCCGGCGTAGCGCGCCGAATGCACGCCGGGCGCGCCGTCGAGCGCGTCCACTTCCAAACCGGAATCGTCGGCCAACGCCGCGAGCCCGCCAGACGCCTCGTGCGCCGCGCGGGCCTTGATGCGCGCGTTGCCCTCAAACGTGTCGGCGTCCTCCGCCGGATCCGACTCGATGCCCAGCTCCCGCAGCGTGCGGAACTCCCAGCCGGGGAAATCGAGCGCCGTGGCTATCTCGGAAACCTTGTGCGCGTTGTTCGTGGCCAACACCACCGTTTTCATGCAGGTCTTCCCTTCCCTCGATACGTTCTGCCAGCGGGCCTGCGCCGCGCCGTTCTCAAACCAAGTCGACGTGCGCCACCGTGTCGATGGGCTCGCGGAACACACGGCTGCCGAAGCTGCGGAACTCCTCCACGTCGTCGCCCGTCGTGAAGAACTCGTAGCGCGCCTCGTGACCGTCGCGCGCGTAGGCGCCGCGACGCCCGAGGATCTCGGCCACGTCGCGCGCGGCCTCCGTCGATGACGATATGAGCTCCACCTCGCGCCCCATGACGCCGCCGATGAGCGCTTTGAGCAACGGAAAGTGCGTGCAGCCCAACACGAGCGTGTCCACGCCCGCGCGACGCAGCGGCTCCAGGTACTCGCGGGCGATCTCCTCGAACGCCGGGCGGATGTAGACCTTCGAGGCGAGCGACGTGTAGTTCTCCAGCGGGCCCTCCGCCATGCGGATGCCCTGCTCGGCTATCTCCACGAAGCGCGGCGTGGCCGTGGAGAACACGGTGATGCCCGCATCGAGGTGGCGGATGGCCGACGTGTAGGCGTTCGACTCCACCGTGCCCTTCGTGGCGATGACGCCAACGCGGTTGTTCCTCGTGGCCATGGCAGCCGCCCGCGCGCCCGGCTCCACCACACCGATAACCGGCACGGGGAACGTCCGCTGCGCATGCGCGAGACCGGCCGCCGTGGCGGTGTTGCAGGCGATGACGATCATCTTCACGCCGCGATCCACCAGCCAGCCGCCGATCTGCTGCACGAAGCCGTCGACCTCCTGCAGCGTGCGCGGGCCGTAGGGACAGCGCGCCGAGTCGCCCAGGTAAACGATGGATTCGCTCGGGAGCGCCTTCGCCAGTTCGCGCGCCACCGTGAGGCCGCCGAAGCCCGAGTCGAACACGCCGATGGGCGCGTCGTCGAAGGTGCGCGAGGCGCTTGCCGGGGGTTCTTGCGCCGGTTTCGCTTCCGGCGGGAGGGGGTTTGTCTGCGTGTCGTCCATACGGCCAGTATAGCGTATGGATCTGGTCGTTGTTTACAATCGGTGTCGGGCTGCCATAGCATCTGCTAATCTGAAATACAAGAGGAACAGAAGCGTCAAAGACGAGAGGATGGCATGCCCATGAAGGTTCTGCTGATCAACGGAAGTCCGAACGAGGAACGCTGCACGCACACCGCGCTCGCCGAGGTGGCGGCCGCGCTCGAGGCCGAGGGCGTCGAAACCGAGATGGCCTGGATAGGCCGCGATCCCGTTCGCGGATGCATCGGCTGCGGCGGCTGCGCCAAGCGCGGCGACGCCCGCTGCATCTTCGACGACGACGTGGTGAATGGTCTTATCGAGAAGGCGGAGGCCGCCGACGGCATCGTGGTGGGAACGCCCGTGTACTACGCCGGCGCGAACGGGGCGCTACTGGCCGTGCTCGACCGCATGTTCTACGCCGCCTCGGCCAACCTGCGCTTCAAGCCCGCAGCGGCCGTGGCCTCCGCTCGCCGCGCGGGCACGACGCCGGCCATCGACCAGGTGAACAAGTACTTCCAGATCAACTGCATGCCCGTTGTGTCGTCGAACTACTGGCCCATGGTGCACGGCAAGAGCGCCGAGGACGTGCGGCAGGACGAAGAGGGCCTGCAGATCATGCGCGTGCTGGGCCGGAACATGGCCTGGCTGCTGAAGGCCACGGCCAACGTGCCCGCCCCCGACGTGGAACCGAAGGTGATGACGAACTTCATCAGGTAGAGGGGCTTGCGAAGCCCGTGCGCGAACCGCTGGAATCCGGACGAAAGGCAAGGTCGATCCTATTGCGCGCGGGCTGTGCGCCTCGCATCATATGAATCACCGGCGGTGCCCAGGACGGCGTGCTTCGAGGCTTCGCCATCCAGGTCGGGCGGCGCAGGTAACCGGGAGGTCGGGATTATTTCCCGGCCTTTGCTGTTTCAGCTTCTCCTTGGACCCCTCCCCGCTTCGTACGCGTCCCTTATGCGCAAAGCGTTGCTGGCGGTGCAATGCGGGCATGCGCTAGTCGCGATCGCGCAGATGCCGACCTGGTGGAGGCGCCGACAGTCGTCGCCGCACCATCCTGCATGCTCCCCCGACGGCGAAGACGATGGCGACGGCGGCAACGTAGCCGAACGCGTCGAAGAGCAGGTCCTGCACGTCGAATTCGCGCCCAGGAACGAAAAGCTTGTGCGTCTGATCGAACAGGGAGCATGCGGCGCCGAACGCCAGCGACCCGATCGCAAGAGGGGCAAGCCGCCTCGATCTCCCGAAAACCGCAAGCGACGTAAGACTCGAGAACAACCCAACCGCGAAGAACTCGGCCGTATGCGCCCAACGCCTCACGCCAGCCGCTTGCAGCCAGACGAACGCGCCGCTGAGCGCATCGGAGCCGATGCGGGCCACCGCCGCCTCGAGCGAGGCGACTCCGTCGGCAATGAAGCGGACAGCCAGCCCGGACAAAGACGAGGTTTGCTCAGGTGTTTGCTCGGTCAGCAAGAATATGGCGACCAGCGTCGCTCCGAGCCCGACAACGCAGACCGATTTCAGAACGAAACTTAATGCGGGCTTTCGGACCGCCATCGCCTACACCCGACGCCCTTCGCGCGGCGCACGGATCCGCAAAAACAGCGAGCGCATCAATCCGGAACGTATTCCATGATGTCGCCCGGCTGCACGTCGAACCGCTCGCAGATGCGCAAGATGGTGTCCGTAGTGACGGACTCGCCTTTGGAGAGCTTGGCAAGCGTCGTCGAAGACAAACCGACTTCCGCTTTGAGGTCAGTCTTTTTATAGCCCCTTCGAGCAAGCATATCGAAAAGCTTGTAGTAGCGAATGGATGCCAACAGACCACCCTCCAATCAGATTACGAACAAATTATGCCAGATCGAAGGCGAAAGAAGGCGATATCCATATTGCTACTTCATTTTCGTTTGAATATACGATATAATATCTGAATATTCAGACTATAAATATTAAAATTTAGATTATGATAAGGATTTTCATGTTTCGTCGAAAGCCACAGATTGACACCCCGCTCGAAGCCTTTGACGAAATCCGCGATGTGCAAATGACGCTCTCGGGAGCGTCCGCACTTACTTTGGCTCTAGCCCAAAGCGACGCGGCCGAACCGGAAGCCATCAGGCTCATATCCTGCTTGCTGGACTACTGCTCCCTCACCGTCGAAAGCGCCTGCGAGCTCATTTGCAGCGAGCAGCAGTAAAGCTGCCTAGCTCGGTGAATGTTCCCTCACGAATTTCATTCTGCAATTGCGAGCCATCCCACCACCGCCTTACCAACGAGCGCCTGGTGTTTGCTTCTGTCGATGAAAAGGCATGCGACTGGCCTCATGCCTTTTCCTCCGGCCCGGTACGCACTTGCCCTGAAAAGAGCGAAAGAAATTTTCGAATCGAGATGACTGATTCGATAACGAGCGCACGAAGATGATACATTGAAAGCAAACGGCTCTAAAAGCATATCGAGAGGTGCAGCATTACGATTTGAACCCGGAATGATACATGCGGCTTTTTTTGAGACGTATTTTGATGTAGACGGGTTGCGCGACGCAAATGGGCACAAGAGAAATGCAGTTCGCGAGCACTACACCGATCCACGATCCTGTCGCGTCAGTCAAAAACCATGCGAGAGGAATGTTCAGCAAGGCGCCCGTCGTCATTAAAAAAAGCTGCGGCTTAAGCCAACCAAGGCCATCTGCAATGTAGCAATTCGCGTTATTCCACATCACCAACCCCGTCGAAACGGCGAATGCAAGCGCATAACTCAAAACCATGTGGATCGAATCTGACCCCAGCCATATATCGACGATTGCCTGCAATAGAGGAATCATTAGCAGCATCACCGCGAACATCACAAGCGTAAGAAGCAAAACCGCATTATGGGCTTTATCCACCCATGCATAATTGCCTTGTGCCATTTTCTGCGTTACCGCAGACCAAAGTGGCGTGTACACCAAAAGGGCCACTGTGCTGAACAGCGAGAACACGCGAAAATATACTTGATACTCAACGACATCACTTGCCCCCGACAACCATGCAATCAGAAACTCGTTGGTAAAGCCAAGCACCAAGGAAGCGATCTGCAAGAGCAGGAAAACCGCGCCAAGCGACAGAACGCTTTTCGCATACGATGCGCTCACGTATCGAAAACTCGGACGTGCCTTTCGCAACCGATTCCCGAAAACAACGATCGAAGCAACAAGCAAGGGCGCATTGTTGGCGATCGCGCTTACGACCGAAAGGCTTATCAGCTTGAAATCAAGACCGCCTTCGGGATTCGATACCACATAGACCAAGATAGCAACGTTCGATATCAGAGCCATAACATTTGGCATGGCGGACTTTTGCATTGCATAGAGCACCGAAGATATGAGCTTCAGCACAAACTGCAGCAGCACGCCGACGAACACGATCTGAACGCTGACGTAAAGCGTCGTCTGGTCAACCGCTTGTTGAGAAATACCGAAGACGACGCTCCAAGGAACAATAGGAAGAAAGAAGAAACTTCCTGCGCACAGCAGGCAAGCGCATCCCCCGATCAGCGCATACGCCGACGAAATGTAACGCTTCGACTCTGCTGCGCTTCCCTTTTCAAGGGAGAAGGCCAGCTTGTTTCTCAGTCCGTTTCCAATCCCCAAATCAAAGAAGAACATCCAGTTGAGAACAGCAAGAAGCGTGTACCAAACTCCAAGGGCGGCTTGATCGTTAAAATAGCGAATGTAAGCGGGGAGCGCAAAGAAAACGACGAGCGCGGCCGCTCCCTTCACCAACAACATCCCGCTGATATTGCCAAGCAACGCTCTATTATTTTTCGCAATAGCAACCGCTTTGCCGAACATATCTTTCATACGCTAGAGCGATTCGTACAAATCGAGCATATTCCGTCTAAAGTTTGAAACGGTCAATCGATTTCTATAGGCATTCGCCACCTCATCGTATTCGAATTTGCTCACCAAAGCCCTATTGATGGCGTTGGCAAGACTTGCTATGTCTTCAGTCTCGAAAACATAGCCTAGATGGTTATCGGTAATAACAGTACCTAAGCTTCCGTGATCTGGCCCGATAATACCTTTTTTTGCCGCAACCCCTAAAGCCAAGGGCCCGCTTATTCCGTTGTGCGTCTTTCGGTAAGGCAAAGCTAGATAGTCCGCAGACCACACGGCAGAAACCAACTCATTCTCAGACAGGTGCGAGAGATGCAGATAGACTGAATCTTCATATGAGTCGGATAGCTCGCGGATAAGTGCCTCACTCACCCCGGTTTCTTGACCGGCAATCAAAAGATTAAAGGGCATGTCAACCCGCTGAAGCGCCCTGAGCAAAATGTCGATCCCCTTGTTCATGCGAGTAGCCCC
Organism: Gordonibacter massiliensis (ex Traore et al. 2017); assembly: GCF_019731765.1. Classification (NCBI taxonomy): domain Bacteria; kingdom Bacillati; phylum Actinomycetota; class Coriobacteriia; order Eggerthellales; family Eggerthellaceae; genus Gordonibacter; species Gordonibacter massiliensis (ex Traore et al. 2017). Next base: position 295,872 of record NZ_JAASIO010000004.1, on the reverse strand, counting down.
GAGGCAAGCAATCGTCAGTTTGCCCTTATCGAGCCCCCATCCGATGTCGTTGAATACGTTTTCTCTGTCGGCAGCTTCGATCTCGAATGATGGGTAGTCGACAATTTTGACCGAAGTGTCGGAGATGTATCTAAAGTGAGTTGCCAGAAACCGAGCATGCACTAAAGCAACATCGAGACCATTTAAATTCCTCGTCAAGCTTGCTTCCCTTATAAAAGAGTGCTGGACGTTGTGAAACGTGCCCATCGTTGCCTGTGTAAACAGCTCCAACCCAACACCAAAAAAGGGGCGCAAAGCATCCGCATTAACGAAATGAATTATGTCGGCGTTGATTTTTACAGCAGTGTCATGTATCTCGCGAAGCCACATACCATAACGCAAAAAGTTTCGATGGACAGGCGCCCACCTCGATTCAAAAACTTCGATCTCCGAAATCTCAAAACCCTTGGGGGCAAGCGCCGCAAGATGAATGGTGTCAGAATCAATACCCGCAATCCCCCGCATATAGGAAAGATGATGCCCGACTGCACTGTCGTCAACCAAAAGAACGGTCTTCATTCCACATAGCCCTTCATGACACGTACGAGCAACTTGCTTGCTTTGTTTCCCGTTTTCAAGACAATTCGCCGCTTCCCGTACGTGCTTTTGGCAAGCTCAAACAAACCAGCTGCATCGCAATCGTTCAGCAGACGAGCGATTGAGTCTACGAGATCGTCCCCACTGCCTAATCGGGCCAAAACGCGGTGCGCAACGCGAGAAACGCGCTCATCGTCAACCAAAGTCTGATAGAACTCGACCATGTCCCGCTTCGTGAGGAACGAACAATTCTGATATCTTTTAAGCGCGATTGCCAAAAGATAAGAATCGAATTCCGCGTTGAGTTTTTCGCCGGAAACGGGCACTTTGTCCGCAAAAATCCTATTTAACTTATCCCGATAGAGAAACAAATCGTCTATCAAGCGCTCATTGCTTGACGTAACACCGCCAAGACGGTAGCAATAAAGACGATCGGGGATATCGACGATCGTCTCGGCGCTTTCGTAAAGGAACGCGTTGAGCAGCATATCTTCGCCCCGACGCAAGCCGTTGTTTCTTGCCTCCAGTGGCGCGGCAAGAACGAGACCCCTTTCGTAAAGCGATGCCCAGAGACTGCTCGAAAACGGGTATCTATGTGGATTGTAAAATCGAGCATAATCCTCGTAGCGCCACTCATCTCGCCGCACGACCGTATCGCGCGACACGAAAGATCGATGCATTTCTACAGGAATTCCCGGAGCCACAACCTTGTCGTACCCCGCCTTCACGATGCAAACATCGTGTTCTTGCGCCTTTTCGACAAGCCGCTCGATAGCATGCGGACGATACCAATCGTCTGCGTCGCAGAACGCCACAAACGATCCTTTCGATTCTTCAATGCCAAGGTTTCGCGCGTGCATGACATCGGCTTCGCCCGTAGAGTAAACCGCGACCTTCGACGATTGGCGCCCAAGTCGCAAGCACATCTGATAGCTTTCATCTTGCGAACCGTTTTCGACCAGAACGATCTGCAAGCGTTCATACGTCTGCGACAGCAACGAGCGAACGCATTGCCCCAACGTGTCTACGGAGTTATGAACTGGAACGATTACTGAAACCAACGGACGAGCCATACGGACTCCGCTTCCCTTCCTTCTTTTCTTGCCCTGTCAAGCCCGAAAGAGTTCCCCTTCGACCTATGGAAACAACCAAGAGCATCACGGGCAAGCAAGCTGTTTCATGCCTTACCCACGAACCGAAATCAGGCTCAAACGTTGCCGAGGCGAGCACGAAGGCAAAATACAAAGCAAGCACCAGATGCGATTCTCGGTCGCAGCGCTTCACGTGAAGCAAAGCGCGAACCGCAAAAAAGCTGATGCCAAGTTGATAGACGGCAAATACGGCATAATAGGGACCTTTCAAAAACAACTCCACGGGAAACAAAAGCCTCGTCGTATTAACCACCCAATTCGCCACAAACAAGTAAGGCGGGGACGACGAGGTGACGTCGATAAGCGAAGCGATGCCCGAAGCAGCCATCATGACCGTGTATTCCTCCCGGTCCACACCATGCTTTCCCACGATTGCCGCGTAGTTTTCTGGGGAGGCAAGATAAAGGACGGTCGAAAAAGCAAGCATTCCAAGAATGGCCACGACAACGAACATCGTTACTCTAGCGCGCGTATTCCGCGCTTTAGAGCAAGCGTGCCCCAGCGCAAAATACAGTCCCACCAAAAACACCGCCACGATGAGGTAATACTGTCGCCACCAAAAAAATTCGAGAGCGAACAGTACCGCGCAACTTATCAGCTTCCCTCGAACCGAAAGGCGCGACGCGATTATGAAAAAGGCTCCTAGAAAAACGAGGAACTGCAAAAAATCTTTGTTCAGCATGAAGATGTACACGCCGCAGAGCGCAACAGCTGCAAGAACAAGGCCGGCCTCTATAAGGGTATAGTTCTCCTTGCTGGTAAAAAACGACAGCAGAACAAGAAGAATGGCTCCTCCGACAAACGCGATCAGGATGTCCCACGCTCCTAAAGTGGTTAGGTCGAGCGGAAGAGCATACGCTAAGGCAGCGTAGACTTTTGACGGAAAATCCAACGTCAACCACGTGTCGAACGAATGGCACCCCTGAATATCAAACATGATGAGATATCCGACCCGCCCATTCGTAACGGAATCGGGCCTCACGAGATATCCGACGACAAACAGCAAGATCGCCAATCCCACAACGAGTTTCGACCAATCGTTCGTCCGCCCCAAATGAGCCTCCTTGCAGCACTCCCCGACAAGACGGACGGTCTTTTGATGCGCGCTCAATTTAAGAGCGCCTTCCCAAGATCCCTTTTGCAATCCTTTTGGCGCCGTCGTATATTCCCAATCGCTCGCAGCCCAAGCGAGTCCATCGCTCTAGCTTGATCACCGCCGTATCGGGAAACCACTTCTCGAAAAGCTCATAGCCGCCGAGAGCTCGCACGTCTGCGGCAAACGACTGCCATTGCTCAGGCTTTGAAACAGAGCAGGTCATCTCGCGAACGCCATCGACCGCCCTATCGGCATCGATCTCTACGACTTTAGCCCGCGTCCGAGCAGAATCCACCAGAGCTTGGCCCTTTTCGCTCTGCACAAGCACGCGGGTCACTCCTTTGTTATCGTTCAATTCTGGTAAGAACTTACCTACGTCGAAGCAATCCCACAGCGTCACATCGCTCACCCTATAACGCTTTTTGAAAGGGCAGGCGTAGCATATCTCTCGATCCGACAAGTTGTTGAAAAAGGCGCGCAAGTACGGATCGCTTTCGACTCCCGCAGAATAAAATGGCTGTTCAACACCTTTTTCGAAGGCGCATATGCTAGAGTAGCGATATCCGAATCTCGCTTTGTCTCGAAATCTCACTTGTGAGGCTTCCACCCCAAAGCAAGCCGCTAGCCACTCCAAGTACGCCGTGAAAACAGGGCGGCGCGGGGCGGCGTGGCATACGACGTCTGCCACGCCGAGGTTGGGGTACGCCTTTCCAAGGAAAGCGACCAAACCTTCGGCCTGACACGGCGTACCGCTGAAAAGAACCTCCCTGCCTTCGTCAAGCTGCGTTTTGACTTCGCGAAACATGAGCCCGATCATGCTCTGAACGTACTTGCTGTTGCGAAAAGCAGCCAGATCCTGCTTTCGCTCGACGCCGAAATGCGAGACTACCGGCGTGCCGTCACGATAGCCTGCGCCGTACACGATTCCGCCCGCGTCAAGCATCACCTCGGCCAGCGCCGTAAACGCTCCGCCCGACGTGCTTTGCAGCACAATATCCGCATCGCGATGCTGCACGAGGAACGCCCTCTGGGCATGCGGTTTTTCCACCACGGGGGCAAGTACCGGACACGCGCGCTCGCACATCCCGCATTCAACGCAAAGCTCGACGTCAACGACCGGATACTCGCATCCGTCTTCGTCGAATTCGAGAGCAATGCAGTTTTTCGGGCACGCATTCGCGCAGGCGGCGCACCCACTGCAACGGGCTTTATTCTTAATCTCGATCATGATTCCGCGTCTCGACTTTCGTCATTCGCCGCGCTATCGTTACCGACGCCGAGAGCCTTTCTCAGATAGGATTCCGACCCTCGGCGATAGGCGTCTATCCGCCTATTAACTTCGACGAAATCTATCCCATGATCGCAAGCAGCCTCAAACGCCTCCCTCGTCTCGCATAAACGATCCATTAGGCCAAGCTCATGCAGCAAAGTATCGAGTCGCGAATTCGTCGACTGCTGCCCGACGTTTTCATGCCGCCGGAAGGTGAAGAACGGTCGATTGAACAGCGAGGCGAACACCGTCCCATGAAATGAATCCGTGCAAACGTACTTCGCCCCTGCTAAAAGGCCGATCCATGCATCGGGCCCGGCATCGTAGGGGTACACGTCGGCGTAACGGTCATCGTATTTCACATATTCATCAAGATGCGCCATCGCGACAATCGGACAGCCACACGAGAGGGCCAGCTTCTCGGCGCACTCTCGATTCCAGAGGTTTTTACCCAGAAAGTAACAAAAGATATAGCCCCCTTCCGGGCGCGGGTAATCCCTATCGGCAACCTTGTTCCATTCGTCGCGCGTCATCAGCATAGTCGGATCGCACACAACGGCAGAAGATCTTCCAGTCGCCTCCTTGACGAGTTGCGCCCCCGTTGTCTCGCGCACCGAAAGCGAATCGAACGAGGAAAGGAAGCCCCCTACACGCTCGAGCTCCTTCTCCGACAGAGACGACACGCCGAAACTTGTCGCGTAGGAAATCTTCTTCGTGGGAGGCTCGACAAAGGAGAGCGTGAAGTAGTTCCCGGAAATGTTGACCGGAAGCCAAAGCTGATCGCTACCTACCACAACATCGTCGAATTGCCGGCAGTAGTCGGTTAGGTCCTCGAAACTATTCACCTTGCGTGAGAAAGCAAAGCGATCTGCAACGAATCGGTCGAAAGCCGCACCGCGTTCTTTCATCTTAGCGCCGAAATCCCGATTGGCCTTCTGCCTGATGCGATGGAGCGCAAATCCGAGTTTCGCTTTGTAGAGGGAAAGATCGGCCGCGTGCTCCCGATAGTAGCTTCTCCGACCTTGGGCGATAGCGCCTGACAGTCCAGACTTGTCCAAGGTCAGAACTTCGCAGCCGAGCCGATCGATGACGTGGTGCGTTGCGTACGCCTGCAAGACGCTACCGTAGTTCTTTTTGTCGTAGCACGAAGCCACGGCGACTTTGGGGGAACCCGTCATTCGAGACAGCCCTCCCGTTCGAGATAATCCCCATACGCAAGACGGAGTCCGTCCTCAAGACCGATCGAGCACGTCCACCCCAAAGCCTCCAACTTGGAAACATCGAGCAGTCTCCTAGCCATGCCTTCGGGCATCGAGGCGTCGAACTCAATCTCGCCTTTAAATCCAACTATTCGGGCAATAAGCTGAGCGAGTTCCGCTATCGTGACGTCTCTTCCGCTTCCCACGTTTACGAAACCAGAAGCGTCGTAGCGATCCATGAGGAAAAGGCAGGCGTCGGATAAATCGTCAACGTACATGAATTCCCGGTAGGCTTTCCCCGAACCCCATACCGACACCTTCGAAGCACCCGATGCTTTCGCTTCGTGAAACTTTCTTATAAGCCCCGCCACCACATGCGATGAAACCACATCATATTTATCTCCTTGTCCATACACGTTGCAGGGCATCACGCTAATAAAACGCGCATCGCATCCCTCGTGAAGATACTCGCAGTATTTCAACCCGATTATCTTCGCGAGAGCATATCCCTCATCAGTCCCTTCCAACGGTCCTGCAAGCAGGTTCACCTCCTTCAACGGCTGCGAGGCCGACTTCGAATAAACGCACGAGGAACCCACGAAGAGCAGTTTAGACACTCCTGTTTGATAAGCGGCATGAATCACGTTGAGAGCGATCATGGCGTTGTCGTATAAAAAACCTGCCGGATCTGCAGAATGAGAGGCAATTCCACCAACCCTCGCTGCGGCAAGAAATACGTAGTCGGGACGCTCCCGTTCAAAGAATCGATCGACCTCGCTCTGGTTCCGAAGATCGAGTTCGGCAGACGTTCTGACGATCACCTTGTCGTAACCGTTTTCATAAAGCCTTCGCACGATGGACGATCCGACCATGCCCCGATGCCCCGCAACGTAAATCTTCGAGTCCTTATCCATGCGACTACCTCTTTCCAAGATAATCAGCGAACACTTCGATCTGACGATCGATATCCTCGTGCGTCAACCCGTGATGGCAGCCGACATAGAATCCGTTGGCGTTGATGTACCAGGCAACGGGGTAGTCTTTCTCTTTATCGCCGAACAGTTCTTTGTAAATCGGCTGATTGAGCAATGGCAGCATGGGCCGTGTTTCGATGTTGCGAGACTCAAGAAATCGAACGAAATCGTCCCTCTCCAATCCGGACTTTTCCTTGATGAGAACAGGAAACATCATGTAGGTGTGCTCCATATCCGGCGCATGACGCGGAAGCTGAACCAAATGCTCGAACGGCTCAAGGCCCCGAATCAGGTGCTCGGCATTGCGCTTGCGCGCTTCCATGATTTCATCGGAACGCTCGAGTTGCGCGAGGCCAAGGGCACCCTCCAATTCGCCCACGCGATAACTATAGCCAAGGCGGACGAACATGAACCTTCGATCTATGTCCGTCTGCATTCGTTTAGGGCAGACCTGCTCCCCATCCGAGGCAATGCAGCGTTCGCACGTGCATGCCCTGCCATGCGCGACGAGCGATCGCAGTATCTCGGCCAAGCGAGGATCGCTTGTGCACATGATCCCGCCAACACCTGTTGTTATCGTATGGGCGACATAGGTGCTGCAGGCCATGATGTCGGAGAAACTTCCGACCGTCTTTCCCTTGATGGAGGCAAAGTGGGACTCCGCGCAATCTTCGATGATTCTCAAGTCGTGCTTCTTGGCGATCGAGACGATACGATCCATGTCGCATGGCAACCCAAAACAATGGACGGGGATTATGCATTTGGTATGCTCCCCGATGCACTGCTCGATCTTTTCAACGTCCATGTTGTACGTCGTCATGTCAACATCGACGAAAACCGGTTTCATGCCTGCGTGCAACACGGCATTGGGCGTGGCGATAAACGTGATCGCGGGAACGAGCACTTCGGTTTCAGAGTCCCAGCCTTCAACTTCTTTCAAGGCCTCCAACGCAAGATGGAGGGCTCCCGTGCCGCTGTTGCACATCACGCCATACGATTGCCCGTGCATTTCCGCGAAGCGCTTTTCGAACTGCGCGACGTACTTTCCTTGCGATAGCCGTTGAGAATCGAGCGCGTCAAGCACGTACCGTTTCTCCAGGTCGGTGACAGAAGCGTATCCAACGCCGTTCTTCTTCATCGCACCGCGCCTTCGACTTCCTTTTCGGCCAACTTTAAATCGTGCTCCACCATGAGTCGAACCAGATCTTCAAAGGGCGTTTTCGTGGGAGTCCACCCTAAAAGCCGCTTCGCTTTCGCGGGGTCGCCCCAAAGGTTCACCACATCGGTGGGTCGAAAGAAATCAGAAGACACCTCGACGAGGATTCTGCCGGTTTTCGCGTCGGCGCCCTTCTCGTCAACGCCCTCGCCAGACCACTCCAACTCTATTCCGGCGTAATGAAACGCCAAGGTTGCGAACTCCCGGACAGAGTGCTGCTCTCCGGTGGCAATGACGAAATCTCCCGGTTCGTCGTGCTGCAGCATCAGCCACATGCACTCGACGTAGTCCTTTGCATAACCCCAATCTCGCAGGCTGTCGAGGTTTCCCAGAAAAAGGCGGTCTTGCAATCCTTGCGCGATACGTGACGCCGCCAACGAGATTTTTCGCGTCACGAACGTTTCACCGCGCCGCTCCGATTCGTGATTGAAAAGTATTCCGTTTGAAGCGAACATTCCATATGCCTCACGATATTCGCGCGTGATCCAATATCCGTATTGCTTGGCTACGGCATAGGGACTATAAGGATGAAAGGGAGTTTCCTCGTTCTGAGGAGCTTCTTGCACGTTTCCATACAGCTCCGATGTTGACGCTTGGTAAATACGGCACGAACCCTCCAAACCGCATAGGCGAATCGCTTCCAAAATACGCAGAGCGCCGATGGCATCAGAATCGGCCGTATATTCTGGAACATCGAACGAAACCTGCACATGGCTCTGCGCGGCGAGGTTGTACACCTCATCGGGTCTGATCGCCTTTATTGCCTTGATAAGCGATATCGAATCTGTCATATCACCGTAATGCAGAACAAACTCTGGGTGCATTCTCAGGTGCTCGATTCTTTCACGATAATCGACCGAGCTTCGTCGCACGAGCCCATGCACTTCGTACCCTTTGGCCAGCAGCAGTTCCGCAAGGTAGCTACCATCCTGCCCGGTAACTCCCGTTATAAACGCTCGTTTCATCCGTTTCCTCCGACTCTTGCATCAACATCGTTCCACCAATAACCGAATCGCTCTATGTCTTCCTCCACGAGGACGTCGCCCATTTGCACTTCAACGATGCGCATCTCGACGCAAGCTCGCACAGCATGCACGCAGCCCGGCGCTATCGAGATCATCGAGCCGGGTTCTACGGTTTGAACATTCCCATCAAGCACTACCTCGCCCTCACCTGAAACAACCGTCCAAACCTCGGAGCGTTGGGCGTGTCTCTGGTAAGAAAGCTGCTTGCCGGGTTCTACCACGAGCTCCTTGGTGAGAGACTTACGCCCATCGGGATAAACGCTCGAATCGAGCACGCGATACTCGCCCCAACGGCGTCGCTCGTACATGGGGCGCGAAACAGCAGCTTGGGCCACAAGTGGCTTAAGGCGTGCACTCGCCTCCTTGCTCGATACGAGGATGCCGTCGGGCGTAGCCACAACCACCGCGTTCGCAAGGCCCGCTATCACCATAGGCAACCCTGTTTCGTTCACCACATGGACATTGCTGCAGGCATCGTCAACGACGACGCGCCCCGCGCGCTCGTCAGCCATCTCTTCGGCGAGCGTGTTCCACGTGCCAAGGTCTTTCCATGCGCCTGCGTAGGGCACAACGGCAACCGAGGGAGCCTTCTCAACCACCGCGTAGTCGAAGCTGGTCTTAGGGAGATCGGAGTAGTGCATCATCACCTCGCCAAAACTATCCGCATTGACGTAGCCGCGCAGGATTTCGATGAGGTATCCCAGTTCAAACGCAAACACGCCGCAGTTCCATAGAGCGCCTTTTGCAAGAAGCGTTATAGCCTCTGCTTCAGAAGGCTTCTCCTTAAAGAATTCGACGGGCCAGACGGCGCCCTCGCGCGCATGCGGAATGATGTAGCCGTACTTCTCAGAGGGATACGTCGGTTTCACCCCCATGAGCACGAGTCGAGCGCTACGCGCGCGAACCGCCGCATCCAAGTCGCCCACGCGGTTGTAGTAAGCTTGGTCGGTGTAGGTGTCGATAGGCATCACGACCACCGTGTCGCCCTCGTTCGCTCCTTGCTCGAAAGCGAGGTGCGCGCAAGCGAGCATTACGGCAGGCGCGGTGTCGCGACGTTCAGGTTCAAGCACGATAGAATAGGACCCCTCGACCTGCGCCTCGATACTACCCTGCTGCGAAGCGCAGGCCGCAATCGTCACGTCGATAGCAGCCGGCACCTTACTGATGCGAGAGATAGTGCGCTGCACCATTGACACATGGTTTCCCTCGTCGTCGCGCAGCACCTTGAGGAACTGCTTTGAGCGCGCTCCGTTGGAGAGCGGCCAGAGACGCGTGCCAGAACCCCCTGAAAGCAGTACGAGGTGAATCATCTGCACTCCTTCGGCGTCGCAGCACGCGACCTTGCCGTCAAGTCCGCATAACGACCTGCAAGCTTTTCGGCGGCGCAAACGATTTCATAGTCCGAGAAGTTCTCGGACTGCACGGGAATCCGACTGCCAGGTTCTATGGCACTTATCGCATTTGCCCACACGGAGGGGTCGTCGATAGGCAGAAACTCGACTCCTCCCGTGACATCCACCTCACGAGTGATCGCATCGGATAGGAAACACGGCACGCCAGCTCTCTGGGCCTCGACACCGACGAGGCACAGGTCGGCGCGCGCTTGCGCGCGCACCTCCGCGTTGAAGGAGAACCTGTCAAGTTCTATCGCGTTGTAGAGCACGTCGAACTTGGCATCTTTGCCGAACAGCCATTCGCCGGCATACCGAGAGCATGCCATACGATGTGTCGGGTAGCGGTTTGCCTGCGTGCGCAACAGGTACTTGAGTGCGTTTTTAACGTGTTCGCCCTTGCCTGCCGTCGAATGCGAATGCGCTATGCGCACAGGAACGCCCGCGCGGGCAGCCGCGCGCAGAGGAAACACCGACAGCGTGTTGATGTGCGAATGAACGATAGGCCACCCCTCTTGGGCGAAGATGGCCTCGATATGCCTCATATAGGCGTGCAGATGCTGGTAGGGCGGCACTTCAAACACACGGCCTCCGAGCATTTCTATTTCCTCGCGCGGAACGAATATAGAGTCCGAATCCACAAGGAAGTCGAACTGAACCCGGTTTTTGTCAATATGGCGGTAGTAGTTCATCACGACAGCCTCTACACCGCCTCCGAGCATCTTGCCCATAACGTGAGCTATGCGGACGGGTCCACTCGAACGACATGCGTCCACGTCAGCACGCCCCCTTGCCGTTGAACACGACCGCCACTGTGCGCGCTATTACCTTGAAGTCGGTGAGCGCACCGCACTCTTGAATATATTTGAGGTCGAGATCCACCATGTCATCGAATGAGGTGTCACTACGGCCGCTTGTTTGCCAGTAGCCGGTGAGACCGGGCTTCACCGACAGGCGACGCATGGCATGCTCGTCGTACTGGGAAACTTCGTTCGGCAAAGGCGGGCGGGGGCCCACTGTCGAGAGCTGGCCCAGAAAGCAGTTCACGAATTGGGGAAGCTCGTCGATGGAGTGCTTGCGGATAAAACGGCCGATGCGCGTCACGCGCGGGTCGTTCTTGATCTTGAACAGCGGTCCGTCGGCCTCGTTCATCTCCTGCAGCTCCGGCAGACGCTCATCAGCGTCGGCGTACATGCTGCGGAACTTGTACATGTCGAAGGTCACTACCTTGCCGTCGGCGCCAATGCGGCCGACGCGCTTCTGGGAGTAGATCGGGCTGCCCGGCGATTCCAGGCGAATGGCGATGCATAGGATGATCGAAGGAACGAGCAGCAACGCGATCGCCGTAGCGCTGAACACGATGTCGAACGCCCGCTTCGCAATCCGATAGCCCATGCGTCCCTTCGCATGCGCGCCGTCCACCTCGCCGCCGCACGCGAGCGGCTCGGCGGCTACCTCGCACGGCAATGCGCCCTCGTCCACAGCAAGTTCATCCGTTGGTTCCATCTCCTGCATGAAGTAGCGACCGCAGCGGTCAGCACCCCCCCCCCCCGTCGGGCGGTGGGACTGCATCACGCGGTCTTCCTCACTACTTCCAGGCCCACGCTGGCGGGGACGGTGCGACCGAACAGCGTCACGTCCAAATAGGCGCGGCGCTTGTGGCGGTCGATCTTGCGGATGTCGGCCTCAAAGCCCATGAGCGGGCCGCGCGTGACCGTGACCTTGTCGCCTTTGATATAGCCCTCGCTCATGCGCACGATGTGCTCGCCGTCCATGAACGACAGGAACCAGTCCTGCTCCTTTTCCGTCAACGGAAAGAACGAGTTCTCCTCGTTGCCCAGCAGGCGGATGGGCATGGGCACCCGCAAGAGCTCCTTGTTGAGCTCTTCGGCGTCGCTCGTGACGAAGAACAGGTAGCCGGGGAACAGCAGCCGTTTGACCAGCCGCCACTCGCCGCGGATGCGCCACATGGTCTCGTATTCGGGTATGAAGCACTCCTCCAAGACGTCCGGGGATACCAAGGAGCGGCAAAGGTCGCGCGTAGAGGCTTCGCGTCCCGCTTGCACCTGCGCCACGTACCACATCGCCTGCTCCTTTCCCGTCGCCCGAGGTTCCGCCAAAAGAAAAGAGGATGAACAGCTGCACGCCTCTCTCTTCCCGGCCCTCGGCCGGAAGGGAAATCGCCTGCACCTATTCATCCTCTTGTCGATCGACGGAACGCGCTTCGCGACGATTGCGTCATCTCAAGATATGTTCGTTTCCTCGTATGTTGTATTTACACAACATACGAGGGCCAAAGAAAAGGCGCAGGGCGCCTTTCAATTGGGCAACGACTTCGGCAATGTTGTATATAGTCCGTTGTTATACATACAACACACCCGTAGTCTGCGTTCATGCGAAACTTACTGCAAACAAAAGTGGGCCTTAGGATCAAGGACCTGCGCGCAGCCGCCGGGCTCAGTCAAGAGCGGTTCGCCTTGAAGATTGGCATGGACCGCACGTACTTGGCCTCCATCGAAGTCGGCGACCGCAACGTCACGTTGCAGAACCTCTCAAAAATCGCCAACGGCTTCGATATGACCCTGTCGGAGTTCTTCGAGGGCATTCCCCGTATCGCTCCGAACGAGTAGCAAACCGCGCCGCGTTTCGCACTCGGCGTATCGATTATAGATAAACAGTTGTATAAAAGCAACAATTGAGTAACAGAGTCGCAGGCAAGCGGTAGGGGGAAAGACCAGCGAAAACACGTTCCCTCCTCCGCCGCAGCAGCAGAAACATCAGGAGAATGCGGTTCCCCGCGCCTTGTGCTACGCTGTTCGGGAAACAAGCCATCGTCTCCCGGAGGATCCGACCATGCCCAAGGAACGCGACCACAAGACGAACGCCATGCGCGTGCTGGACGCGGCGGAAACGCCGTACGAGGCGCGGTTCTTCGAGTGCCCGGGGGCGCTCTCCGGCACGGAGGTGGCGAGCCTGCTGGGCCTCGACCAGGACCGCGTGTTCAAGACGCTGGTCACGCAGGGCAAGTCGGGCGAGCACTACGTGTTCATGATCCCCGTGGCGTGCGAGTTGGACCTGAAGAAGGCCGCCGCTGCCGTGGGCGAGAAGGCCGTGGCCATGGTCAAGTCGCGCGACCTGCTGCCGCTCACCGGCTACGTGCACGGCGGCTGCTCCCCCATCGCCATGCTGAAGCAGTTCCCCACCGTCATCGACGAGACGGCGGACCTTTACGAGCGCATCGCGTTCTCGGGCGGGCGCATAGGATGCCAGGTGGAGATGGCGCCGGGCGACCTCGGCCGCGTGGTCGAGCCGCTCTCCCGCGCCGACCTGACGGTGGTGTGAGGCCGGCCGCCCGGCAAAACGCGCTTGAACGAAAAAACGACCCCGCAGCCCTCGAGGGTTGCGGGGTCGTTCGATTGGCAAGTCGGGCCGATCCTACCAGTGGCTCACCACCACGTCGCCCGCCTGGATGATGCCGTAGAGCTCGGCAGCCTTGTAGGGCGGCAGGTTCACGCAGCCGTGGCTGCCGTAGCCGTTGGCGTACATGGAGCCGCCGAAGCCGGGCTGCCAGTCGGCGTCGTGCAGGCCGATGGCGTTGCCCACGAACGGCATCCAGTACTGCACGGTGGACTCGTATATCTTCTGGCCGTTCTCGTAGCCGATGAGCTTCGAGGGGCTTGCCTTCTGGTTGAGCCAGTACACGCCCACCGACGTGTCGTGCACGCCGTCGGGGATGCCCGAGATGCAGGGCGACTCCCACACCAGCGCTCCGGACTCGTCGTAGAAGCGCACGTACTGCTCGGCCAGGTCGATGTCGCAGTAGCGCGCGCCCCAATCCTGCGCGCCGGCGCCGTTGTAGGCCGTGCCCGTCGTGGAGGCGGGAACGTCGAACGTGCCCACGGTGCCGTTCGCCACGCCGTCCTTCACCATGGCGAGCAGCGCGTCCTTGTCGACCGACCAGCCGTAGATGCCGCCGGAAACCGTGATCACCTTGCCGTCGGGGCGCGTGTACGTGCGCGTCGTGCCCACGGTGTCGCACTTCGCAGCGAGGTCGTCCACCCAAGCCGTGAGCGCGCCCTCGTCGAGTGTGGCCGCAAGGTCGTCGCCCAGGTGCACCCACTGCGAGACGAGGTCGGCGTTCACCTCGCCGGCCGTGGAGCCGGCCATCGTGAGCACGAGATCGGCTTTGATCATGGTGTTCGCCTGCTCGGCGGCAGCCGTGAGCTTCGCGTCGGTGGACAGCACGGTGGGCTGCTGCAGCTCGTCCTTCGTGAGCTTCGCCGTGGGCTGCATGGCGAGGACGGCGTCGTCCACCACCTTGAGAACGGCGTCGTAGTCCAGCGCCGTGCCCACGGCCTCGGGCTCCACGACGAACGCGCTCTTGGCCTCGCTGTAGCCGACGGTCGCGTTCACCGGAGCCGTGGCGGTCTTGTTGAACTCGTCCACCGCGGTGCGCACCGCAGCGCCCAGGCCGCTCTCGTTGTACGAGGCGGCCAGCTTCTCCGTCTCGTCGTGGGTCTTCACGATCTCCAACGGCCATGCCCACGGGTTCGCGTCGGAGTGGATGGCGTCGGTGACGGCCTTCGCGTCGAGCTTCATGCCGGCATCGCTGGCCGACAGCGTGAGCGCGAAGCCCTGCCCGTCCACCTTGAGCTTGTAGTCGTCCACCACGTCGGAGAGCATGCCCTGCGCCTCGACGGACGATTTGAACGACAGGTCGAGGTCGCCCACCGTCGTGTTCGGCAGGAAGCGGTCCATGAACACGAAGGCCCCGGCCAGGTACACCACGGCCAGAACGGCCACGATCACCCCGAGCACGATGCCGATTACCTTGGCGGGCCTGCGGCGGCCCTTGGCATCGGCCTCGCTCACGTCCACCGGCAGCATGGGGCCGCCGGGCGCGAACCCGGGTTGGCCGCCCTGCGCGCCCACAGGGGCACCGTGCGGCATCGCGGGGCGCACGGCCTGCGGCATGACGGCGGTTTGGCTGGGTGCCGGCGGTGCCGGCTTCGCTGCCTGCCCGGCGGGCTTCGTCTCTCCCGACGTCGCGCCGTCGCCCTCCGGAGCGGAGGGGGCGGCATGGCGGGCGTGCTTGGCTTTGCTGTTCTTGTTATCGTTCATGTGCGGCTCTCATACACTCGGACGGCACGGCGTTCGCTTCTCGTCTAATCCGTTGCATTGTACCAAGAGAAGCGTCATTCCCTTGTAAACAAAACGGTTCATCGTGCCCTAAGGTTACACTCGTCACAAATTCGCCATGGACGGCGGCGAATTTCGGCCGCCACCCTCAACGCGCGGATGAGGGTAACGGGTGCCTTCCGCCGAACGCCGTGCTTGACAAACGGGGCGAGCGGGATAGAATAAACGTTCCGCAACGCCTTGGTGCAGCGGCGCCCTTCGCAGGGCGAGATCCTTGAAAAGGTGGGGCCATCCCCTCCCGACGGCTGCGGCAGCCCGCCACGGGCACCGCCGCCTTGCAACCGGGGGCGACTGGTTTCGACATGGTACGTTTGAAATGAGGAGCAGGTCGTGGTCTCCTCGCCACGTTAAACAGGGGTAACGTCAATTTAATTGGCAAGAACAACACTCAGAGCGCTCCGGCGCTCGCCATGGCTGCTTAATAGCGCCTGGCTGTCGGCCTTGGGTCTTCCCCGCCCCTCGGTCCGGCATCAACTCAGGGGAATGCGCTTGGGCACGTAGCCGGTATGGCTCAGGCAAAGATCGAACCGGCTAGGATGCGTCTCGTTTGTCAGTGGACCGGGCGCCTCCGAACCTCGACCACCGACTAAGCTTGTAGAGCCTCATGGATGATGTAGTATGGACCGGAGTTCGATTCTCCGCGCCTCCACCAATCACCATCTGGGCTTTCTATCGGTTTTACCTGATAGAAAGCCCTTTTTTGTGTATATGCATCCACATAGCTTGTATTGGAATCTGGCAATTTCGGTAGCGATTGGGCGTTTTTGGTAATGAAATGGCAATGAGGCAGAGCTGCATCAAAAGCGCATTCCGTTTGTCTTGCAGGGCAAGTGCTCTGCAGAGCGATCAAGAAGGGCGCACGTTACGAAGGCTTTTGATATAGCCTCTCGTCGTTCAGATAGCCATCACGGTGCGTGCAGCAAGTTGACAATGTACACTCTAGCGTTCATAATAAGTTTACAACGTAAACCCATTTGAGGAGGCAAGCATGGCTATGACGGCATCGGCCATCCGGTTCGCGCCGGAGGAGAAGGAGTGGATCGCGTCCTTTGCCGAAATGAACGGAACCACGTTTTCGGCGCAGGTGAGGCAATGGGCGCTGGAACGGCTTGAGGACGAGATGGACGCACGTGACCTCGCACAAGCCATCGCAGAAGACGGCGGCGAGCGCATCGGGTGGGACGAGGCTAAGCGAGAGCTAGGATTGTAGATGGGCTATCGCGTAGAGCTCACCAAGCGCGCGCAGAAACAGCTCGCTGCCCTCGACCGCAAAACGCTGCTCCTCGTGTCGAGCTTCATCGACCAGAACCTCGACGGATGCGACAATCCGTGCGCGCTGCCGAGCGCGAAGAAGCTGCAGGGCATTGACAACGGTTGGCGCTGGCGCGTCGGAACGTACCGCATCCTCGGCACGGTGGACGATGGCCGAGTGGTCGTGGAGCTGTTCAAAATCGGCCACAGGCGAGACGTCTACCGAAGCATGTGAGAAAAGCAAGGAACTACGCGCATGCAGACGAAACCCTCCGTTCCTCGATAGCGCCAACTGAAGAATCGGAAGATTTTCGCGCCTCCGCCAACCACGATCAGGGCCTCCCGCCGCGTGTGCGACAAGAGGCCTTTTTGCGAACGCCCGCTCGTTACGGGAAAAGCCCTACCCCACGTAGTTCGTGCCTATGCGCTGCGGTATCTCGCGCGGTGCGTAGGTCTCGTCGGACACGCCCAGCACGATCCCGCCGCAGGGAACGAAACCCTCGGGCAGGTTCAACCGCGCCACCAGGGCAGGATTCGCGACGAGCGCCATCGTGCCGCCCCAGATGTAGCAGCTGCCGACGCCGAGGTCCGTCGCGGCCAGCGCCATGCTGTGGACGATGATGCCGGTGTTGGCGTAGTCGATGTTCCCCAGGGCGTCGCCGTAGGGCTTGGCGGAAATCGCGATGTAGGTGGGCGCGCCGTAGAAGATGCTGGCACCCGGACGTCCGAGCGCCTCGGCCGCGCTTGCCTCGATTTCTCTCAGCAACTCCGGATCTTGAATCACGGTCAGGTGGGCGTTCTCGTACTTGCCCATGCCCACCGGCGCCGCGTTGGCGGCCTTCAGCACGGTTTGCAGGTCGCTGTCCGAGATGCTTTCACCGGTGTAACTCCTTATCGACCTCCTGCTGGTGATGGTGCTCATCGTTTCCATAGATTCTGCCCTCCGAGCGGTTGACGAATATCAATATGGAAACCATACTATATACGAAATACAAATCAAGTACTATGTTTTGCCGTACCTGGTTCGGCCGAGCGTACCGAGGAGGCGATCATGGACACCGCGAAGTTGGAGAACCTCACGTTCGAGGAGTACCGGGAGCTCGTCGTGGCCCTCAACCCCGATCCCGAGGATGCGAGCTGCCCGGTGAAAAGGGCGCTCGGCCTGTTCAGCGGAAAATGGAATCTGAAGGTCCTCTACGAGCTCACCAAGGAGGACTCCCTGCGCTTCGGCAGCCTTCAGAAGCGGATCGGCGGCATCACCAACGCCATGCTCTCGAGCACCCTGAAGGACCTCGAGGAGAAGGGGTTCGTGATACGGCGGCAGTTCAACGAGATACCCCCGCACGTGGAGTACTCGCTGTCCGAGGCCGGCAAGGACCTGTACACCGTGTTCATCGCGGTGGCAAGCTGGTCGGCGAAGCACTTCCCGATGGGCGAACGCCAAGGTGAACGGTCTGCCGACAAAAATTGAGGACGTGATCGAAGCGGGACTGAGAAGGCCTCCCATCGCACATGTGATGGGAGGCATTAAACGCGCCTAGCCGGAACCTGCGACCACGCCCCCGCCGGGAAGGACGCTTCGGAAAGCGCTCCCGCAGGGACTTCGTCGCGAAAACCCGCCTATTTCTTCAAAAACGAGAAGTCGAAGGCGCCCTTGATGTCGTCGAACGCCTCTTTGAGCTCGGCCGCCACCGCGATGCCGTCCTTGTAGATGGCGTTCATGTCGTTCGTGGCCTCGGCCACGCCCTCCTTGGTGATGCCCAGGTCGTACGGGTTGTCCTCGTCGCCTTCGTCGTCGGCATCGTCGTCCTCGTCGTCCTCGACGTAGAGGTACTCGGCCTCCTCGCCGTCTTCCATCAGCACAAAGCCGATGCGGTTGCCGTCGTCGTCCTCCAGGTAGCGCACGATGTCGTCCTCGTCCAGCTCCAGCTCCACCAGCTCGTAGCCGTCCTCGTTGTCGGCCGGCTCCACCACCGTCACGTCCTCGGTGTCGTCGGCCAGCTCCTCGCCGTCGTAGCCGTCGATGAGGCCCTCCTCGCCCAGCTCGGCGTCCACGTCGCCCGTGTCGCCGTCCACGATATGGAAGCCCTCTTCGGACAGGTCGAGGCTCTCGGCGCGTTCCACCACCGCGGCCAGGCCGCCGTCGTCGCCCGAAAGCGACGTCTCGCCCTCGCCGTCCGGGCCCTCTTCGGCGAAGAAGCCCTCGTAGGCCTCCTCCAGGTCGCTCTCTTCGGACTGAGGGTCGAACTCCTCGTCGTCTTGGAACTCTTCGAGATCTTCGATCTCGGTTTCCTCGTCGATTTGCTCGGCCTCCGTCTCGGCGCCGTCCTCCATGCTTTCAAGCTCTTCGTCCAAGCCCATAGCAGGCCTCCTTCGAGTCGGGCGCCGCGGCGGCGGCGCGAATTCACGTATCAGCGGCTGCGCTCTTTGAGCGCGCGCTCTATCTCGCGGCGAGAGTCGCGCTCGGCCATGCTGGCGCGCTTGTCGTGCAGCTTCTTGCCGCGCGCCACGCCCAGCTCCACCTTCACGAGCGAGTTCTCCTTGAAGTACATCTTGATGGGCACGAGCGCCATGCCCTTCTCCTTCACCTGCTCCTGCAAGGAGCGGATCTGCCGCTTGTGCAGCAGCAGCTTGCGCTTGCGGTCGGGGTCGGGGTTGGCGATGTTGCCGTTCGCGTACGGCGGGATGTGCACGTTGTGCAGCCACACCTCTCCGCCTCGGATGATGGCGAAGCAATCGGTGAGCTGGCAGTGATTCTCGCGCAGCGAGCGCACCTCGGTGCCCGTGAGCTCTATGCCGGCCTCGTAGGTTTCCAGGATGTCGTACTCGTGGAAGGCCTTCTTGTTCTTGGCGATGGTGGAGGCTTCGCGTTTCATGACGGCTACTCCACGCCCGTCTCGTCGAACTGCGCCTGGGCGGCCGACTCGTCGTCCGCGGGCCCATCCTGGCGGTCGAGCAGGGTCGCGCCCGCCCCGGCCATGCCCGGCACGAAGCACGCGTCCTCGTCCAGGTCGCGCGCGAAACGCGCGACGAGCTTCACCGTGGCCTCCAGATCGTCCAGGCACACCACCTCGGTGGGCGTGTGCATGTAGCGCAGCGCCACGGACACGAGGCCCGTGGGAATGCCGCCGCGGGCCATCTGTATGGCGCGCGCATCGGTGCCCGTCACGCCGGGCTCAGCCTCCACCTGGTACGGCAGCCCCTCGGCCTCGGCCGCGGCCACCAGGCGCTCGAACACCTCGGGGTTGATGTTGGGGCCGCGCGCGATGACGGGGCCGCCGCCGCACACGATGTCGCCGTGCTTCGTCTTGTCGATGCCCGGGTAGTCCGTAGCGTGCGTCACGTCGAAGGCGATCCCCACGTCGGGGAACACGGAGTACGCGCTGGTCTCGGCACCGCGCACGCCTATCTCCTCCTGCACGGTGGCGGCGAACACGAAGTCGCCGGCCGGACGCTCGCCGCGCGCCAGCTCCTCCAGCACGCGCACGCCCACCCACACGCCGGCCTTGTCGTCGAACGCGCGCGACACGGCCATGCCCGCGCCGAAACGCTCGAAGCCCACGCCGAACGTGATGACGTCGCCCACGCGCACGAGCTTCTTGACCTTCTTGGCGGGCAGCCCGAGGTCGATGACCAGCTTGTCGAGCGGCGTGACCTTCTTGCGCTCGTCGGGTTCGATGAGGTGGATGGGCTTGCGGCCCACCACGCCGCGCAGCGGCTCCACCGACTCCGAGGCGTGCACGTCCACGCGCATGCCGGGCAGCACGGCCGCGTCCACGCCGCCCACGGACGCCACCGAGAGGAACCCCTCGTCGGAGATGTAGGTGACCATGAGGCCGATCTCGTCCATATGGGCGGACAGCATGAGCGAAGGACCCGCGCCGGAGCCCTTCAACGTGGCGTGCACCGAGCCCATGACGTTCGTCTCGACCTCGTCGGCCGTGGAGCCCAGCCGTTCGCGCACGAGCCGGGCGACGGCGATCTCCGTGCCGGTGGCCGAGGGCGTCTCGAGCAGCTTCTTGAGGAATTTCACCTGCTTTTTCTTCATGGTGCTCCCTGCTTTCGCGCGCACCGCGCGGCCGCGCGGGAGCCGCAGGGCCCGCCGCGCGCCGGGCGGCGCGCATCCAATGATATCGGGCCTCATTATAGCGCCTCGCGCAGGTCGAGCGGTCGTCTTTCGCGCAGACGACGCGCGCCCGTCACCGGCCCATCACGAAACGGGAAGGGGAACCTACCACCATTCCTTCTTCTTCGCGCGGGTGCGCTGCTTCTTCGGGGGGCGGAAATCCAGCTCCAGCTGACCGTCCTGATGGGCCTCCGAGGCCTTCTTGCGCTCGACGCGGTCGACCGTCCACGACACGGCGTCCTTGCCGTACAGCTCGAGCATCCTCAGGCGGGCGTCCCGAAGGTTGCCCTTCGAGCCCGCGCGGGCGTCGCTCTCGAATTCGAACAGCCCCGTGGCGCGTGCGTCGGAGGCGGCTGGCGAGCGGTAGTGGGCGATGTAGGTCTGCATGTCCTTCCTTCACGGTCGAGCGGCGTTTCAGGCGATCATGGCATCATAGCACGACATGCCGCCGAATCGCCCGCCGACGGCGCGCGCCGCCTCGCCGCGTTCGCGGTCACGAGAGCGCTACGGCCCCGCAACGACCCCGCAA
This sequence comes from Gordonibacter massiliensis (ex Traore et al. 2017), assembly GCF_019731765.1. Taxonomy (NCBI): domain Bacteria; kingdom Bacillati; phylum Actinomycetota; class Coriobacteriia; order Eggerthellales; family Eggerthellaceae; genus Gordonibacter; species Gordonibacter massiliensis (ex Traore et al. 2017). Next base: position 274,869 of record NZ_JAASIO010000004.1, on the reverse strand, counting down.
CCGCTGGGCGGACGCGCGCGCAGCGCCCGTACAATGGCTGAAAACGAGCGAAAACGTAAGGTGGACCGCATGGACAATCCGAGCAACCGTCTGATCATCGTATCCAACCGCCTCCCCTACCGCATCGAGCCCGACGAGCGGGAGGGCTTCGCCTTCACGCGCACGGTGGGCGGCCTCGTGGCGGGATTGGAGCCGTTGCACGAGCAGGCGGGCAACGTGTGGCTGGGCTGGGCCGACGAGCCGGCCGGGCTCGACGAGGCCGGGCGCGCGCGATTCGAGCGGGCCCTGGCCGAGCGCTCCTGCGCGCCCGTGCGCCTGGACGAGCGCGACGCGGAGCTGTACTACGAGGGCTTCTCGAACTCCGCACTGTGGCCCCTGTTCCACGGATTCCCCCAGCACACCCGCTTCGACGAGGAGGCGTGGGAGGCCTACGTGCGCGTGAACGAGCGGTTCCGCGACGCGGTGCTCGAGCTGGCGCGGCCCGGCGACACGGTGTGGGTGCACGACTACCACCTCATGCTGCTGCCGTCGCTTCTGCGCGAGGCGCTGCCGAACGCCTCCATCGGCTTCTTCCTGCACATCCCCTTCCCCGATTACGAGACGTTCCGCATGCTGCCGTGGCGGCGCGAGCTCGTGCGCGGCGTGCTGGGCGCCGACCTCGTGGGCTTCCACGCCTACGACTACGTGCGGCACTTCCTGTCCAGCTGCCGGCGCATCGTGGGCGTGGAGAACGAGAGCGGCACGCTGTTCGCGGACGGCCGGCTCGTGCGGGCCGACGCCTTCCCGCTGGGCATCGACTACGAGCGGTACCGCACCGCCGCGCGCAAGCCCGAGGTGCGGCGGCTCGTGTCGGCGTTCGCCGAGGAGAAAGGACACGAGGGCTGCAAGGTCATGCTGTCGGTGGAGCGGCTGGACTACTCCAAGGGCATCCCCGAGCGGCTGCTGGCCTTCGACGCGTTCCTCGACCGCTACCCCGCCTGGCGCGGCCGCGTGGTGCTGGTGCTGGTGACGGTGCCCTCGCGCGAGAACGTGGCGTCGTACGCCGCGCTGAAGAAGCAGGTCGACGAGCTGGTGGGCCTAGTGAACGGCAAGCACTCCACCATGGACTGGACGCCGGTGGACTACTACTACCGCTCGCTGCCGTTCGACCGCCTGGTCAGCCTGTACGCCGCGAGCGACGTCATGCTGGTCACGCCGCTGCGCGACGGCATGAACCTGGTGTGCAAGGAGTACCTGGCCTGCCATGACGGGGGCGGCGGCGCGCTCGTGCTGTCGGAGATGGCCGGCGCGTCCTACGAGCTGCACGAGGCGCTCACCGTGAACCCCTTCGATCTGGAAGGCGTGGTGAACGCCATGCGCCGGGCGTTGGAGATGCCGCCCGAGGAGCAGCGCCGCCGCAACGCCCCCATGCAGGAGCGCCTGGCGCGCTACACGTCCCAGAAGTGGGCGCGCGAGTTCCTGGACGCGGCCGACGAGGTGAAGCGCCGCCAGGCCGGCCTGAGCGCGCACCTGCTGGGCCCCACGTCGGCGCGCAACCTGCTCGCGGCGTTCGAGGCGGCGCGCAGGCGGGTGCTGCTGCTGGACTACGACGGCACCCTCATGCCCTTCTCCGACGACCCGGCCTGCGTGGCCCCCGACGAGCGGCTGCGCGAGCTGCTGCGGCGACTGGGCTCGAACCCGCGCACCGACGTGGCCGTGGTGTCGGGCCGCGACCGCGCCACGCTGGAGGCGTGGCTGGGCGACCTGCCCGTCGACCTGGTGGCCGAGCACGGCGTGTGGTTCCGCGGGCGCCGCAAGCGCACGTGGACGCTGGAGGAGCCGTTGAGCGCCGAGTGGAAGGACGCGGTGCGCCCGGTGCTAGCCGACTTCGTCGACCGCACGCCGGGATCGATGCTCGAGGAGAAGGACTACTCGCTCGCATGGCACTACCGCATGTGCAGCAAGGAGCTGGCCGAACGGCGCGTGGTGGAGGTGAAGAACGCCCTGGGCGACGGCTTGGAGGATCGCGGCATCGCGCTCATGGACGGCAACAAGGTGGTGGAGGCGAAGCCGCGCGGCGTGGACAAGGGCCATGCCGCCCACCGGTGGTTCCGCGACCCCTCTTACGGTTTCGTGCTGGCCGCGGGCGACGACCGCACCGACGAGGACGTGTTCGAGGCCGCGCCCGCGAGCGCCTGGACCGTGAAGATAGGCGACGGTCCCACCCGGGCGCGGTTCGCCTTGAAGAACGCGGGCGAGATGCGCGAGCTGCTGGAGGCGCTGGCCGTCGCGTGCGCCGAGGAGCCCGCGGCCGCCGCCCTTCCGGCCGCCGCGGGACGAAGCGCGTCGCGCGCGGCCGCGGCGACGCCGTCGCGCGGGCGGGCGCTCGCACGGGCGTAGGCCCGCAGGCAGGTTGGGCGGCTAGAACAAGGGCGACTCGAACCGCACGGTGCCGGCACCCTCGCAGGGCGCCGAGTCGCCGCCCTGCGAGCCCTCCGCCGTTGCGACCGGCTCGCCGGCCGGAGCCCCCTCGCCCAGCAAGAACGCCATGATGCGGTCCAGCAGCTCGGCCAACCCGTCGGGCGCGAGCGTGCGCGCAAGGCCGCTCTCCGACAGGTTCGCAAACCCGGCGTCCTGGCAATGCCGCACGGCGTCGAGGACGAACGCCTTGCGGCGGTTCCCTCCGTCGCGCACCACCACGACGGTGCGCGCGGCCAGTTGGGCGTACAGCTGCGGCCCCACGCCGAGCTTCCTCTCGTACCATTCGGGAACGTTGCGCACGCCCTGATCGGCGAAGAACTCCCGGATCTCCCCACAACCGGCCAGCGGATACGGCGGCAGCTCGTAACCGGCGCGGCGGCCGTACTCGTAGACGTAGCGCGAAGCGTCGCCCACCTGGACCCGGTCCCCCAAAAGAAGCGACAGCACCTCCAGCGCGTCGCGCGGGTGCAGACGCGCGCGCTCCGCGAGGATCAGGCGCGCGAGGCGCCCCGCCACGTCGGGCGCGCCGGCCGTCAAGCCAGCACCTTCACCACGACCTTGCGCACGCGCGCCGGGGCGCCCACGGCGCATCCCGGCTTGTGCGCGTCCTCCGGCGCGAGCACGGCCATGTCGCCCGCGCGCAGCACGACGGAGCTCGGAGCCTCCGGCGTGGCGAAGAGGCCGAAGTCGGCCGCCTCGTCGAACTCCCCGACCGGCGCGAGCCCTTCGAGCGGCGCGTACTGAAGCAGTTCCTCCCCTTCCACGACGTACTGCACGTCGTAGTAGCGTCGATGGGCCTCCATCTGCTTCTGGTCGGCGGGCACGGTGTCGTACTCCTGCACGTTCGCGAACACCTCGTCGCCGTCGACGTCGACGCGCCCCAACGGCAATCCCGCAAGGTCGGCCTCGCGCAGGAAGGAATAGGCGGCGCGCATGCGTGCAGAGAGGTAGTCGTTGCGATCGGCGGTGGGAAGCGGGGTGACGAGCACGGGAGGTCCTTTCGACGGAGGGTGCGGCTACCGACTATTCTAGCAGCAACGGACGTTCGACGTCGCAACAAGCGCACCCGCACGGGCATCGGCCCCGCCGCTCTCGAACCCGATACGAGAGGGCTCCGGCAGCCAAACTCGAGCCGGCTACGCTTCCGCTTCCGCACGCGCGTGCTCCCGCATGGACTCGAGGAAGGCCGCGACGTCGCGCGAATTCTTGAGCACGACCATCTTGTCGGGGAAATCGGCGGCCACGCGCTCGTAGCGATCGCGCTCGCTTCGCGTCCGGCCGTCGCGCAGGATCCATCGCACGAAGGCGAGGTCGAACTTCTCCGGACAGCCGGCCGCCATGTCCTCGCGTTCCGCGCCCCGGTTCGAACGATAGCGCCTCCACGCCCGCCACAGGCAGCGACCGCGGGGGAAGTCCAGCATGACGACTATGTCCGCCTCGGCGTACCGGCGGCCCCGGTCGAGCTTGCGCCAGTTGCCTTCCACCACCCAGCCGTCGTGCGCGCCGAGGAAGGCCGCTACGATCGAACGGGCTTCGTCCACGTCGCGCAGCCGCCAGCCCGCTGACCAGCCGACGGCGTCGAGGTGCAGCACGGGCGCGCCGAACGCCTCGCCCAGCTGCCTCGCGAGCGTCGACTTCCCCGCTCCGCTGTAGCCGATGACCGCGATCTTCATCGAGACGCCCCCTCGCCCGGATCGGCCCCCGCGTCGGCGGGCTCGGCGTCGCAGGGGCCGGGCTGCAACGCGGCGAGCGCATCGGCGAACCCCACCGTGCGAGCGCGGGCCAGCAGATTGTCCTTCGCCGTGCGTGTCAGGCGCTTGAAACGGAACTCGGCGCTCATGGCCTCGTGCTTCGTGGCGAAGCGAGCCTGGGCGACCACCTCCACGGGCGTACGGCCGCGCGTGTACTTCGCGCCCTTGCCGGCGTTGTGCGTGCGCACCCGCTGCTCCACGTCGTTGGTGTAGCCCGTGTAGAGCGTGCCGTCTGCGCAGGCCAGCACGTACACGAAGAAGGCAGGCTGCTCGTCGGGCGAAAGCCCCTCGGAAGAGGGTTCCTCGGAAGGCCCGCGCCGCGCGTCCCGGGCCTCGGCAGGTTCTTCGCCCGAGGGGCGGGACGCGCCCGCGTCGGCGGGTTCTTCGACCCTCACGCCCATTTTCGCGTCACCCCTTTGCCCTCGGCGGCGGCCTCGTCGCCCCAGCGTTTGAACAGGTCGTACAGCGTGGTGTCGGGCTTGTAGCGCTTGACCTGGGCATAGCCGTCGCGCACGAGGACGGCGTTGAGCATCTTGTCTGCGATCTCGCTTTCGCTCGTCGGGTCGCTCGGCCGCTCGAGCCACACGTAGCGCAGCAGGCGCCCGTATCGGTCGGTGTCGGACACGTCGCGCGAAAGCCACACCGTCTGCCCCGGCACGACGAGCGACTTCGTGTAGTCGGCCGCGATGACGCCCTCCTCGCAGTTGCGCGCCTCTTCCGCGGCGACGCTCTCCGGCGTGTCCATGCCGATGAGCCGCACCCGCTCCTCGGAGCCGTCGGGCATCCTCACCTTTATCGTGTCCCCGTCGACCACCCGCACGACCTCGGCCTGCTCGAGCGCCTCCTCCGACGCGGTCGCCTGCGCGCTTCCGTCCGCGGACGTTCCGCTCTCATCACCGGTGCCGGTAGCTCCCCACCATCCGAGGCCCCCCGCCGCAAGCAGCGCGACCGCCAACAGCAGCGCGACCAGCGGGCGCTTCCGCGCCAGCCGCTTGAACGCGCGCTCCGCCTGCTGCCGTTCCGACGCCATGCACCCTCCCTCGACCTGTTCGCGAGGATGCATTATAGCCCAAAGCGAAGGAAGAGGACCTCTACCCTTGGTTGAACCGGGCCGGCTGAACGGGACGGCCGCGCCCGCAGCTCCCTCGGGCCGTGCCACAATCCTCTGCGCCGAGCCTCGGATTCGGCCTCGCGCCTTCCACCGTCCCGACCGCCCCCGTTCGCATGCGCGACTGTATTCGCCCGCCGGCCGCCTTCGTCCGCCCGGGACGCCTTCGCCTTCGCTTCCGCGTTCGCCCTCCCCGCCCCAAGCCGCCTCCGCCCCCCTCCCACGCGTGGCAATTGTGCGGAACCGGGCGCGGTTCCCTCGACAGCCGCGCGCTTCCCGGCGAGAATGGCGCAAGCAGCCCATGGGCGCCCGACGGCGCCGTCCTTTCGAAGGAGCTCGGCATGATCAACAACTTCTGCAAGAAGCCTCTCTGGGAATGCTCGCAAACGCTCGCCGCCGTGGCGCAGGGGCGGCAGCCCGCCGACACGGTCATCCGGGGCGCGCGGCTCGTGAACGTGTGCACGGCCGAGATCCAGGAGGACATGGACGTGGCAATCGCCGAGGGGCGCATCGCCTACCTCGGCGACGCCGACCACTGCATCGGCGAGAACACGCAGGTCATCGACGCGGAAGGCCAGTGCATCGCGCCCGGGTTCCTGGACGGGCACATCCATGTGGAGTCGTCGATGATGGGCGCGGGCGAGTACGCGCGCGCCGTCGTGCCGCACGGGACCACGGGCATCTACTGGGACCCCCACGAGATATGCAACGTGCTGGGCCTCGAGGGCGTGAAGGTAATGGAGGAAGACGCCCGGCGCACGCCGCTCAAAGCCATGATAACCACCCCGTCGTGCGTGCCGGCCGTGCCCGGCTTCGAGGACACGGGGTCGTTCGTGGGGCCGAAGGACGTGGCCGAGACGATGGCGTGGCCGAGCGTGGTGGGGCTGGGCGAGATGATGAACTTCCCCGGCATCCTGGGCGGCACCGACCACGCGCACGGCGAGGTCGCCGAGACGCTGCGCGCCGGCAAGGTGGTGACCGGCCACTACTCCCTGCCGGAAACCGATCGGGGCTTGAACGCCTACGTCGCCTCCGGCGTGCGCTGCTGCCACGAGTCCACGCGCGCCGAGGACGCGCTGGCGAAGATGCGCCTGGGAATGTACGCGCAGCTGCGTTACGGATCGGCGTGGAAGGACCTGCCCGTGTTGGCCGAGGCGGTGCTTGCGCACGATATCGACACGCGTTTCGCCATGCTGGTGAGCGACGACACGCACCCGCACACGCTCGTGGCCGACGGGCACCTGGACCACATCGTGCGCACGGCCGTGGAGCTGGGGATCGACGCGATCACCGCCATCCAGATGGTCACCATCAACTGCGCGCAGTGCTTCCAGATGGACCACGACCTGGGCTCCATCGCGCCCGGCAAATGCGCCGACATCGTGTTCTTGGATGATCTGGAGAGTCTGCAGGTCACGCGCGTGCTGATCGACGGCGAGGTGGTGGCCGAGGACGGACGGGCCACGTTCGACCTTCCGCCGTTCCCGTTCCCCGCGTGGGTGACGCACTCCATGCACCTCGGGCGCGACATCGCGCCCGAGTCGTTCGCCGTCGCCGCGCCCGAAGGGGCCGAGGGCGCCGTGCGCGTGCGCACGATCGAGATCATCCCCGGCAAGGTGGGCACGTTCGAAACGCACGTCGACATGCCCGTGTCAGACGGTCGCCTTGAGTCCGACATCGAGCAGGACGTGCTCAAGACGTTCGTGTTCGAGCGGCATCACGAGACGGGCGCGTTCGGTTGCGGCTTCGTCAAGGGCTTCGGCATCAAACGCGGCGCCATGGCGTCCACCGTGGCGCACGACGCGCACAACCTACTGGTGGTTGGCACGAACGACGAGGACATGGCCCTGGCCGCCAACACGCTGGCCGCCTGCGGAGGCGGCATGGCGGTCGTCGCCGACGGCGAGGTGCTGGGGCTGGTGGAGTTGCCGATAGCCGGCCTGATGGACGCGCTGCCCGCCGAGGAGATGAGCGAGAAGGTGCACGCCCTTGAGGGCGCCTGGGCCGAGATCGGCTGCACCATGCCGTCTCCGTTCATGACAATGGCCCTGATCCCGTTGGCCTGCCTACCCGAACTGAGGTTGACGAACCGGGGGCTGGTGGACTGCACGACTTTCGGGTTCGTAGAGCTGGTGGTTGAGGAGTAGACTGCGACCACCCCTACCAAAATCTGAATCTGGTTCCCGGTTGTTTTAAAAGCTTTCGGGAACCAGATTCAGCGCATTGATAGAGTCGTGTGCAAGAGCAAGGTGATTATACGTATTCAAAACGTCATCGGATTCCCAAGCTCTCAGCACACCATCAGAAAAAATACTCTCACTTTCAATCCTAATCTTTTCCAATTGCTGCGCATCGGACACGGCAACGATAGCTTGAACCGCAGCGTTGCTCTGCGCTCTCATAAGGTTGAGTATGAGGCTATCGATCGACCCACTATCCTGCACCTCGAAAACGTACATCGCCCTTCCCATGTTGCCGATCTTGGCCTCCCAAACAGCATCGACCACCGCTCCCGATGCGACTTTGACCTCAGAGCGACTTTCGAAGCCAAGGAGCTTTCCTATTTCCACAATCGAATCACGGACCTCATTATGCAAAGACTTCGACCGTAAAACGGGCTGCTCGGCTTCCGAGATTGCCGGAGCGGCGCTCTGCATGGGCTCCAAACGAACGACATCCCAAAAGAAATAATCGACCGCAAGCAAATCCTCTGCGGGAAGATTCGCTTTTGCCAAATGGCCGAGGATGTCTTTTGCCGCCGCGCACACTTCGAGATACAGTTTTCCCGTCCGCTGATAAGCATATTTGGACACTAAGGGGATATCGAAATACTCGAATGCCGAATTAGTGGTTCCGTTGTAAATCATGCACTCGGAAGGGCTGATGTAAGCAAGGAGTTCAGATGCTGCCGCATAGCCAAGTCCTTTCACGTTCGTCAGAAACGCATCCCAGCGCACGTCCAACGACGCGACTCCGTACAACAAATCAATGAGCTCGTTTTTCAAGTTCTCAAAACCAGTCCCCTCGATGACTTCAAGAACCTTGTAGCGTTTATTACCCCACATTCGAAGCGCCCATAATTTGCCCAGATACTCGATCATTGCCTCTTCATCAAATGACCTGATCGCCTTCGCATCAAAAGATTGGTAGTGCCGTGCTCGTTCGTTTCGCTCCTCAATATCCTTAGCGAATTGCTCAGGATCAGCATCTCGAAGCTCTGAGTATTTCCGTATTGCCGAATTGAGCTTATCAATACGCATATTGCGCCATCCAATCTGCCCCAATAAAGACGTCCAGCCTATCAGCACATGATGATAGCATCGAACATCCTTTGACATATTAGGAATCCGATGAAGCCTAGTACATAAATGATTATTTAGCCGAGATGATCACAGTCGAATACAAGCGTTTGGAACCTAATGGAAGCTGGCGTTCGGGAAAGGTCGACGATTTTTTTGAAATCGGAATTGGCAAAACACCGCCTCGGAAAGAACCAGAATGGTTCTCGGAATCTGCAGCAGGAAATATAAAGTGGCTGTCGATCAGAGACATGGCCGACAAAGGCGTATACTCGCTCGATTCGTCGGAGTACCTGACCCCCGAAGCGGTAGAAAGCAAGAACGTTCGTATCACTAGGCCGGGATCCATAATGCTCAGTTTCAAATTGACTGTCGGCAGAGTGAAGATAGCTGCTTGCGAAATGACGACGAACGAAGCAATCGCGACTTTTTCATCAATTGACCAAGATTTGCTCGATTACCTATACCCATACCTCATGTGTTTTGACTATGGCAAACTCGGGAATACGTCTTCTATCGCTACAGCGGTAAACTCTAAGACCATCAAAGCGATGCCATTTTGCTCCCCAGATGATGCCGTTCTCAGAGATTTCGCAAGTAAGGTAAGACCTCTCTACGAACTGCTGCTCTCGCAGCAGCGGGAAAACGTTCGGTTAGCAGAGCTTAGAGATTCCCTTTTACCAAAACTCCTGTCCGGCGAGATCGATGTTTCACAAGTTGACCTCACGCTGCTAAATAATCATTTAGAAGAGACCGGCCGGCTTTTGTTAGATGATCTTTTAGAATATGCCATGCTTTCTGTCGGCAAATACAGTTCAATTGCACAACGCTTCGCATTTCTCATTTTAGAAAAGGAGCCCTCATGAATGAAATGCTGATAGCGGAGATCTCAAGCAAAATGACGGCCATTCTAACTTGTCAACAGCTCAAACAGCTCAACAATGTGTTGAAAAACACTTTGCTGCACGAAAAGCAAATCTCTATGACCAGCGAAAGCAACGACCTTCTTAGCGCCTTTCTTACCGCAAAGGAAGTAGAGGGATGTTCGCCAAAAACTCTTGTGTATTATGAAACAACCATTCAGAAAATGATCAACAAAGTTAATAAGCCGTTTTCGCAAATCAACACAGATGACCTGCGTGAATACCTGACTCAGTACCAAGAACAAAATGGCTCAAGCAGGGTCACTATCGACAACATCCGTCGGATATTCTCAAGTTTTTTCTCGTGGCTCGAAGACGAAGACTATATCGTAAAAAGCCCCGTCAGAAGGATTCACAAGATCAAGACCGCGTTGACGATCAAAGAGGTGCTATCGGACGAACATCTGGAAGCGCTACGTGACGGTTGTCGAACAAAACGAGACCTCGCTATCGTAGATCTCCTGGCCTCCACGGGAATGCGAATCGGAGAGCTCGTGCTTCTCGACAAAAGTGACATAAACCTCGCTGAACGCGAATGCATTGTGCTTGGCAAGGGGAACAAAGAGCGACAAGTCTATTTTGACGCTCGAGCCAAACTCCATTTGCAAGATTACCTTTCTTCAAGAACGGATGCCAACCCCGCCCTTTTTGTATCGCTAAACTCGCCGCACAATCGAATTAGCATTGGGGGCATTGAGTTGCGACTTCGAGTTTTGGGACGATCTCTACTGCTGCCAAGAGTCCATCCTCATAAGTTCCGAAGAACACTCGCAACCAGCGCTATAGATAAAGGAATGCCAATAGAGCAGGTGCAAAAACTTCTAGGCCATGCGAGAATAGACACCACCATGCATTACGCGTTAGTGAGCCAGAGCAACGTAAAACAATCGCACAGAAAGTATCTGGGATGAAAACGGCAATACTAAAGCTCAAGGATGTTTGCTCAATCCGATATGGTAAAGACCACAAGCGTCTACCGAATGGCTCAATACCGTGCTATGGCTCAGGCGGAATTATGCGATTTGTGGATACGCCAATTCACTCCAGACCCTCAGTTCTTATTCCCCGAAAAGGCACGTTAGAAAACCTTTTTTATGTTGACCGGCCCTTCTGGACGGTAGACACACTCTTTTGGACCAAGGTAGACGAGGATATAATTCGCCCTGTTTTTCTTTACTATAGCCTGAAAATACAAGATTTAGCAGAGCTAAACGTTGGTACTGCGGTGCCAAGTTTAACCACAGCGATTCTCAATGAAGTTGAGATCGCCGTCCCCCCACTCGAGAAGCAAGACAAAGCAGTGGTTCTTCTTGAAGCCTTTGATCATAAGATCAAACTTAATAATCGCATAAATGATTATTTAGCTGAAATACTCGACGTCTTATTTGCATGCTCAGTTGAAGATACGAACGACTGGTCGGAAGCAACACTGCTTGAGATTGCGAACTACAAAAACGGCTTAGCTATGCAAAAATTTCGCCCAGAAGAAAACGATAGAGGGCTTCCAGTTCTGAAAATTAAAGAATTGAATCAAGGTTTTTGCGGGGCGGATTCCGAACGCTGCAAAAGTGACATAGATTCCGCTGTGTGCATTGCAGATGGTGACTTAGTCTTTTCGTGGTCAGGTACGTTATTGCTGGATTTCTGGACGGGTGGTGAAGCGGGGCTAAATCAGCATCTGTTTAAAGTTACATCAGACGCATATCCTAGTTGGTTTTATTACATGTGGACCAAATATCATATGCGCAGGTTCATAGCTCTTGCCAAAGATCGAGCAACAACAATGGGGCATATTAAACGCTCTGCGCTTGCGGAGGCAAAAGTGCTTATTCCGCCTGCTGCTGTTATGGTTGAACTCACTGCACGCATGCAACCACTTGTGGATGAAATGATTGCTCGTAAAATCGAAGCTCGAAAGCTTGAGGAACTGCGCGACTCGCTCCTTCCCAAATTCATGTCTGGTGAAATCGATGTTTCGAATGTTGATATCACGCAGCTAAATAATCATTTATGCGATTATTGAGAGCGATTTTGTCGTCAAGCGCGGAAAGAACGGCTACAGCCCTATTCTGAAATCCAAGATCCGGCAATGCGACAATTTGCTTTGAAAGCGCTTTAACCGACAATCCTGGTTGAGCAGATTGCCCAGACAACTGCCCCAAACTCATTGTTGAAAGCAAATAAGACAAATATCTCGTACTATGTCGCTCATCAGCACAAACAACAACAGCATGTTCAGTCATATAAGCTTCGCCCTGAAAATACCTCACATTGCCGCAGAATGCGCCTTGCCGACCTACAACAACGCATTCCCCTCGAAAATTTGACTTATTCGTATAGCCACGTAGTCCATTCCCACCATAAACGGGATAATACCCTGATGACGAAACATCTTCCGACCGAATTCCTTTACCGCTGCTCAGCCGAGAACAAATTGCACCCAACTCATACTCGCTAAATTGACCGCTTTTATTCAACTTCGCCCTCCAGTTTTACTGCACCATTCTGATCCCCTCAAGGCAATCACGCTCACAGATAATGAATCGCCAAATTGCGCAGGAGCGATTTCAGAACCCATACCCGATAGTCTCCATGTTCTTCTTGATTTGCTCCTGCAGGCGATTCGATTCTTCGAACATCTTGCCTAGCTCGGTGGTCAGCCGCTCCATCTTCTCCTCGAACGGCTCGTCATTTTCCTCTTGATCGGCTATTCCGACGTACCTGCCAGGAGTCAGGATGTAATCTTGCTTGGCGATCTCGGCTGTTTCAACAGCGGCGCAGAATCCTTTCTCGTTCTCCAGCGTACCTTCCCTGAACTTATTAAAGGACTCCGCAACCTTCTGAATGTCCTCCGTAGTGAATTCGCGCAATTTGCGAGTCACCATGGTGCCCATCGCGCGGGCATCAACAAACAGGGTCTTGCCAGGTTGCTTCTTTTTCCTGTTGATAATCCACAGAGACACCGGAATGCCCGTACTGTAGAACAACTGCGGAGGCATTGCGACAATCCCCTCGACAAGATCGTCTTCCACTATGTTTTTACGTATGTTGCCCTCGCCGCTCGTTTGAGACGAAAGCGACCCATTGGCCAAAACCATGCCCATGCGCCCATGCTCGTTCAAGTGGTGAATCATGTGCTGGAGCCACGCGAAGTTAGCATTGCCTTCCGGAGGAGTGCCGTATTCCCAACGCGGATCATCTTTAAGCTTGTCGCCGCCCCAATCCTTCAAGTTGAACGGAGGATTCGCCAAGACGAAATCGAACCGCTTGTCTTTATGGCAATCCTTAAAGAACGTATCGGCATTAAAAGTACCCAGATCGGCATCGATCCCGCGAATAGCCAGGTTCATCGTCGCCATCTTCCAGGTAGTGGGGTTGCTCTCCTGGCCGAAGATAGATAGATCGCCGATATTGCCCGCATGATTCTTCACGAACTCCGCCGACTGCACGAACATGCCCCCAGAACCGCAGCACGGATCGTACACACGGCCATGAAAAGGCTGAATGACCTCGACCAGCGTTTTAACGATGCATGTTGGCGTATAGAACTCGCCTGCATTCTTCCCCTCTTGTTCCGCGAACTTTGACAAGCAATATTCGTAGGCGCGGCCCAGAATGTCGCGCGTATCGCCTTTCTCGGCCATCTTCACGTTGGTGAACAGGTCTACGACATCGCCTAGGCGTCTCTTGTCCAATTCCTGTCGTGCGAAATTTTTAGGCAAAACGCCCTTGAGCTTGTCGTTCTCGGCCTCAATCTGGCGCATAGCGTTATCGATGACCTTGCCGATTTCAGGATTATGAGCTGCTTTCGCGATGGCGTTCCAGCGAGCCTCTTGAGGAACGAAGAAGATACCCTGATACGTGTACTCGTCGCGGTCTTCTTCGAAGCCTTCCCCTTCGCTCACGAGCTCAAGATAACGCTGCTCGAACTTGTCCGAGATGTACTTCAAAAAGATCAATCCGAGAACAACGCTCTTGTATTCGGAAGCGTCGATATTGCCACGAAGCTTATCGGCTGCTTTCCAAATCTGCTGCTCGAACCCAATCTCCGCGGTGTTTTCGGTTTTCTTGGCCATGTGGTTTCCTAATCGTACAATTTGGTGTCGGCCCAGAGTTCACACTGAGCCATAACGGTTTCCATCGCATCCTCAACGCCTTCTGGCGGATATTTGTATTTCCTCAGCAGGCGTTTGATCGCACGACGCATCCCAGCACGAGCACTCTCCTTACGCTGCCAATCAATTGTAGAGTTCTTTCTCATCTCTTCCGTCAATTCACGGGTAATCGCCACCAATTGATCGTTATCGTAGAAGTCCTTGACGGCCTGCGGCTTGGTCAAGGCATCGTAGAATGCTAACTCTTCCTCGTTTAATCCGAGCTTTTGGCCTTCCTCCCTCTCTCCCATCATCTCCTTGGCCATGTCCAACAACTCTTCGATGACTTCGGCATTGGTCAGCATCCCGTTCAAATACGCATTGACGGATTTTTGAAGCATGTCGCTGAACTTCTGAGCCTTCACCACACTTGTGCGCTGATACGAACGAACGGCCTCTTTGATCAGACGTTTAAGGGTTTCAAGGGCAATGTTTTTCTGCTCCATCTTCGAAAGCTCTTCGAGAAATGCCTCGTCGAACAACGATATCTCGACTTCGTCCTTGTCGAAAATATTGATGATCCCATCCGATTTGACCGTCTGCTCAAGAATAGAGGAGACGCGTTTATTGAATTCGGCATAAGCCATGCGGTTGCCGCCGGGGTTCGTTTTCCCTGTTACACGTAGCACCTGCACACGCAAGACACTTATGAAAGCAGCTTCATGCTGATCCCTTTCGTTGACTAAGCTCTTGCACAGACTCAAAGCTTGGCCCATAAGCTGAGCCTGTTTCAGCAGATCCTCGCAAACGTCTTGACGCGCCAGATCAAGCAGCCAGTTCGTCCCGTCGGTAATCGCGCGAGCAAGCTCCATTTTACTGTCGGTGAATATTCGATCGGCGTAATCGAATCCGTACAACAGATCTCGGCAGACATCGAGCTTCTCCAGAAACTTCGGATACGCGGTCTGCGCGATGTCCATGTTTCCATAATTGCGCTGGTCTTGATCCGTGTACTCCTTCATCGCCCTTTTTAACGCGCCGGCAATACCGATGTAGTCTACGACCAAGCCTCCTTCTTTGCCTTTGTAGACGCGGTTGACGCGAGCAATGGCTTGCATGAGGTTATGGCCTTTCATGGGCTTGAACACGTACATGGTCGCAAGCGAAGGAACATCGAAGCCCGTAAGCCACATATCGACGACTATGGCTATCTTAAGGGGATCGTCGTCATTCCTGAATTTACGTTCCATCTCTTTTTTACGATCCTTGCCGCCGACCACATCGAACCAATCTTCGGGATCCTGATTACTCATGGTCATCACCACGCCGAGCTTTTCTTTCCAGTTCGGACGGAGCTCAAGCAGCTTGTAGTAGATTTTCATGGCAACCGGACGCGAGTAAGCCACGATCATCGCTTTGCCGGTAAGAACGTCTTCCCGATTTTCCTCGTAATGCGCAACGATATCCCGACATAGCGAATCGATCGTTTCAGGAGCGGATAGCACACCGTCGAGTCCCGCAAGATATCTCTTGCTCCTTTCGATACTCATTTCATCGGCGTATTCGGCAAACTCGGCATATTCGAGATCGATCTGCCCAAGCACCTCCTGGTCCAAATGCAGGGCGACCACACGGCTCTCGTAATAGACTGGACGCGTTGCTTCATCCTCTACTGCTTGGGTCATATCGTACACGTCGATATAATCGCCGAATATTTCCCGCGTGTTCTTATCCTCTTTCGCAATAGGCGTACCCGTGAAACCTATGTACGAAGCATTCGGCAAAGCTTTTCGAACGAGTCTTGCCGCCCCAATGGAGACGTTGCCCTTTTCATCCATCTTCTCGGTAAGCCCGTATTGGCCGCGATGAGCCTCGTCCACCATAACAACGACGTTGTTGCGCTCGCACAGCGGTTCGTCGCCGTCCATGAATTTCTGCATGGTGGTAAAGACGATGCCGTTCGCCTCGCGGCCCATAAGAAGACCCTTCAAGTCTTCTCTGCTTTTTGCCTTTTCGGGAGTCTGCCGTAAGAACATTTTGCATCGGCAGAACTGCCCGTAGAGTTGATCGTCCAGATCGTTTCGATCCGTGATTACCACAATCGTGGGGCTTTCGAGTTTCTGCTGCATGAGATGAGCCAAGAACACCATCGAGAGCGACTTTCCACTTCCCTGAGTATGCCAGAACACGCCAATCTTCCCATCGCCAGCGATGGCTTCGACAGCGCGGTCGGCCGCCTTCCTCACTGCGAAATACTGATGATAGCCGGCGAGTATCTTCACGGTTCTATCCGAAGCATCGTTGAAGCAGAGGAAATTCTGAACGATATCGAGAAGGCGATCTTTTCTGAACATGCCTTCCATCATCGTCTCCCATGTGGCGTTTTTCGTGTTTGAGTAATCGCCGTCGACGCTTTTCCACTCGCTGAAGCGGTCTTCGGAGGCGGTAATAGTCCCAACCCGCGTATCGGACATGTCGCTCATAACGCAAAAAGCGTTCGGCACGAAAAGCGACGGTACCTGCTTCATATAGTTTCGCAGTTGCAAATAAGCGTCAGAAGAATCCGTTTCCTCCCGTGACGGCGACTTCAACTCGAATACGACAAGAGGGATACCGTTCACGAACACGACCAGATCAAGCCGCTTTTCCGAATACTCGACATAAGTCCATTGATTGACAGCATAGAAGGAGTTGTTGTCCGGAACGTCGTAATCGAGAAGGTAGACAATGTCGTCGCGGTCTTCTACCCCATCGAAATAGCGGACCTCGACACCCGACTGCAGCAGTTCCGCAAACGTTTCGTTGCGTTGCTCAAGCGGCCCATTCTCGAGATTATTCAGCTTAAGAACAGCTTCGGTTATGGCCTGTTGAGGCAAACGGGGATTAATTCGACGAAGGCTTCTGGGGAATTCCCCAGGAAGGAAAACATCCCGGTATTCGCTTGTAGTACGCTCGATGTCCGGACCGTGCAAAAATGAATAGCCAAGGCGATCAACCAGGTAATCTATAATGACCTGCTCGTAAAAATCCTCGTTCATGCTGATCACACCATATTCGTATGTGCCCATAATGATCCTTCGACGTCGATTCTGGACAATAATGATTATAGATCATCGTGTCCGCAACGCCTTATGTGGCCTGATCACCTATTTCCCGATATTGCATATGATCTGCGCATGGCCGACCATCTGAAGACCAAATATCTGATCAGCACAACAACCCCCAACAGCCTCAAACGCTCAATCCCCTCCCCCAAAACTATCCTCCCGCGCGCTTTTGGACATGGTGCCGCCATCCTCCGCCGGCCATACTGTCCCTAACGTCATTCCCCTAGCTGCACCTCAGATCGACCGCACGTCGCACGTTTTTCGAAGGTAGGCGCCCGCAGGCACCGCGAAGCGGGCACACGGCATGGCAAGCCCCGTTCGGAAAGGAGTGGACCGAAGGCGAAACGATCATCCGCAATCGTCGACCGACAAGACGAGAGGAAGAGGACTCATGGCTGAAGACAAGGTGGAGGTACTGCGAGCAGGTTGCTTCTTCTGCCACGTGCGCTGCGGCGTGCTGGTGACGAAGGTCAACGGCAGGATCACGAACATCGAGGGCGACCCGGACTGCCCGCACAACAAGGGCTACACGTGCTCCCGCTTGGACAAGGAGCGCTACCTCGAGGGGTTCGTCTACAATCCGAACCGCCTGAAGAAGCCGCTCAAGCGCAAGGGAGAGCGCGGCGGCGGGCAGTGGAAGGAGATCTCGTGGGACCAGGCGTTCGACGAGATAGCCGCGAAACTCGCAGAGCTGCGCGACGAGTACGGCCCCGAAACGCTGGCCTTCACCGAGGGCACGGCGCGCACGTGGAGCTGGCTGCACTACAAGTTCACCAACCTGTTCGGCAGCCCGAACACCGGCGGCAACGGCACCATCTGCTACAGCTCCGACATGTGGCTCGAGCCCTGCACCTACGGCGGCTTCTGCTCCGACAAGGCCGACTGGGTGAACGCCGACCTCGTGGTGCTGTGGGGGCGCAACACCATCGCGTCGGAGCCGCTTTTGTGGCACTGGGTCGACACGAACCGCAAGGAGCGGGGCGCGAAGCTGCTGGTCATCGACCCGCGCTTCAGCGAGGTGGCCCAGCAGGCCGACCTGTTCCTGCAGCTGCGCCCCGGCACCGACGCGGCGCTCGCGCTCGGCTTCATCAACGTCATCATCGAAGAGAACCTCTACGACCACGAGTTCGTGGACGAGTGGTGCATCGGCTTCGACGAGCTGCGCGAGCGCGCGAAGGAATACCCTCCCGAGAAGGTGGCCGAGATCACCTGGGTGTCCGCCGACAAGATCCGCGAGGCGGCGCGCCTGTACGCCACCGCGCCGTCGGCCTGCCTGCCCTGGGGCCAGAAGGGCGGCGACGCGAGCGGCATCAACGCCTCCAGCGCCATCCAAGCCAAGGCCATCCTGCGCGCCATCACGGGCAACATCGACAAGAAGGGCGGCGACCAGCTGGCGCCCCCGTCGCGCTTCCCCCCGGCGTTCTACGAGCACTACGCGCTCTCGCAGGAGCAGCGCGACAAGATGATCGGCAACGACCGCTTCCCCGGCCTCACGTTCAAGGGCTGGGACGTCATCTCGCAGGCGTACCCGTCGTTCTACCCGTACAGCAACGCGCCGCTTCTGTTCCGCGCCATGCGCGACGGAGACCCTTACCCCGTGAAGGCGCTCATCGTGCAGGCCGACAACCCGGTCATGGCGTTCTCGAACACGAAGCTCGTGGTCGAAGCGCTCATGAACCTGGAGCTTCTGGTGGTGCACGACTACTTCCTCACGCCCACCGCGGCGCTCGCCGACTACGCGCTGCCGGCGGCCACCTGGCTCGAGCGCCCCGACAACTGCTACGCGGTCATGAACCACCGTCCCATGTACTTCGGCGCGCAGGCGCGCGTGATCGAGCGGTTCGAGGGCGGCGCCGACGTGGACTTCCGCGACGACTACGAGTTCTTCTACGGCCTGGCCTGCCGCCTGGGCCAGGAGGACAAGTGGTGGGGACCGACCACCGAGGGCATGCTGGACTTCCAGCTGGCGCCCATGGGCATGACGCACGAGAAGTTCTACAACGACGTGAAGTACATGGCCGGCCAGAAGAAGTTCGAGAAGTACAAAGAGCCCGGCTACAAGTTCCTCACGCCCTCGGGCAAGGTGGAGCTGAAGTCGAGCGTGGTGGAGAAGCTGGCCGCGGAAACAGGGCTGCCGTTCGACCCGCTGCCGCACTTCGAGTACCCGGGCCTCAGCGTGGAGAAGCACCCCGAATGGGAAGGCGTCTACCCGCTCGTCATGATCACCGGCGCGCGCTTCATGCCGTTCTACCATTCGGAGCACCGCCAGCCCGGGCCGTACCGCGACCTGCACCCCGACCCGATCTTCGACATCCACCCCGACACGGCCATCGACCTGGGCATCCGCGACGGCGACTGGTGCTGGATAGAAACGCACATGGGCCGCATCAAACAGCGCGCCCGCAAGACGTCCATCGTGGACCCGCGCGTCATCAGCGTGCAGCACGACTGGTGGTTCCCGGAGAAGGAGGAGGCCCTGCCGAGCCTGTTCGGAGCGTTCGAGTCGAACGCGAACGTGCTTCTGGACGACGACCCCGAAACGCTCGACCAGCTCATCGGCGCCTGGCAGCAAACCGGCGTGGCCGCAAGGGTGTACAAGTGCGAGGAGCAGGACCGGTAGGAAAACGACGCGGCAGCGGGTCGGGCCGGTTTCGACCGCCCGCGCGGCGCGCGCCATCGCCCGCCCCCGTCCGACGAGGATCGGGGGCGGGCGCGCTGGCATGTTGACGATTCCCGCGCGGCGCTCCGCCGCGCGGACGACCAAGAAAGGCGGATGATCTCCATGGCTGCCGATCTCGACAAGCTGTTCGGTATCGACCCCGACGCAGTGGCGAAGCTCAAGGACCTGGGCATCGACACCATCGAGGACTTCTACGAAGTGGCCAAGCACGCCGATTCCCGCGCGGAGCTCGCGGAGAAGATCGACGTCGACCCCTTCAAGCTGGAGGAATGGTCCTCGACGGCCGGCAACTTCATCCTCATGTCGAACTGCGAATGGTAAGGAGGTAGCGCCATGTGCTTCAGACCACCCACGGCGGAAGCGGGCGAGGTGGTGTGCCCCAGCTGCTACATCGTCGCCGAGCCGAACGCCGACGGCACCTGCCCCGAGTGCGGCGCGATGATGAGGAAGCCGCAGGACCAGGCGGCCCCGCCCGGCGTCCCAGGCGCCCCGGCCGCGCCGGGCGCGCCCAAGGCCCCCGCGCCGCCGAAGGCGCCGGGAAGTTCAAAGGACGGCGCATAGCCAACCCTTCCCGATCGAAGCACACCGATAAGTTCCCGCGGCGCCCCGTTTCGCCGCGGGAACTTCCGCGCTATCATGGAAGCCGCAGCAGCCCGCGCCGCCGACCGGTCGCGCGGCAGACGAACCGTTCGAGGTGCCGCATGAGCCCGAAACGCTACGAAGCGAAGCTCCGCCTGGCCGAGGCGTTCGTGCGCCTCGTGGAAACCATGCCCGCAGAGCGGATCACCGTCAACCAGATCGCGGAGGCGGCGGGCAAGCACCGCAAGACGTTCTATTACCACTTCGCCGACAAGGAGCAGCTGATCGTCTGGCTGTTTCGCTACGATTTGGCAAGCGGGCTCGCCGACAAGTTCCCCGAGGACTTGCTCGTGCGCGAACACGACGCACCCGACAACCCGCTCGCGGAGTTCCCCTTCTACGCGCGCAGGATCGAAGAGTCGGGGCGCATCTACAACGCCCCCTTCTTCGCGGCGCTCTCCTATTCTTTGGAGAAGCGAAGGGCGTACTACCGCTGCATCTTCTCGACCCGCGGTCCGGGAACACTCGACTTCTACCTGCACCAGCTGTTCTTCCCGGTGATCAAGGAGGACATACTGTTCCTGATCGACCGCGAGATCGACCGGCAGAGCGCGGTGGAGCAGAGGGCCTTGCGCGAGCGCCTGACGGGCAACGCGGGGGTCGACTTCCTCGCTGAGTTCTACACGGGCGCGGTCCTGTCGCGCTACGTCGAGCGCCTCAACTACACGTCGGCGCGGCGCACCGCGCGCGACATTATCCCCTTCGAGAACGTCGTGCACGACTCGCTGGCAGCCCTCATACGGCAGGAGATCGAGAAAGCCGCCCGGGAACCCGGCGCCGAGGAACGGAAAAGGAAAGGAGACGCCCCATGTGCATCCCTTGCGTGATGTGCGGCGCCTGCATGGACGGCGACGGCGCGGCCGCCGACGACGGCCGCTGCCCCGCATGCGGCGAGCCGGTCGCTCCCGATGCGGTGAGCTGCCCGAAGTGCTTCACGTTCCTCTACCGCAAACCCGCCGCGCCGACCGATCGGCGCGAGGCGGACCGCGTCGATCGGGCTCAATCGGAAGGCGGCGCATAGGGCGCCGTTCGACCGGGCGCGCCGATCCTTCGTTGCCCTCGCGGCCCGCGCTCCGAACCTGTGCGGTTCGAGAGCGGCCCGCCAATCAACTGCCGGCGAGGACGAGCCCGCAGCCGTTCATCCTCGCGCCGAAACGCGCCAATCGTCTCGCCGCAGGCAGTACGACTCAAGATCGCGCACGACGCCGTCGGGACCGACCTCGGCGGCATGGAGGATGCCCTCGTGCGCGAAGCCGCACTTCTCGATGACGCGGCGGGAGCGGTCATTGAACGGGTAGTGCGTGCACGTGACCAGGTCGAGCGCCAGCTCCTCGAAGCCGTAGCGCAGCACCTCGCGCGACGCCTCGGTCATGAGGCCGCGGCCCCAAGCGGGCTTCGCCATCGAGTAGCCCAGCATGAGGGCGTCCACGTTGCGTCGCTGCGGGTCGGGGATGAGGCCGACCGAGCCGATGCAGGGGCCCGTGCGCAGCGCAGCGCCCCCGTCGCCGGGCGCGGCGGCAGACCCGCTGGCGGGAAGCTTCTCGAACAGGCCGAACACGTGCGGCTCGCAGGCCACGGCCTCGATGAACGCGCGCGAGTCCTCTATCGTGCGGTGCATGGGCCAGCCAGCGTCCGCGCCCACGTCGGGATCCGAGCAATAGGCGAACACGTCCTCGGCGTCGTCCGGCACGATGGCGCGCAGCACCAGCCGCTCGGTCTCGAGCACGGGGCAGTCGGCGGCGGAGTCGGCCAGCAGACCGGGCCGCGCGCCCGGATGGCGCGCCTCGGAAGCGGCGAGCGCGGCGCGCAGCCGCTCCTCGTCGATCACGCGCACGCCTTCCCCGCGCAGCAGGCGCGCCGCAGCGCCGTAGCCTTCCGCGAGCGTACCTGTGAACGTGCCGTCGTATACGCGCCCGCTGCCGCACGCCGGGCTCTTGGCCTTGAGTACGGCCAGCTTGCACCCGTTTTGCTGCACGATCTCGAGCGCTTTCCGCGCACCTTCTATGAACGCGGCCGTGACGTCGGCACCTTCCGCGTTCGTCACGCGCAGAACGCGCTCGGACGCGGCGATCTCGCTCGGCGGACGCGGCACGGGCAGGCCGCCGAGGACCTCCGGGCACAGCTCCACGAGCTCGACGCCGTCAACGTCTCGCAGGGACCGAGCCGTTTCGTTCGGGCAAGCCCGCCCGTCGAAGCGGCAGGGCTCCCCCATAAGGCAGGAGCTGATGGCTATCTTCAAGAGCGGCCTCTCTTCCGTAGCATCGCGCAATAACGACGGCCATTCTACCACGCCGTCCCTCTCGCGGCGTTGCCCTTCGCGGGGGCTCCGCGTACAATGGGCACCCATGAGCCTCATCGACGACATACGCGCCTACGAACCCTTCAACGAGCAGGAGGAGGTCGACCGGCAGGTCATCCTGCACGCGCTCGAAACCGATCCGCGCGCGTTCGACCGCTCGTCGACCGCCCATATGGCCTGCTCCGTCTGGACGGTCGATCCCGCCCGGGAGCGCACGCTCATGGTGTACCACAACCTATACGACTCATGGAGCTGGATCGGCGGGCACGCCGACGGCGAGCGCGACCTCGCCCGCGTGGCGCTGCGCGAGCTGGAAGAGGAGACCGGGGTCGCGCACGCGCGCCTCGTGCCGTGCGGTCCGGGCGGCATCTACTCGCTCGAGGTGCTCACGGTGGACGGTCACGAGAAGCGCGGACGCTACGTGAGCTCGCATCTGCACCTGAACGTCACGTACCTGGCCGTGGCCTCGCCGGACGAGCCGCTGCGCGTCAAGCCCGATGAGAACAGCGGCGTGAGGTGGGTGGACCTGGACGACGTCTGCGCCCTGTCGACCGAGCCCTGGATCGCGAGCCGCATCTACCGCAAGCTCATCGACAAGCTGGCCTCCATTGATCTCGACGAGGCACCCGACCGATAGAAAAGGGGCGCCGCGCGCAGCGCGACGCCCCTTCGGCGAATCTTCGCCGCCCACCCCTACTTCAGGTACGCGCCGTAGCAATAACCGGTCGTGTCCCGGTACTTCACCTGGTACCAGTCGTCCTCGACCGAGATCGTGCTCACCACCTCGCCGGAAGCGAACGACCCCAGGATGGACGCGTCGGTGCTCGGCTGCGAGCGCACGTTCAGCGGAGCCGTCGTCGTGAGCTTGTTCATCTCGCTGTTGGAGACGTCCTCGGCCGCGGCGGCCTGGCACTTGTCGGCGCCCGTCTGGCCGAAGCCCAGGTACTCGCCGTAGCAGTACGCCTCCTGGCTGTTGAAGCTCACCTTGAACCATCCGTCGTGCTTGCTGATGACGGGCACGTACTGGCCCTCGACCAACGACCCGATGATCTGCGCGCCCGTGTTCGGCTGCAGGCGCACGTTGAGCGGCGCGGTTGCGTACATGTCGGTCACGTGGCCGTCGTGCACGGTGCCGTCGGCCGAGCCCTCGAAGTCGAGGTACTGGTACCAGCAGTTCCCGCGCGCGCCGTTGTACTCCACATCGTACCAGCCGCCCTGCGTCATGCCGAACACCTGCACGGACGTGCCCTGCGGAATGGCGGTCATGACGTTGGAGTTGATATCGGCCGCGACGCGCATGTTCAGCGGCGCCGTGGTGGCCATGGTGGTGACGCCCTCTTCGGCGAAGCACGGCACGGCGACGGCCGCGGACAGCGCGAGCGCCCCGCCCAGACCGCCCAACACGAACTTCGCCATCTTCATCGGTTTCATCGGTAGTTTTCTCCTTCATATCGCAGCGCCCTACGACGGCGCTCCCTCGGCCTCTCTGGTAAAGTATGAAGGCTGCGGCCGTCGTCTTGCCCCGTATGCTCGGCATTCAAAGAACCTTTGAATCCGCGTTCTGCCGATTTTGCAAGGAGAGGGCCCTTTCACGGACCTGTGCGCCAGCGTGTGTAGTATGATGAAACAGTACACCCGTTCGTTAGGGAAAGGGGCGTGGCCGCACCAATGATCTCGGAAGACGCCATCGCGGAGCACTGTTACCCGCGCACGCTGCAGCGGGCCCAGGCGATCGCGACCTCCGATCGGAACATCCTCACGAAGCAGGTGCGCTACGACGGCGACGAGACCGTGCTCTCCGCGTTCGTCGCTTCCAGCAACGGCTGGAACGACCGCTACCGCACCTCCGCGTCCTTCGACGAGGAGGCCGACGTCGTCACGGACTACGCGTGCACCTGCCCCGCCTACCGCGAGTACGACGGCATGTGCAAGCACTCCGCGGCGTTGCTCCTGGCCTACGGGAGGGCACCGGAAAAGTTCTTGGGCTACCGGGAGGTGCGCACGGCCTCCACCTCGCCGAGCATCGCCGCGTTCATGGAGCGCGCGCGGCAGGCGGATGCCGAGGAGCCGGGCACCGTGGACGTGGAGGCCACCGTCGCCTACGGCTACCGCACGTGGTCGGCGCACTTCCGCGTGGCCGGCCCGAACGGGTCCTACGTGCTGCGGAGCATCTCCGACTTCGTGCGCCGCATGCGCACCGGCGAGCGTTTCGCCTACGGCAAGAAGCTCGCCTTCGCCCACGTCCCCTCCGCGTTCACCGACCGCGGGCGCGCCCTCGTCGGCTTCCTGGACAAGGCGGTCTCGTTGCGCGAGCAGGCGAACGGCCCGCTGTACGGCCGCTACCGCAGCCGCGAGGAAGTTGAGCGCAGCCTGGATTTGTCGGACTGGGAGCTCATCGAGCTTCTGGACGTGCTCGACGGCACCTCGTTCACCGTCGAAGGGACCGACTACGGCACGCGCTCCGTCACGCAGGCGCGCATCGTGCACGAGGACCCGTTCATCGACGTGCGCCTGAACCGCACGGACAAAGGCGGCTTCGCCATCGCGCGGGGTGACGACATCCCCTTCGCCGCGCAGGGAGAGCGCATGTACGTATGGCAGGACGACCTGTTCTATCGCTGCTCGCCCGGCTTCGCGCGCACGGCCGACTTCCTGCGCAACGTGTACGGAAGCGACGACGACCGCCTGTTCGTGAGCGAGACCGACATGCCCCTGTTCTGCGCGGCCGTGCTGCCCGCCATCGAAGAGCACCTGCACGTGATCGCCCCCGCCGAGGTGAACGCCTACCGCCCGGTGCCCTGCCAGCTGGAGTTCTACTTCGATCGGGACAAGCGCGGGGTGACCTGCGACGCCCAAGCCGTGTACGGAGAGCGCCGCCACCCGCTGTTCGAGGCGCTGGGAAGCGGGGCCGCAGGCGGCCGTCCGTCGCGGGGCGAAGGGCCCGACGCGCCTCCCGGCCCGCTGCGCGACGAGCGCCTGGAAGGCAAGGCGCGCGATCTGGTGGAGCGCTACTTCGACCTGCCGGATCCGTTCATCGAGATAGGCGACGACGAGGCCATCGCCACGCTCGTGTTCGGCGGCCTCGCCCGCTTCCAGGAGCTCGGCGAGGTGTTCACCACGCCCGCCTTCGACCGGCTTTTGCGCGACAAGCAACCGCGCATCGCCACGGGGCTCTCCCTCGCGGGGGATCTGGTGAACCTCACCGTGTCCTCCGACGACCTTCCGGCCTCGGAGCTCGCCGCGCTGCTTTCCAGCTACCGCAAGCGCAAGCGCTACCACCGGCTGCGCAACGGCGCGTTCATGAGCCTGGAGGGCTACGACCTGGCCGAGCTCGACCGCCTGGTGGAGGACTTCGGCATCACGGCCAAAGAGCTGGCGTCGGGCACGGTGCAGCTGCCCGCCTTCCGCGCGCTCTACCTGGACGAGGCGCTGGCCGACGCCGAGCGCGACGAGTCGTTCACGCGCTACGTGGAGAACTTCCGCCAGGTGGACGAGCGCGCCTACCGCGCACCGGCGTCGCTCGCGGGCACGCTGCGCCCCTACCAGGAGGCGGGCTTTCGCTGGATGAGCGCGCTCGCCGACGCGGGATTCGGCGGTATCCTGGCCGACGAGATGGGCTTGGGCAAGTCCGTGCAGCTCATCGCCTTTTTGCTCGCACGGCGCGAGGAGGCGCGCGAGGCGGGGCCCAGCCTCATCGTGTGCCCGGCTTCGCTCGTGTACAACTGGAAGGCCGAGTTCGAGCGGTTCGCGCCCGAGCTGGACGTGCGCGCCGTGGCGGGCACGAAGCGCGAGCGGACCCTCGCGCGCGACGAGGCCTGCGGCGACGCGGCGCACGGACGCGGAACGACCGGCGGCAAGCCCTGCGACGTGCTCGTGACCTCCTACGACCTGCTGCGCATCGACGCGGACGACTACGCCCGCCGATCGTTTTTCTGCTGCGTGCTCGACGAGGCGCAATACGTGAAGAACCACGCCACCAAGACGGCGCGCGGCGTGAAGCGCGTGCGGGCGCGCCACCGCTTCGCCCTCACCGGCACGCCGGTGGAGAACCGCCCGAGCGAGCTGTGGAGCGTCTTCGACTTCCTCATGCCGGGGCTTCTGGGCTCCTACATGCGCTTCCGCGAGCGCTTCGAGCTGCCGCTGCTCGGCGGCGACGACGAGGCCGCGCGGCGGCTGCAGGCGCTCGTGGGGCCGTTCATGCTCCGACGCCAGAAGGCCGACGTGCTGCGCGACTTGCCCGACAAGTTGGAATCGGTGGTGCGCGTGAGCCTGGAGGGCGAGCAGCGCCGCCTGTACGCCGCGAGCGAGCAGCAGCTGCGGGAGGCGCTGACCGCGCAGCACCGCGAACGCAAGAGCCGGGAGCGCGACCGCACCAAGGTCGAGGTGCTCGCCGAGCTCACGAGGCTGCGCCAGCTGTGCTGCGATCCGGGGCTTCTGTACGAGAACTACGACGGCCCCGCCGCGAAGCTGGACGCCGTCGTGGAACTGGTGGAGTCCGCTTTGGACGCCGGGGAGAAGACGCTCGTGTTCTCGCAGTTCACGAGCTTCCTCGCGCGCATCTCGGAGCGGCTCGCGCGCGCCGGCGTGCCCCACTACACCATCACGGGCGCCACGCCCAAGAAGAAGCGCCTGGAGCTGGTGGACGCCTTCAACGCCGACGACACGCCCGCGTTCCTCGTGTCGCTCAAGGCGGGCGGCACGGGGCTCAACCTCACGGGCGCGTCGGTGGTCGTGCACGCCGACCCGTGGTGGAACGCCGCCGCGCAGAACCAGGCCACCGATCGCGCGCACCGCATCGGCCAGACGAAGGTGGTGAGCGTGCACCAGGTCATCGCCGAGGGCACCATCGAGGAGCGCATCCTGCGCCTTCAGGACACCAAGAGCGAGCTGGCCGACCGCCTGGTGGCCGGCGGCGGCGTGTCGCTGGCCAGCCTGAGCAAGGAAGAGCTCGCAGACCTGCTGCAGGGTTAGTCGTCCTTCCAAGCGGAGCGCGGAGTCGAAGGATCTTCAGCATCGAAAGGATTCCATCGTCGAAGATCCTTCGACTCCGCGCCTTCGGCGCTCCGCTCAGGATGACAAAGCAGGCCTCCTGTAGGGGCGGCCTGCTGACCGTCCCTACAGGGGTTTCCGCTCAGTCTATCGAATTCTGCTAGAACTTCGCGAAGCGCTCGTAGCGGGCTTCCAGCACCTCTTCGATCGGCTGCTCGCACAGCTCGGCGAGAACGTCCACCACGTAGGCGCGCACCTGCTCGGCGGCGGCCTCGGGGTTCTCGTGGGCGGGAGCAGGGCCTTCGGGCAGCACGGCGTCCACGATGCCCATCTGGCAGGCTTCGGCGGCGCTCATCTTCATGACGGCCGCCGCTTCGGGCGCGCGCGTGCGATCCTTCCACAGGATGGACGCGAAGCCCTCCGGCGACAGCACCGAGTACACGGCGTGCTCCTGCATGGCCACGCGGTCGGCCAGCGCCAGCGCCAGCGCGCCGCCGCTTCCGCCCTCGCCCAGAAGCACGCTCACCACCGGCACGCGCAAGCCCGCCATGGCCAGCAGGTTGTCGGCGATGGCGTTGCCCTGCCCGCGCTCCTCGGCCTCCATGCCGCAGAACGCACCCTGCGTGTCCACGAGGCACACCACGGGACGGCCGAACTTCTCGGCCTGGCGCATGAGACGCAGGGACTTGCGGTACCCCTCGGGCTGCGGGCAGCCGAAGTTGCGGCGGATGCGCTCCTTGAGGTCGGCCCCCTTCTCCTGCGCGATCACCGTGACGGCACGGCCGCCTATCCAGCCCAGGCCGCACACCACGGCCCCGTCGTCTCCGAAGGCGCGGTCGCCGTGCAGCTCGATGAAACCGTCCACGAACGCGTCGATGTAGGCCCGCGCCGTGGGGCGGTGCACGTTGCGCGCGAGCTGCACGCTCTGCCAAGCGCGGTTGCCGGGATCGGCGGCCACGTTCGCGTCACCGCCCATCACCACGCCGTTCACCTCGAGCGACGCGCCCTCCTCCGCGTCGAAGCCGCCGCGCGAGAGCGCCTTCTCCAAACGCTTGGGCATCGCAGGCCCGGAAGCCTTGCGCTCGAAGCGCCCGGCAAGGCCGGACAGCAGCCGCTGGGCCCGCCGGGAGCCGCGCGCGGCGGCGTCGCCGAACGGCAGGCCGCCCTCGGGCTCCAGCATGCCGTACGTCACCGTGTTGTAGGTGTCCGTGCCGTGCTCCAGGTTGTCGCGCACCTTCCGGTAGTCCAACAGGATGGCGCTCTCGCCCGGTCCGCACGAACCGCGATCCACCGTTGCCAGATGGATGGCCAGCAGGTGCGCGAGCGTCGCGCGCATATCTGCGCGCTCCACGATGGCGTCGATCAAGCCGTGCTCGAGCGCGAACTCGGCGGTTTGGAAGCCCTCGGGCAGCTCTTGCTTGATGGTGTCCTTGATGACGCGCTGGCCGGCGAAGCCGATGAGCGCGCGCGGCTCGGCCAGGATGACGTCGCCCTGCATGGCGAACGACGCGGTCACGCCGCCCGTGGTGGGGTCGGTGAGCACCGAGAGGTACGGCAGCCCCGCCTGGGCGTGGCGCGAAAGCGCGCACGAGACCTTCGCCATCTGCATGAGGGACACGAGCCCCTCCTGCATGCGCGCGCCGCCCGACGCCGTGAACACCACCACGGGCAGGCGCTCGTCGGTGGCGCGCTCCACCATCCGGCTGATCTTCTCGCCCACGACCGATCCCATGGACCCCATGAAGAACCGCGACTCCATGATGCCCACGGCCACGCGCAGGCCCGCGATGCGGCCCTCTCCCGTGCGCACGGCCTCCTCGAGGCCGGTTTTCTCGCGTTGCGCGGCCAGCTTGTCGTCGTAGCCCGGGAAGTTCAGCGGGTCGGTCTCGGGCACGCGGCGGTTCCACTCGACGAAGCTGTCCGCGTCGAGCGTGTCGTCGATGCGCTCGGCCGACGACATGCGGAAGTATCCGCCGCACGAGGGGCACACGTAATGCCCGGACGCCAGGCTGGCCTCGTCGAACGAAAGGCCGCAGTGCTGGCAGGTACGCCAGGTTCCGTCGTCGGCGGCGGGCTTGTCGGTAGAGCAGAGGATCCAGCCGAGCGCCGGCGCGTCCGGGTTCATCGCGCGGAACACGCGCACGCCCCGCGCGGCGGCACGGGCCAGGAAGCTGTCCACTTCGGCCAGGGGGAGCGCCTCGTCGGAGAGCAGCACCACCGCCGCCTCGCACTCGGCAGCCGCCTCCAGCACGGCGTGGCCGTTGCAGAACAGCGCGTCGGAGTACTTCTCGCCCAGGCACACCGCGCGCTGGGCCGCCTTGAGGTAGCCCTCGTTGCGACGGTCCTGCGTATACGCCGCGCAGGCGCAGAAGCCCGCGTCCGCCACGGCCTGCAGCAGGCGCTTCGCCGATTTCGAGCGCGCCATCACGAGCGCGACGGGCTTCGCCGCCGGTTCCGCGACGCGGGCTGCCCGCTCGGCACGGGCGGCGGTTTGGGCCTCGCCCGGCGCCACGGCGGTGTACTCCGACATGTCGGCCGCGTCCAGCGCGTTCGGGGCCACCGGGGAGCCGGCGGCCTCCTCCACCATGCGCGACAGGCGGTAGGCGACGTCGGCCGATTCCTGCGCGGGAGCCGCATCTTCGACCGCGCTCCCCTGTGGGACGACCTCGCCATCGGCGGAGAGCGTGATGTAGTTCTGCTTGCGTTGCTTCATCGAATGATCCCTAGCCTCTGTCTCGGGGCGCGAGCGCGCCGCCTTACGCCTCGGCCTTCGCCAGCACGTACTTCTGCGTGGCCGTGGCGCACACCGCGCCGTCCACGCTGGCCTCCACCTCGGCCACGCACAGACGCGACGAGGACTTCACGATGCGCCCTTTCAGCGTGAGCGTCTCGCCCGGCTCCACCTGCCGGCGGAACTTCGCGCCGTCGATGCCGGTGAGAAAGCCGATGGATCCCTCCGCGCCGCGCTCCACGAGGATGCAGAACGAGGCCGCCTGCGCGAGCGCCTCCATGATGATGACGCCCGGCAGCACCGGATGCCCAGGGAAATGCCCCGCGAACAGGGGAAGGGAGGGATCGACGTCCAGCTCGGCCGTCACTTCCACGCCCGGCTCGCACGCCACCACCCGGCTCACCCAGCAGAACGGGTCGCGATGCGGCAGCACCGCCTCGATGACGTCCTTGCCGCAGGGATATTCGATGTCCATGCTCTTTCCTTCCAACGTTCCTTGCCTTGCAGAGCGGTTCCGCAGGAGCCGAATAGCCCAGCGGGCTGTTCGTGCGACCTCAGGACTGCCCGAGCGACTGGGCATCCCCGGCCGTCCCGCGCGTCTCGCAGGTTGCTAAGCGCGATACGGCGAAATAGCCAAAGACGCGTTGTGCCCGCCAAAGCCCAGCGAGTTCGACAGCGCCACCTTCTGCGGGTAGTTCGTCTTCGCCTCCGTGACCACGTTCACCGGGCATTCCGGATCGGCCTCGGCGAAGCCGGCCGTGGGCGGCACGCAGTCGTTCATCACGGACAAGGCGCACACGATGGCCTCGATAGCTCCCGCGGCGCCCAGCGTGTGGCCCGTCGTGCCCTTCACCGACGTCACCGGGACCGCGTGCCCCGCCTCCTCGCCCATGAGCGCCAGCAGCGCTTTCGACTCGGTGGCGTCGTTCGCCGGCGTGCCGGTGCCGTGGGCGTTCAGATGCCCCAGGTCGT
The DNA here is from genome assembly GCF_019731765.1 of Gordonibacter massiliensis (ex Traore et al. 2017). NCBI lineage: Bacteria > Bacillati > Actinomycetota > Coriobacteriia > Eggerthellales > Eggerthellaceae > Gordonibacter > Gordonibacter massiliensis (ex Traore et al. 2017). Next base: position 243,817 of record NZ_JAASIO010000004.1, on the reverse strand, counting down.
CCGGCGTGAAGCCGCCTTCCTCAAGCGCCTGGCGCATCGCGCGCGCCACGCCCTCGCCGCTGGGCTCGGGGGCCGTCATGTGGTAGGCGTCGCCCGTGGAGCCGAAGCCCGTGATCTCGGCCAGCACCGTGGCGCCTCGCCCGAGCGCGTGCTCCAGCGACTCCAGCACCACCGCGCCCGCGCCCTCGCCCGCCACGAATCCCGCGCGGCGCACGTCGAACGGCAGGGAGGCCTGCGCAGGGTCCTCGGCCTTCGACAGCGCGCCGAGGTTCGAGAACCCGGCCAGGCAGATGGGCGACACGGACTCCTCCGAGCCGCCGGCCAGCGCCGCGTCGATGTAGCCGTGGCGGATGTCGCGCACGGCCGCGCCGATGGAATGAGCGCCGGTGGCGCAGGCGGTGACCACGTTCAGGCACTCGCCGCGCAGCCCGTAGCGGATGGAGAGGTTGCCGGCCGCGATGTTGCCGATCATCGTGGGGATGAAGAGCGGGCTCACGCGCTTCGGCCCCTTCTCGGCCAGCGTGAAGAAGCCGCTCTGCAGCTCGTCGATGCCGCCGATGCCGGTGCCGAACACGCACGCGATGCGCGTGGTGTCCTCGGCTTCCAAGTCAAGGCCCGACTGCGCCAGCGCCTCGTCGGACGCGACGATGGCGTACTGCACGAACCGCTCGAAGCGGCGCGCCTCCTTCTTCGACAAACCGTGCTCGGTGGCGTCGAAATCGCGCACCTCGGCGGCGATATGAACGTCGTAGTCGGCCGTGTCGAAGCGCGTGACCGGCCCGATGCAGCAGGCGCGGCCCATGACCGCGTCCCACAGCGCCCCCACGCCCACGCCGGCGGGCGACACGGCGCCCATGCCGGTGATGACCACGCGATGCGTGCCGTCGGGACGGCGCGTCGATGCGTTCGTGTTCTCGCTCATAGCGACATACCTCCGTCGATGCAAACAACCTGTCCGGTGATGTAGCCCGCGTCCTCGCTGGCCAAGAAGCGCACGAGTTTCGCCACGTCCTCGGGCTCCCCGAGGCGCTTGGACGCGATGCGCCCCACGATGGCCTCGCGCTGCTTCTCCGACAGCGCGTCAGTCATGTCGGTGGCGATGAAGCCCGGCGCCACCGCGTTCGCCGTGATGTTGCGGGCCGCCAGCTCGCGGGCGATGGACTTAGTGAGGCCGATGACGCCGGCCTTCGAGGCCGAGTAGTTCGCCTGGCCCGCGTTGCCCGCCACGCCCACGACGCTCGACAGGTTGACGATGCGCCCGTAGCGCTGCTTCATCATGCGCTGCGCCGCGGCCTTGCAGCAGTTGAACGTGCCCTTGAGGTTCACGTCGATAACCGCGTCGAAGTCCTCTTCCTTCATGCGGGCCACGAGGCCGTCGCGCGTGATGCCGGCGTTGTTCACCAGCACGTCCACGCGCCCGAACGCTTCCTGGGCGGCGTCGATGAGCGCGGAGGCCTCTGCGGCGTCGGCCACGTTGGCGGCCACCGCGATGGCGCGCACGCCGTGGTCGGCCGCGAGCTGTTCCGCCAGCTCGCGCGCGGCGGGCAGACCGCCCTCGCTCGAGCAGTTCACGCACACGTCGAAGCCCGCGCGCGCCAGCTCCTCGGCCGCCGCGCGGCCGATGCCGCGGCTCGAGCCGGTGACGACCGCGCTGCGGCGCGGGGTTTCGGTATCGTTGGTCATAGGGTGGAAGCTCCTATTCGGAATCGGTTGCGGAGGAGGCGGCGAGAAAGCCGTCGAAGCTCGCGCGGTCCTGCACGCAGGCGCGCGTCGCGGTCAAGGCGCAGCGCTTCACGAGGTTCGCCAGCACCCCGCCGAAGCCCACCTCGACGAACGTGTCGGCTCCGGCGCCGGCCAGCGCCTCGACGCTCTGCTGGAAGCGCACGGGACTCGTGAGATGGCGCACGAGATGATCGCGCGCCTCGGCGGCGGACAACGGCGCGGCGGTGACGTTGCAGATAAGCGGGATGCGCGGCTCCGAGAACTCGACGTCCTCCAGATAGGCGGCGAGCCCGGCCGCGGCATCGGCCATGAGCGGGCTGTGGAACGCGCCCGACGTGGCCAGGCGCGACGAGCGCTTCCCCGCCTCGGCCCACGCCGCCTCGGCGCGTGCGACGGCCGCCGGCGCGCCCGCGACGACGATCTGCCCCGGGCAGTTGAAATTCGCAGGCACCAGCACCTCGCCTTCGGCGCACTGGTCGCAGAGCGCGACGACACTCTCCTCGTCAGCCTTCAAAAGGGCGCTCATGGCCCCCGGATGCGCGGCGGCCGCCTCGGCCATGAGCTCCGAGCGCGCCTTCACGAACGCGAACGTCGCCTCGTCGGAAAGCATGCCCGACACGGCCAGCGCGCCCACCTGCCCCAGCGAGAAGCCCAGCACCGCCGCCGGCTCCGCGCCGCGCGCCATGAGGGCGCGCGCGACAGCCACCGACAGCACGCACAACGCCGGCTGGGCGTTGCGCGTGTCGTTGAGCTCGTCGGGATCGGCGTTGAGCACGAGGTCGACCACGTCGTATCCCAGCATGTCTGACGCGCAGGCGAACACCTCCCCCACCTCTTTCACAGCGAGGAGATCGCCCCCCATGCCCGGTTTCTGCGACCCCTGCCCCGAGAACATGAAGACGGGCGAGCCCGCAGGGATGGAAGGGATCGCCGACTCGAAACAGGGCCGGTCATCGGCACCCACCAAGCGAGTTCCGCACGAGCCGAAGCGTCCAGTGGACGCTTCGTGCGAGCCAGGACTGCCGAGCGACTGGGTGTCGACGACCGGCCCTCCCGCAGGTTGAAAATCAGCCATGGCAATCCCCCTAGATCGCGCGTCCGCGACGGGCGTTCAGCGCGGCCAGCGCTTCGAGGTCGAGCCCGCCGAGCGCTTCCGCCTCTTTCACCATCGCGGCAATGGCTTCCGCCGCCGTCGCGCGCTCGTGCACGAGCGCGGCCGACTGGCCCGCCATCATGGTGCCGTTGTCCACGTCGCCCTCCACCGCGCGGCGCAGGGAGCCCACGTACATGGCCTCCAGCTCGTCGCCGTTGGCGGCGACGTCGCCCTCGAGCTTGCGCACGGTGCGGGCGAACTTGTTCTTCAGGCAGCGCACGGGATGCCCGCTGCCGCGGCCCGTGACGATGGTGTCGGCGTCCTTGGCGGCGATCACCTTGTCCTTGTAGGCGTCGGCGATGATGCACTCGTCCACCGTGAGGAAGCGGGTGCCCACCTGCACGCCCTCGGCGCCCAGCGCGAAGGCGGCGGCCATGCCGCGCCCGTCGGCGATGCCGCCCGCGGCGATCACGGGGATGGACACGGCGTCGCATACCGCGGGGATGAGCGCCATCGTGGTCAGCTCGCCGATGTGGCCGCCGGCCTCGGTGCCCTCGGCCACCACGGCGTCGGCGCCGAGGCGCTCCATGCGCGCGGCCAGCGCGCTCGAGGCCACCACGGGCACCACCTTGATGCCGGCTTCCTTCCACATGGGCAGGTAGTTCGCAGGCGAACCCGCGCCCGTCGTGATCACGTCCACGCGCAGCTTCGCCAAAAGCTCGGCCGTCTCGCCGGCGTTCGGGTCCATGAGCATGACGTTCGCGCCGATGGGCTTGTCGGTCATCGAGCGGGCGATGCGCACCTGCTCCTCCACCCACTCGAGCGGCGCGCCGCCGCATGCGATGATGCCCAGGCCGCCGGCCTCGCTCACCGCGCCTGCCAGGCTCGCGTTCGCGATGCGCGCCATGGCGCCCTGGATGACGGGCACCTCGATGCCCAGCAGTTCCGTGATACGCGTCTTCATGCTCAAGTTCGCTCCTCTTCGTTCCGGCGTGCGTCAAAGCAAGGGCCCCGCAGCGGGGCCCGATCGGCATGCGCTTTACTTCAGCGAGTCGATGTGCGCGACGAGCTGGCCGATAGTCTCGATGCCCTCGGGCTCGCCAAACTCGACCTCGCACTTCTCCTCCAGGTCGCAGATGAGCTCGACCATGTCGAGCGAGTCGACGCCGAGCGACTCCAGCGTGGCGTCCTCGGCGATCTTGTCGGCCTCGAGGTCGAGGTTCTCCACGAGCACGTCTTTCACGATGTCGATGGTAGCCATGGTTGCGTTCCTTTCACGTCATGCCAATTAGTTTGATAATCAAAGTATTTCTACCGAAGTAATGGTATGGTGGCGGACTTTCGATTGCAAGTCCCCTCGCCGCCCCTCCACGATTTCTGCGGCCTTCCCTCACCCTTCTACCCCGTTTTCAACGCGCCCCCGTGTGCGATTCGCACGTTGTCTGCGAGTCGTTTTGCCCGAGCAAGGGCCGGGAGGCCGTGCAGGACGACGAGCTTTCGCGAAGTGTGCGAGGAGTTCTGCACGGCCTCCCGGCCCTTGCTCGGGCAAAACAGGCGACTGGCATCAGCTTTGCGCGTCGAAAAACGCCTTCACCTTCGCAAGCGCGTCGGCGAACACGCGCTCCTCTTCGTCGGTGAGGTCGGCCAGGGCCTCGTCGATCATCTGATGGTGGAACAGGTTGTGCGCGCGCAGCACCTGCCTGCCCTTCTTGGTGAGCGACACGAGCACCTTGCGCCGGTCGTCCTCCGCGCGCGTGCGGTCGACGAACCCCTTCTTGGCCAGCTTGTTCACCGCCGTGGTCAGCGTGGCCAGCGTCACGTTCAGGCGGGCGGCCACCACGTTCATCGGATTGCGCTCGTGCAGCCCGACGGCCACGATGGTGTGCACTTCGGTGATGGTGAGCCCGTGGGTCAGGCGGTTGTCGAGCGACTGCTCCTCGATGCGCAGGATGGAGTTGAACGTGCCCGACAGCAGGTCGTCGATCTCCTCGCGCCGCTGCCGCGACGCGCTCGCCTCCCGGTTGGAACCGTCCATTCCCTCCCCCTTCTCGCTCGTCGCTTCACGTCGTTCGCATCATACCGCACAAAGTTAGACCGTCAAAGTACCGGGCTCGTCGGAGTCGGCGGATTCGCCCGCAACCCCGCTTTCGCGCGCATCGGCAGAAGCCCCGAGGCCGTCGACGCCGCGAGCGCCGCCACGCCCGCCGGAAGCGTTCGGCTCGCGAAAGACGCCGGCCTCGCAAGGATCATCGCGCCCGTCGCGGGTGCCGAGATCCTCGTCCGACACGGAGAGCACGGGCACGAAGCGGCGCGCGAACGTGCCCTCCCCCTTGCTTTTCAGGTAACGGTAGCCGATGACGGAGAACGCGAGCGCGCCCACGAAGTTCACGAACAAATCCTCCATCGTGTCGATGAGCCCGATGTCCAGGTACCCTCCCAATCCCAGATCCTGCCCGTTCACCGTCACGGACCCGATGCCGTCGATGCGAAACGGCCGTTGCAGCCCCTCGGGGTCGAGCAGCACGCTCGAGATGGCCGACACCACGGTGTCCTTCTGCATGTCCAGCCCGAACACCTGGTCCATGCCGAACTCGAAGAACTCCCATAGCACGCCGATGGTCATGGAGAAGCAGAACGCCACGACGGCGCAGAAGAACGGCGAGAGGAAGAACGCGATGCGGTCCGAGCGGTTCAGGATGGACACGAGCGCGAGGCCGATGGCCGCCGCCAGAAACCCGTTGAACGTGTGCAGCAGCGTGTCCCAAAACGGGAAGATGGTGTAGAAGTGGAACACCTCGCCCAGGATCTCCGCGGCGAAGATGAACAGCGCGATGACCACCTCGAGCGTCTCGGGTATCGTGATGCTGAAGTTGACCTCGATGAACGGCGGCACCAAGAACAGCACGAGCGTAAGCAGGCACAGGAAGAACGCCTCGTAGTTGCCGAACGCGATCGCGCCTACGGCGCAGGCGACCACGACGAGCCGCAGCACCACGTACAGCGCGAACGCTCCTTTGTTGCGGCGCATGACGCGCACCATGGCCAGCGCCCTCTCGCGCACCCATCCCATAGCTCCCCTTCCTCGTCCGCGAAACCCGCCGGTCAGCGCTCTTCGCGCGCCGGACGGAAGTCGAGCCGGCCGGCGCGCGGGTCGGCCGCGGTCAGCACGACGGGAAGGCGCTGCCCCAGACGGTAAACCGTGCCCGTGTCCTGTCCCGTCAAGCGGTGCAGCACCGGATCGAACGAGAAGTACTCGTGCCCGAGGTTTTTGAGCGGCACGAGCCCTTCGGCCGTGTTCTCCAGCCGCACGTACACCCCGTACGTGGTCACGCCCGACACGACGGCCGGAAACGCCTGCCCCACCGCGCGCTCCATGTACTCCACGATCTTGAGCTCCTGCGACTCGCGCGCCGCCTTCTCGGCCACGCGCTCCATGCTGGAGGAGTGCTCGGCTATCCACGGAAGGGCGGCGACCTCCTGGTCGAACCGCTCCGGGCGGCGGCGCAGCTGCGCCTTGAGCATGCGATGCACCACCAAGTCGGGATAGCGCCTGATGGGGCTTGTGAAATGCGTGTACGCCCCACTCGCCAGGCCGTAGTGGGGGTCGCAGACGGGGCGGTACACGGCGCGCTTCATGGATCTCAGCACGAGCGTTGACACGAGCTCGCCCTCCGGACGGCCCGCGCTCGCCTCGAGCACGCTGCCGAGCACGTGCGGGTCGCCGGCCACGAGCCGGTTCTGGTCGATATCCTTGAACCATGCGAACTCTTGGAGCACCGGAACGAGCGCCGCCAAGCTGTCGGCCGAGGGCTTGTCGTGCACGCGGAAAAGGGCCGGGAACTTGGCGTCGCGCAGGTGGCGCGCCACCGTCTCGTTCGCCAGGATCATGGCCTCCTCGACAAGCGACGTCGCCTCCGTCTTGCGCCGCAGGTCTATGGCCACGGGGTGCCCCTCGCCGTCCAGGCGCACCTTCGCCTCGGTCGTGTCGAAGTCCAGGCCGCCGGCCGCCTCCCGCGCCGCCGCGCGCCGCTTCGCGATGCGCGAGAGCGCCGCGAGGCGCGCGGCGAGGGGGTCGTTCAATACCGCAGGTCCACTCAAGTCAGCGAGGGTTTCCACAGCGTCGGCGTTGCCTGTCGGCTGGCAAGCCGACAGCATATGCTGGGCCTCGTCGTACGTTAATCGGGCGTTCGACTCGATGAGCGCGGGGTACAGCTCGTAGCCCACGAGCCGAGCCTCGTCGTCCAGGTACAGGTCGGCCGTCATCGCGCGCCGCGCCTCGCCGGGCCGCAGCGAGCACAGATCCCCTGACAGCTCCTCGGGAAGCATCGGGATGACCCGGTCGACCAAGTACACGCTCGTCGCCCGCCTCCGCGCGTCCAGGTCGATCGACGAGTTCCACGGCACGTAGTGCGACACGTCCGCGATATGCACCCCCAACCGCCACCGCGCCGCACGGGCCCCGCGTCCGTCAACGAACCGCACCCCGGCAGGAACCTCTTCTCCCTTGGAGCGATCGGGGGCGGCGGCGTTCACCAAGCGAGTTCCGCAGCGCAGCGAGGACTGTTTGAGCGACTGGACGCCGTCGCCCCCGATCGCGGTCCCGCCGGTCGAAACCCGCTCCAAAGACAGCGCGTCGTCGAAATCCCGCGCATCGGCGGGGTCGATGGTGAACGTGAAGCGCCCCCGCAGGTCGCGATATCCTTCGGCGAGCGCCCCCTCCTCGTCCAACACGGCGGCCCGCGCCTCGGCGAGCGCGCCCTCCGAGAACGTCGTCTCCAGCTTGTGCCGCGCCACGATGAGGTCCACGCCCAGCTCCTCGTCGCCCGCACGGCCGACGACCTCCTCCACTACGCCGGTGGCCGCCGTGTTGCGCGACGGGAACGTCGTGATGCGCACGCGCACGATCGACCCGTCCTCGATGTCCGGACGGTCGGCGCGCATGGTGAAGATGTCGTAGGGAATGCGCGAATCCCCGGGCACCACCACGCCGAAGGGCTCGGCCACCTCGTAGCGGCCCAGAATCGTATCGTGGGCGCGGTCGAGCACGCGCACGACGCGCGCGGCCGGTTGGTCCGCGGGACGGGAGCCGCCCTGATGCGGCTGCTTCGCCCCTCCCTTGCCACCCGTCGGGGGCAGGGGCGCCACTTCCACGAGATCGCCGTCGAAGGCGCCGCCCATCTTCGACGCGGGAACGAAAAAGGCGCCTTCGGCCGTCTGCACGAACCCGAAACCGCCGCCGCGCACGGTCAGCACGCCGCGCGGATTGCTGCGGGGGCGGCGGCGCGTATGCGACCGCGAGCGCGCCACGGCGCTATTCCCGCACGAGGGACTGGGCGGTTTCCAGGGCCAGGTTCTTCTGGTTGTCGCTGCCGGCATCGCCGCCAAGGCCCACCGACACGTCGGGCGTCACGCCCACGCCGTCGAACGAGCGCCCCTGGGGGCTCAGATAGTAGGCCGCCGTGTAGCGCAGCGCGCCGCCGAAGCTCAGGTCGCGCACCACCTGCACCGACCCCTTGCCCAGCGTCGAGGCGCCCACGAGCGTGGCGCGCTGGCTCTCCTGCAGCGCGGCGGCCAGCACCTCGGCGGCGGCGGCGGTGTTCTCGTTCACCAGCACCACGAGCGGCTTGTCGGTGGCCACGCTGCCCGTGGCCGACTTCACGCTCTTGCCGTCCTTCGTCTCGATCTGCACGATGGCGCCGCTCTTCACGAACAGGCTCGCCAGGTCCACGGCCTGCGTGAGGTACCCGCCGGGATTGTCGCGGATGTCGAGCACGAACGAGAGGGCCCCTTGGGCGCCCAAGTCCGCAAGCGCCTGCTTCACCAAGCTGGACGAGTTCTGCGTCAGCTGCTTCACCTTGATGTAGCCCACGGTTCCGGAGAGGCTCGTCGTGACGTTCTTCACGTCGTACTTCGAGCAGGCCAGCGTCGTGGTGAACTCCTCGCCGCCCTCGGCCTCGAGCGCCGCCGGGCGCCGCCACGTCACGACCACGGTATCGCCCTCCGCACGGTCGAGCGAGGCCGTGACCTCGTTCATGGACCACTCCTGGCCCCGGTCGCCGTCGACGGCCACCACGAAGTCGCCTTGGCGCACGCCGGCCGCCTGGGCCGCCGAGCCGTCGAACACGTCCACGGCATAGGCCAGCCCGTTGTATTCCGAGAACAGCACGCCCACGCCGGAGTAGCTGCCCGAGCTGTCGTGCATGAGGGAGGAGTAGCGCGCCGGGTCGTAGTAGCGCAGGTAGGGGTCCTCCGTGGTGTCGGCGAACGCGTCGAGCACGCCCATGGTCGCCGTGTCGAGGTCGTAGGAATCCAAGGAGTCGTTGGCGAGCGCGTCCTCGACTTCCGAGACGCGCGCCGATAGCGAGTTGTAGGCGTTCTTGTCCTTGGCCGCCGCCGTGCCCGCCGCGGAATCGCCGTTTTCGAGCAGCGGGGCGAAGCCGAGCGACGAGAGCAAGGCGTCGTTGCCGCGCACGGCGAAACCGGCCACGAAGGCCGCGCAGAGGAACACGACGAGCGCGAACGTCCTCATCAAACGCAAATTGCGGGCCCGCGCTTTACGCGCGGACGCCGCAATCTGCTTGTTGTCTCCATGCCTTGCCATATGCAAGCCGCCTGCGCGGCCGTTACACCTTCAGGTAGCGGCGCATGGCCAACGCGGAACCCAAAAGGCCGATGACCAGGCCCGCGACCACGAGCGCGACGTAGATGAGCAAGAACATGTTCAGGCTCACGTCGAAGGACAAGAACGGCAGCGCGCTCTGCAGCTTCGGCAGCGCCATGTTGCGCAGAAGCTCCAGCACGCCCACCGCCAAAAGCGAGCCGATGACGGCGTGCAGCGCGCCTTCCATGAGGAAGGGCCCGCGGATGAAGCCGTTCGACGCGCCCACGAGGCGCATGATGGCGATCTCCTTGCGGCGCGCCAGGATGGCCAGGCGGATGGTGTTGTTGATGAACACCATGGCGATGAAGATGAGCAGCGCGATGAGGGCGATGCCGATGTAGCGCACGTAGTTCGTGAGCGTGAACAGCTTCTCCACCGTCTTCTGGCCGTACTTGAGGGAATCGTCCACGGTGTCGTAGCCGTAGATCTTCTGGTACGTGGCGTTGCTGCGGATCGAATCGGCCACCTGCTCCACGAGCTGCGGGTCGGAAAGCTCCACGTCGATGGACGCGGGCAGCGGGTTCTGCCCGTCGAGCGCGTCGATGATGTCGGTGGTGGACGTCGAGCGGAAGTTCTCGAGCGCCTGGTCCTTGGTGGTGAAGCCGACCGAGGCCACGCCTTCGAGGCCGCGGATGTAGCTCTCCACCTGGTCGATGTCGCTCTGCGAGGCGTCGTCGGCCACGAACGCGGCGATGGACACCTCGTTCTCCACGCCGGACACCACGTTCTCGACCACGAGGCCGCCGACAAGGAACACGCCGATGATCAGCAGCGACAGGAAGATGGTGACGATGGAGCCGAGCGCCGTCGAAAGGTTGCGCGTGAAGCCCGTCAGGGACTCTTTGAGGAAGTACGCGAAACTAGACATCGAAGCCGTACACCCCCCTATCCTGGTCGCGGGTCAGGTGCCCGCGGTCGAGCGCGACCACGCGGCGGCGCATGTTGTCCACCATCTCGCGGTCGTGCGTGGCCACGAGCACCGTGGTGCCCGTGCGGTTGATGCGCTCGAGCAGGTCCATGATGCCGCGCGACGTCTGCGGGTCGAGGTTGCCGGTGGGCTCGTCGCACACCAGAAGCGGCGGGCGGTTCACGATGGCGCGCGCGATGGACACGCGCTGCTGCTCGCCGCCGGAGAGCTGGTCGGGGCGCTTGTTGAGCTTGTCCTGCAGGCCCACCAGGCGCAGCACCTCGGGCACCTGCGTCTTGATGACGTGGCGGCTCTTGCCGATGACCTCGAGCGCGAAGGCCACGTTCTCGAACACGGTCTTGTTCGGCAGCAGCTTGAAGTCCTGGAACACGCAGCCGATGTTGCGGCGCAGATACGGCACGCGCCAGTTGCGCATGGTGGTGAGGTCCTCGTCGGCCACGTAGATGTGGCCCTGCGTCGGCTTCACCTCGCGGATGAGCATGCGGATGAAGGTGGACTTGCCGGAGCCGGAATGGCCCACGAGGAAGATGAACTCGCCTGCGTAGATCTGCAGCGATATGTCGTTGAGCGCCGGCTTGTTGGGCTGCGCGGGGTACACTTTCGTCACATGGTCGAAGGTGATGACCGGTTTGCCCGTCTGCTGGGGAATGTCGTCGACCTCCAGAACGGGCAGCGACGCAGAAAGCTGCGCAGTAGCCTGTCGGGAAGCCGCGTGGGCGCCGGTGCGACCCGTCGGGCGCGCAGAACCCCCTTGGCTGGAAACGTTCGTCACAGAATGCTCCGTTCGAATAGTGATGTACTGAGACGGCTAGATTCTATCAGACTTGCTTTCGCGCCATAACGTTCTTCACAGCTTCGACAAGCGCCCTCGCGTCCAGGTTGAAGTACGCCATCAGCTCCTCGAACTCGCCCGATTTGCCGAACGCGTCGCGCATGCCCACGAACTCCACCGGAGTCGGGAGCTTGCGCGCGAGGACCTCGGCCACGGCCGATCCCAAGCCGCCCATCACGCTGTGCTCCTCGGCCGTGACGACGCAGCCCGTCTTGGCCGCCGAGGCCAGGATGGTCTCCTCGTCGAGCGGCTTCACGGAGAACGCGTCGATCACCTCGGCGTCGACGCCTGCGTCCGCCAGCATATCGGCCGCCTTGAGCGCCTGCTCCACCTCCACGCCGCAGGCCACGATGGTGACGTCGGAACCTTCGCGCAGCACGTAGGCGCGCCCGAGCTCCAGCTCCACGTCGTCGGCGTACACGCACGGCACGCTCGCGCGGCCCATGCGCACGTAGACGGGGCCCGGCTCGGCGGCCGCCAGGCGCAGCGCGGCGCGCGCGGCGGCGTAGTCGGCCGGCACGAGCACGCGCATGTTCGGGAGCCCCCGCATGAGCGACACGTCCTCGAGCATCTGGTGGCTTCCGCCGTCGGGTCCCACGGAGATGCCGGCGTGCGTGGGGGCCACCTTCACGTCGAGGTTGGAGTAGCACACGGTGTTGCGGATCTGGTCGTAGGCGCGCCCCGTGCCGAACACGGCGAAGGAGCCCGTGAAGGCCACGTGCCCCGTGACGGCCAAACCGGCGGCCACGTCCACCATGTTCTGCTCGGCTATGCCGCAGTTGAACAGGCGGTCGGCGTATCCGGCGTCAGCGAGCTTCTTCGTGGTCGTGGAGCCCGTGAGGTCGGCGTCCACCGCAACGACCGGAACGCCCTCGCCCGCGAGCTCGGCGAGCGTCGCTCCGTAAGCCGCGCGCGTGGCCTTCTTCTGCTTGGCTTGGTCCTCGCTTGCGAGCTTAACCACGGCAAGCCTCCTTCCCCTCGGCGCCCTCGAGCGCGGCGAGCGCGTCGGCGGTTTGCTCGGCATTCGGAGCCTTTCCGTGCCAGCCCGCCTCGTTTTCCATGAACGGAACGCCCTTGCCCTTGACGGTGCGGGCGATGACCGCGTGGGGCTTGCCCGCGCGGGCGGCCTTCGCGGCTCCGAGGACCTCGACCAGGGCACTCGCGTCATGGCCGTCCACCTCGGTCACGTCCCATCCGAACGCGGCGAACTTCGCGCCCAGGTCGCCCGGATCGCACACGTCGCAGGTGCGCCCGTCGATCTGCAGCCCGTTGCGGTCGACGACGGCCACGAGGTTGTCCAAACCGCGGTGCGCCGCGAACATGGCGGCCTCCCACACCTGGCCCTCCTGGCACTCCCCGTCGCCCAGCAGCGCGAACACCGCCTGCGGCTTGCCGTCGAGCTTCAGGCCTGCGGCGGCGCCGGCGGCGATGGACAGCCCCTGGCCGAGCGAGCCCGTGGACACCTCGACGCCGGGCAGCTGGTTCGAGTCCGGGTGGCCCTGGAGCCGGCTGCCCAGCTTGCGCAGCGTAGCGAGCTCGTCGGTCGGGAAGTAACCGGCCTGCGCGAGCGCCGCGTACAGCGCCGGCGCCGCATGTCCCTTCGCCAGGATGAAACGGTCGCGCCCCTCCCACTCCGGGTGCTCCGGGTCGTGCTCGAGCACGCCGCCGAAGTACAGCGCGGCCAGGATGTCGGCGCACGAGAGCGATCCGCCCGGGTGCCCGCTGCCGGCCTCCGCGATCATCCGCACGATGTCGGCGCGCATCTCCGTCGCCCGCCGTTCAAGCTCGGTCATTTCGTTTCCTTCCGTTATTGAGAGACTCGCCACTTGTGATAGCCTATCACGAAATCCTCCAGGTCGCCGTCGAGGACGGCGTCGACGTTGCCGGTTTCCACGCCGCTGCGCACGTCCTTCACCATCTGGTAGGGATACAGCACGTAGTTGCGGATCTGGCTGCCGAACGTGTTGTCCATGCGGTCGCCGCGCAGCTCGGCCAGCTCCTCCTGGCGCTTCTGCTCCTCGCGCTCGTAGAGCTTCGCCTTGAGCACGCGGAACGCCGCCTCCTTGTTCTGCAGCTGGGACTTCTCGTTCTGGCACGTCACCACGATGCCCGTGGGCAGGTGGGTGAGGCGCACGGCCGAGTCGGTGGTGTTCACGCACTGGCCGCCGGGGCCGCTGGAGCGGTACACGTCCACGCGCACGTCGGCGGGATTCAGGTCCACCTCGATGTCGTCGGGCAGCACCGGCAGCACCTCCACGCCCGCGAACGTGGTATGGCGGCGCTTCTTGTCGTCGGTGGGGCTGATGCGCACGAGGCGGTGCACGCCGTTCTCGCTCTTCAGCATGCCGAAGGCGTTGCGGCCCTCGATCTGGATGGTGGCCTTGTCCAACCCGATGCCCTCGCCCGGCACCACGTCGAGGATCGTGACCTTCCAACCCTTGTTCTCGGCGTAGCGCACGTACATGCGGTAGAGCATGTCGGTCCAGTCCTGGGCCTCGAGGCCGCCGGAGCCGGGGTTCACCGTGAGGATGGCGTCGCCGCCGTCGAAGCGCTCGGAGAACCACGACGTGATCTCCAGGGCGTCGAGCAGGCCCGACAGGCGCGCCAGCGCGGCGTCGGCCTCCTCGGCGAACGCCTCGTCCTCCCCCGCCAGCTCGAGCGCGGCGCGGGCGTCTTCCAGAAGCGCCGCGGCCTCGTCGTACTCGCGTATGGTCTCGCGCAGGTTCGACGCCTGCTTCGAGACGCCCTGCGCATGGGACGCGTCGTCCCAGAAGCCGGGGGCCGCTATCTCCTCGTCGAGCTTCGCCAGCTCGGCCGTCTTGTCGTCTATGTGCAGGAAGCCGCGCGCGTCGCTCACGCGCTCGGCCATCTGCTCGATGTCTCGTTCGTTGCTGTCTGCCATGTTCAACCTATGCGTTTTTGCCGTGGCACTTCTTGTATTTGAGGCCCGAGCCGCAGGGGCACGGATCGTTGCGGCCCACGTTCGCGAAGGGATCGTCCTTGTCCTTCTCGTAGGTCTGCGGCTTCGCGGCCGCGGGCTTCGGAGGCGGCGCGGCCTGGCCGGACGCCTGCGCGGGCGGTGTACGGCGCGCGGCGGCCACACCCGTTTCCTCGAGCGCCTGCTCGGGCGAGGAGTAACTCACCTTGCCGTCGAGCGGGCTCTTCTCCTCGGGCAGCTCCGGGGCCTGCTGCACGGCTATCTGCAGGCGCAGAAGCGTGCGCAGGTAGTCCTCGTACATGGACGCCGTGAGGTTCTGGAACGCGTTGTAGGCCTCGTTCTTGTACTCCACGAGCGGGTCGCGCTGGCCGAACGCGCGCAGGCCGATGCCGGCCTTGAGGTAGTCCATCTCCTGCAGGTGGGCCATCCAGCGCGTGTCGATGATGCGGAGCATGACCTGCGCCTCGAGGGTTTTGATGACCTCGCCCAGCTGCTCGGCCTTCTCGGCGTACACGCCCTCCAGATAGTCCACCAGCGCGTCGGCGAGCAGGGCCGGGTCGTCCTCGTGGTCGACCTCCGCCACTTTGAAGTCGTCGCGACCGGTCATGTTCGCGGCCCACGTCTCCACGGGCTTGACGTCCCAGTCGTCGCTCGGCACCTTGTCGGGGCAGTTCTCGGCCACCACGGCCTCCACCGCCTCGCGCACGATCTCGGGAATGCGCTCGGCCATGTCCTTGCCGTCCAAAATGGCGTTGCGCTCCCCGTAGATGGCGGCGCGCTGCAGGTTCATGACGTCGTCGTACTCGAGCACGTTCTTACGGGCTGCGAAGTGCATGCTCTCCACCTGGCGCTGGGCGCTCTCGATGGCCTTGGACACCATGCCGGCCTGGATGGGCATGTCCTCGGGCATGTCGGTCTTCTCCATCATGCGGCCGATGGAGTCCATGCGGTTGCCGCCGAACAGGCGCATGAGGTCGTCTTCCAGCGACAGGTAGAACTGCGTGACGCCCGGGTCGCCCTGGCGGCCGGCGCGGCCGCGCAGCTGGTTGTCGATACGGCGCGACTCGTGGCGCTCGGTGCCGATGACCGTGAGGCCGCCCGCCGCGATGACCTGCTCGTGCTCGACGGCGCAGGTCTCCTTCGCCTCGGCGAGCGCGCTCGCGCGCTCCTCGTCGGAGGGCGCCGGCATGGCCGCCTCGTCCGTTTCGGCCGCCTCCTCGTCGTTCAGGGAGCGGTCGGGGTCGAAGCCGCGCGCGCGCAGCACGTCGTCGGCCATGACCTCGGGGTTGCCGCCCAACAGGATGTCGGTGCCGCGGCCGGCCATGTTCGTGGCGATGGTCACGGCGCCCACGCGGCCGGCCTGCGCGATGATGTGCGCCTCGCGCTCGTGGTTCTTCGCGTTCAGGGTCTCGTGCTTGATGCCGCGCTTGTCCAGCAGGCGCGAGAGCTTCTCGGAGCTCTCGATGGACACCGTGCCGATGAGGCAGGGCTGGCCGGCCTGGTTGCGGGCGGCCACGTCGTCGGCCACGGCGTTGAACTTCGCCTCCACCGTGCGGTAGATGAGGTCGTCCTCGTCCTTGCGGGCCACGGGGCGGTTCGGCGGGATGGCCACGACGGGCAGCTTGTAGATCTCGCGGAACTCGGCGTCCTCGGTCATGGCCGTGCCGGTCATGCCGGAAAGCTTCTCGTACAGGCGGAAGTAGTTCTGCAGCGTGATGGTGGCGAGCGTCTGGTTCTCCTCGCGCACGAGCACGTGCTCTTTCGCCTCGAGCGCCTGGTGCAGGCCCTCGGAGTAGCGGCGGCCCTCCATGATGCGGCCCGTGAACTCGTCGACGATCTTCACCTCGCCGTTCACCACGACGTAGTCGACGTCGCGATGGAACAGGAACTGGGCCTTCAAGGCCTGCTGCAGGTGGTTCGCCATCTGCCCCGACGGGTCGGCGTAGATGTCGTCGATGCCGAGCATCGACTCGATCTTCTCCAGGCCGCTCTCGGTGGCGTTGATGGTCTTCTTCGCCTCGTCCATGTCGAAGTCGACCTCGGGCACGAGGCCGGGCATGACGCGGGCGAACTTGTTGTACGTCTCGGCGGCCTGCGTGCCGGCCCCGGAGATGATGAGCGGTGTTCGCGCCTCGTCGATGAGGATGGAGTCGACCTCGTCGACGATGGCGAAGTGGTGGCCGCGCTGCACGCGGGCCTCGGCGCGCGTGACCATGTTGTCGCGCAGGTAGTCGAAGCCGAACTCGGAGTTCGTGCCGTACGTGACGGCGGCCGCGTAGGCGGGTTTCTTCTTGTCGGGGCGCATGCCGTTCTGGATGAGGCCCACGTCCATGCCGAGGAACCGGTAGATCTGCCCCATCCACTCGCTGTCGCGACGGGCCAGGTAGTCGTTCACCGTGACGATGTGCACATTGTGGCCGGGGATGGCGTTCAAGTAGCCGGCCAGCGTGGACACGAGCGTCTTGCCCTCGCCGGTTTTCATCTCGGCGATCTGGCCGTCGTTCAGGGCCATGCCGCCGATGAGCTGCACGTCGAAGTGGCGCAGGCCCAACGTGCGCACGGACGCCTCG
The DNA here is from genome assembly GCF_019731765.1 of Gordonibacter massiliensis (ex Traore et al. 2017). NCBI lineage: Bacteria > Bacillati > Actinomycetota > Coriobacteriia > Eggerthellales > Eggerthellaceae > Gordonibacter > Gordonibacter massiliensis (ex Traore et al. 2017). The sequence continues at coordinate 227,073 of NZ_JAASIO010000004.1, read as the reverse complement.
CGCACGGTGGCGAACGCCTCGGGCAGCAGGCTCTTCAGATCCTCGCCCGCGTCGGCGCGCTCGCGGAAGGAGGCGGTGAGGGCGCGCAGCTCGTCGTCCGACTTCGCCTGCATCTCCGCTTCGAGGCCGTTGATCTTCTGAGCCGCCGCCTCGTAGTTCTTAAGCTGCTTGCCCTCGCCGAGCGTCAGCAGCTTGGATAGGAATCCTGCCATGTGATGCGCCGTCCTTCTCTTGGCTTTGAACAGTACTTGCTACTCTAGCATAACGCGCCTCGCGTCAGAGGAAATCCACAGGGCACGCAAGGCCCCGCCGCGCGCCGGCGAGGGCGCGGCGGGGCTCCGTTTTTCCGAAGCAGCCTTCGCGTTCGGCCGGCTGCGCGACGGCCGAGCGGCGCTCCCTCGGAATGCGCCGCGGCTTCGACGCGCAGAGGCCGGCGAGCCGCTCAGGCGCTCCTGCGCGCCGCCTCGTCGTCGAGGCGTTCCGCGATCCACGTCTTGATGACCGCTTGGCGGCCGATGCCGATCCGCCGAGCCTCGCGGTCGAGCGCCTCCACCACCCATGCGGGGAAGTCCACGTTCACGCGCTTGGTTTCGGTCTTATCCTCCACCACGGCCGAATCGAAGTCGAAGAACTCCGTTACATCCTCGCCACGGTCAAACATCTCCTCAAGGTTCTCAGAGGTTATCTTGGTGCCTCGCATAGTAGCTCCTCTCTTTTTCCGTCGATCGCCTAACCGATATGATACGAACCCGATCACCTCGATCGGTCACTATCGCCGTCCAACACACGCCGCGTACCATGCCGACAACGGCGTAACGGCGCTCGTCTCGTTTCTTGGCGGATGCCCTCACATGGGGCTCGTCCCACAGCCTCTGCGCCTCTCCGAAGTCGATGCCGTGCTTCGCAAGGTTCCGCGCGCTTTTCTGCGGATCGTATTCGAATTCCATTATAGCTCCTTATAGGTATATTTACCATACCTTTATTATTCAATAATGCTCTCTTCTTCACGCACATCGCCATCCATGCGGAAGCGGTGCGGAACGGCGCCGTCGTCAATCCAGCGGCTCCTCCGTTTCGATGATGCTGCGATAGAGCGCCATGGTCTTGAGCGAAGGGTCGATGCCCAGCTCCGAGGTGAGGAAGCGGCGGCAGGAGAAGTACGTCTCGAGCGCGGCCGTGCGCTGCCCGGCGGCGATCTGGGCCCGCATGAGGGCCGTGTAGGCGTCCTCGCGCGTGCGGTCGCGACGCAGCGCCGCGCGGGCGAACCACAGTCCCTCTTGCGCGTCGTCCGATTCCACGAGGCGATCCGCCGCCGCGACCAGCGCGTCGACGAGCTGCACGCGGCATTCGCGGCGCGCCTGCACCACGAACTCGTTGTCCTGCTCGCTGGGCATGAGGTCATCGGCGAACGCGTCGTCGATCTCGGCGTAGAGCTGCGCCCATCCGTCGGCGCCGGGCTGCCCGAACAGCAGCATGCGGCACACGGCGTCGAACCGCGCCACGTCGGTGTTCAGCAGGCGCTCGTCGAGGCGGCACCCGTTCTGCTGGCGCACGAGGTAAGGGCACGTGCCCGACGGGCCCGACAGGGCGCTGCGCAGGTACGACCAGATGGAGTAGAAGTTTTTGCGCGCCGTTTCGATCTCGCTCTCGGGCCACAGGATGCGCACGAGCCGGTCGCGCGGGAACTCGCGGCCGCGGTTGAGCACGAGCAGCGCCAGAAGCGTCTTCACCTTCTGGCGGCGGAAGCGGCGCGGGTCGACGGGCGTGTCGCCGATGCGCACGTCCAACCCGCCGAACAGGTTTACGGTGAGCAGCGGGACGATGGTCGCGCTGCGCCCCTTCTCGGGCAGGTAGCGCCCGTCGAGGTACTCGTCGGGACGCGCGGCGGCGCGCTCCGCCCTTCGCTCCTCGCGCTCGCGGGCAGCCCGCTCGAACGAGCGCCTCTGGGAGAACAGCTCCATCTCCACGCGGTGCAGCATGAGGGCCTCGGAAGCGCCGAGCGGCTCGATCGGGCCGAGCGCTCCCCGCTCGCGAACCCGTTCCAAGGCGAGGCCGGCCGCCGCGACGAACAGGTCGCGCGGCCGATCGCCCGCCTCCGCGAGCCGCGACCGCACGAACGTCTCCAGCCGGACCAAGGCCGCAGCGCGCTCGGACGCCTCGTCGGACCGAGCGCCCTCCCTCCCCTCGGCCACCTCGTCGAGCGCCCATGCCGCCGCGAGGGCGCGGGCATCCTCGTCCGCGCCCTCCATGCGGCATGCGGCGCCGTGCGCGAGCCACGAGGGGTCGTCGAGCAAGGTCAGCTGCGTTTGGACGAGCGGTCGCCAAAACGCCGCATCGGACGCCCTTCCCTCGTCGCGGTTCTTCGTCGAAGGCTCCGCGCCGCCCCCTTGCGGTCCTGCGAGCCGCGCGAGCTCTTCGCAGGCGCGCTTGCGCGACGGGCCCTTGCCGCGCCTCACGACCACGAGCGCCGCGAGGGCGCGCACGCCGTCGGGTGCCGACAGGTCGAAGGCGACGCGTCGGGCGAGGCCGAGCGCCCCGGTCGTGTCGCCGAGCGCGGCGAGCCTTGCGGCCTCCCCCAGTTCGAGCCGCGGGTTCGCCAGGGACGCGGCTTGCCCGAGCGAGGCGTACAGCTCGTGGGCCGACAGCACGCACACGCCCTTCATAAGCGCCCGCGAGCGCTCCGTCAGCCATGCCGCCCGCGCGCCGCGCGAGCAGAGCACCCCCACCAGCTCGCAAGCCCGCTCGCAGCGGGCGCGGGCGACGAGCGCGTCCGCCCAGCGTCCCGCGAGCGCGTCGCGCCCGGCGAAGCGCGAACGGGCGGCCAGGGCGTCGATCTTTCCGGCGACGGCCCGCGCCACGGCCGATGCGGGGAAATCGGGCGCCTCGAAGCGCTCGCCGCGCCGGTCGATGCCCAGATAGGGATAGCTCGACGCCATCAGCGCTACGAGGTCGTCGCCGCAGGGTCCGAACGCATCGACGTCGAGCACGGAGCCCCGCCCCAGCACGAGCATCGTGGACATGGCCAGCAGCACGTCGGCGGGCAGCTCCTCGCGCAAGGCGCCGTCGAGGAAGGCCTCCTCCGCGCCGGATGGACCCCATACCAATGCGGGAATGCGCTCGGCCGGGGGAACCGCGGAGGCCGGCCGCGCCGCCCGGTCGTCGACGGAGCGGCCGGCATCGACCTCGACGTCGGAAAGCAACAGCTCGACGGCGGACAGCTTGAGGCGGTCGTGCTGAAGGGGCCCGTACGCGTCGCACGAGGGCGTGCACGTGGCCAGAACCTCGCAACCGCGTCCGAGCAGGTCGTCGAAGGCTGCGGAAAGCGACGCCGCGCGGGCCGCGTCGAGCGGAGGGACGTCCTCCACCACGACGAGGAACGGCTCCTCGTCGGCCATGGTCAGCGAGGACACGATGATGCCGCGATCGAGGTCGCGCAGGAAACAGGGGCTGCGCCCGTTGATCCAGAACACGTGCTCGAACGAGAACACCGTGTCGGAGTACTCCATAGCGAGGCCGCTTTTGCCGAACCCTTCCGGCGCGACGAGGAATCGGGCGACATGCCGCTCGCGCAGAAGCCGCGCGATGAGGTCGGGCCTCGGGTAGTGGCGCTGGGACGCCAAGTGGTTCGGTCGACGACCCTTGCATGCCGATTGTTCCAAGAATCCAGTCATAGGGCAACGCTCCTCTCGTAGAGGCAGCGCATCGGCCCTGATGGTTCGCTTATCATAGTCGCAGGGTCAGCGTTATGCAAGACCCGACATACGTTCGTATCCGCACACCCCTACCCCTTCGAGAGGACCGACCGGGTTCCGAAGCGCAGGGAAACGGTGCCCGCAGGGCGCGAAATGGGCGTCGGAAGACGCGAACGGCAGGCGTGCGGACGCGCGGCAGGCGGCTGCGACGGTGTACAATAGGCGGCAACCTACATGAGCAAGGAGAACCCGATGTTCCGACCCGCAACCCTCGCCGACCTGCCCGCCTTCCGCTGCGGCCACGCGCAGAACGCCGAGGCCGCAACCGGATGCACCGTGGTCGTCGCACCCGCTGGGGCCGTGTGCGGCGTCGACGTGCGCGGCGGCGGGCCTGCCACCCGCGAAACCGACCTGCTGCGCCCCGAGAACATGATCGAGGCCGTTCACGCCGTCGTGCTCGCAGGCGGAAGCGCCTTCGGGCTGGCCGCCTCGACCGGCGTCATGGACGAGCTCGCCGCGCGCGGGATCGGCTTCCCCGTGGCGGGCGCATGCGTGCCCATCGTGGTGGGAGCCTGCCTGTTCGACCTGCCCGTCGGCGAGAGCGCGCACCCCGACGCCGCCATGGGCGCCGCGGCCTGCACCGCCGCGTTCGAGCGCGGAGAGGGCGAGCCCTTGGAGGAAGGCAACGTCGGCGCCGGCTGCGGCGCCACGGTGGGCAAGCTGCTGGGCGGCGAGCGCGCCATGAAATCGGGTCTCGGCGTGTGCGGCCTGGCGCTCGGCGACCTCGCCGTCTGCGCCATCGTGGCCGTGAACGCGCTCGGCAACGTGCGCGACGAGAGCGGCGCCTGGATCGCGGGATGCCGCGGCGACGCGGGCGGCGTCATGGACCCGCTCGACGCGTTCGGCGCGATGGCCGCGCAGGCGGCCGCCGAAGCCGCAAGCGGCGCTCCCGCAGAAGGAGGGCCCTGCCCCAACACCACCATCGGCGTGGTGCTCACGAACGCGAGGATCACGAAGGCGCAGGCGGCCAAGACCGCCTCGACCGTCCACGACGCCTATGCGCGCGCCATCAAGCCCGTGCACACCTTGAACGACGGAGACACCGTGTTCGCGTTCGCGTCCGGCGAGGTGGAAGCCTTGCCCGACGCGGTGTCCGTGCTGGCGACCGAGGCCATGCAGGGCGCCATCGTGCGCGCCGCGCGCCAGGCGGAAGGGGCCTACGGGCTGCCGGCCGCCCGCGATATGGCCGGCCGATAGGCGGGGCCCGTGGAGACGACGAAGCTCGCGAACCGCACGCTGTTCGTTCTGGCCGTCATCGTCACCGGCGCCGTCGCCGGAGCGTTCGTCTGGGCACTGCTGTTCGCCATGAACCTGGGCATAACGTTCATCTGGAGCAACCTGGGCTCGCGCTTCAGCATCTACTTCCCCTTGGCCGCGTGCCTCGTAGGAGGCCTGGTCATCGGTCTGTTCACCAAGCGCTTCGGCCCTTACCCCGAAGACCTGAACGAGGTCATGGCGAAAGTGAAGCGCGACGGACGCTACGACTACGACAAGCTGGGATCCCTGTCCGTGGCCGCGTTGCTGCCGCTGTTCTTCGGCGGGTCCGTCGGACCCGAAGCGGGCCTCACCGGCGCCGTCGCGGGAATCTGTACGTGGGTGGGCGACCGCATGAAGCGTTTCGGCGCCGACTTCCAGAAGCTCACCGAGGTGGGCACCATGGCGGCGCTCTCGGCCATCTTCACCGCTCCCTTGTTCGGCTTCGCCGCGCCGCTCTACGGCAACGGCGACGGCGACGGAGACGACCGCGAAGGCAAAGGGGGCTCGACCATCACGCTGCCGAAGAACGGGAAGATCGTCGTGTACTTCTGCGCCATCGCAGGCGCGCTCGGGGCGTTCATGGGGCTGGGCGCGCTGTTCGGCGGCGGCCTGTCGCTGCCGCGCTTCACCGACATCCACGTCGGCGCGACCGAGCTCGCCTGGCTCGTGCCCCTCGCGCTCATAGGCGCCCTTGGCGGCTGGCTGTTCTGCGTGTTCGACGGCCTGTTCGAGAAGGCCGCAAGCAAGATGGGCGACCGCCCCGTGATCAAGGCCCTTATCGCCGGACTCGTGCTGGCGAGCGTCGGCATCCTGCTTCCGTTCACCATGTTCGCCGGGGAGACGCAGGCCGAGCAGCTGGGCGAGGTGTGGACGACCATGGGCGCGGCGGCGCTGCTGGCCACCGGGTTCGCGAAAGTCGCGGTGACGCCGCTCTGCATCCGCTTCGGCTGGAGAGGCGGGCACTTCTTCCCCGTCATCTTCTCGGGGATAGCCATCGGCTACGGCATGGCCGCGCTCACCGGGGCCGACCCCGTGTTCTGCCTGTGCGCCTGCACGGCCGCCCTCGTGGGCGGCGTCATGCGCCAGCCCCTCATGGCCGTGCTGCTGCTGTTTCTGTGCTTCCCCGTCAAAGGCGTCGTGGTCATGTTCCTGGCTGCCGCCCTGGGCGCCGCCGTCCCGCTGCCGAAGGCGTTTCGCCCCGCCGAACGGAAAAGGGCCGCGGCGGCCGGAAGCGAGCGCCGAAGCGGCGAGGACCCCGGGAATGACGGCGGAAAGCCCGCCGGGAACTAGGAGCGCGGCTCCACTGCCAGCTTGAATCCCAACGCGTCGACCACGTTCATGACCGTGGAGAGCCGAGGATTGCCATCGGCCGAGAGCGACTTGTACAGGCTCTCGCGCCTTGAACGATCCAACGCGAGAGGGGGCGTGTGAACCTTGCATGCTTTCAGGTACCCGATGCGGGAAAATCCGCTGTTAAACCAGCATTGACATGCACCTGCTCAGGATGACAACGCGCTGGCTTGCATAATGTCAATGCTGGTTTAACAGCGGACGGGAAAACGGGGGCGGCGCGCAAGGGCACGCCGCCCCCGTTGGTTGGGACAACTTCTATGGAAGGCGCGCGTTCGCCGCCTGTCCCGTCGGCACGGCCCGTCATCCTCGGGCGCGCCGCCCCGCAAGCCGGATGGCCTACGCCTTGCCCAGGAGCTTGGCGATGCGGTCGGAGTACTCGAGCTCGGTGAGCCCGGCCTCCTTGGCCAGGTCGATGACCGGGGCGTCGTTCCACAGGGCCTCGAGGCGGTAGTACTCGCGCGTCTCGGGCTGAAACACGTGCACGACGATGTCACCGTAGTCCAGAAGCGACCACGTGCCGTCTTGCGTGCCCTCGCGGTGCAGCGGCTTGCAATGCCCTAGCACGCGCTCGGCCTCCTCGATCTCGTCGACGATGGCCTCCACCTGGCGGTTGTTCGCCGCCGTGGCGATGACGAAGTAGTCCGTCACGCCGATGAGGTCGCGCACCTCCTGCACCATGATGTCGGTGGCCTTCTTCTCGTCGGCCGCGCGCGCCGCTATGAGGGCGCGCTCCCGCGAGGTCGTCTCGTCCTGCTTGCTCTTCGGTTCGCTCACGCTGTTCCTTTCTTCTTCCTTCGGTCGTCCGCCGCGTCGCGCGAGCGGGCGATGTAATGGTTCCATATCTCGATGGTCTGCGGGTGGATGCGCTTGCGGCGCTGCACGAGGTTCAGGAACACGTGTCCGAACGTCGCCAGGTACAGCTCCTCGAGCGACACCCGCCCCACCAGGCTGCGTATCTCCCCCAACCCCTCGTAGTCGCGCCCCGGCTCGAGCGCGTCGGCGATGTAGACGATCATGTCGAGGTCGGTCATGCCCACCGCGCCCGCCGTGTGCCGCTCGATGGCCTGCACCACGTCGCGCGGCAGGCCGGGAAACTCCCGGGCGAGGGCGGCCGCGGCCGTGGGGCCGTGCAGCAGCTGGGGCATCTCCTCGAACACGTAGGGATCCACGACGAGGCCCAGCTCTTCCACGCGGGCGCGTATGCCCTCGTCATCGTAGCTCTTGTCCCAGTCGTGCAGCAAGCCCGCCAGGCGCGCCTTCCGCTCGTCGGCTCCGTAGAGCCGCGCAAGGTTCTCCGCCGTCCTCGCCACGCCGAGCGCGTGCTCGAAACGGCCGTGCCTCAGGCGGCGGGACAGGTCGTCTTCGCGCGCCGCGTAGAACGCGTCGGACAGCACGTCGACGGCCACGCCCGAGGCGGTTCGGGGCTCTTCGCTCATCGCCGCGCCCCCTTTCCGGCCTCGATAGGGTCGTTTGCCGCAACAGCCTGCGGTGATCGAACGGCTGCATCGGCCGCGTCGTCGGTCTCCGCCGCCGGAACCTCTTCCGCGGGCTCGATCGCAGCGCCCATATGCTCGTACAAGCCGTGCTCCATGATGTAGTCGCGCACGCTCTGCATGGTGAGGTAGCGGATGGAGCGGCCTTCGCGCAGCCGCGCGCGCAGGTCGCTCGACGAAATGGCCAATGCCGTGACCTCGAGGTACGAGACGTCGAAGCTGCCCTCGTCCTCTATCTCGCGCTTGCGCTCGGCCGTGAGCGCGTAGCCCGGCCGCGTGACGGCGATGAGGTGGGCCAGATCGGCGATGGCGGCGCTCTCGCGCCACTTCACGATATGCGCCACGGCGTCGGCGCCCGTGATGAAGAACAGCTCCACGTTGTCCGAGTAGTGGGCGCGCAGCTCACGCAGCGTGTCCACCGTGTAGGTGTCGCCGCCGCGCTCGATCTCGAGCGCGCTCACACAGAACGCCGGATTGCTGGCCACGGCCAGCCGGCACAGGGCCAAACGGTCGGCCGCCGGCGTGACGCGGCGATGCTTCTTGAACACGGGGTTGCCGGCCGGCACGAACACGACGGCGTCCAAGCCGTAGGCCTCGCGTGCTTGCTCGGCCGTGGCCAGGTGCCCGATATGGATGGGGTCGAACGTGCCGCCCATGATGCCGAGGCGCGCGGGCGCGCCGTCCGCGCCCAGGTCGTCGAAGCGCTCGCAGATGCGTGCCACTACGCGCGCACCTGCCCGTCGCCGCGCAGCACGTACTTGTACGACGTGAGCGCCTCGAGGGCGAAGGGCCCGCGCGCGTGCAGCTTCTGCGTCGAGATGCCGATCTCGGCGCCCAAGCCGAACTGCCCGCCGTCGGTGAAGGCCGTGGAGGCGTTCGCGTACACGGCGGCCGCGTCGACGCGCGCGATGAAGGCCTCGATGGCCGCCGAGCCCGCCGGCACGTCCGGATCGGCCACGATGGCCTCGGAATGCTTCGTACCGAACCGGTTCACGTGGTCGACGGCCTCGTCGACGCCTTTCACGCACTTGACGGCGATCTCGGGCGCCAGGTACTCGGTGGCCCAATCCTCCTCGGTGGCGGGCACGGTCTCGATGCCGTGCGCCGCCGCGACGTCGGCTGCGCGCTCGTCCGCGTGCAGGACCACGCCGCGCTCGCGCAGGTCGGCCAACGCGAGGGGTAGGAACGCCTCGGCGACGGCCTCGTCCACGAGCAGCGTCTCGGCTGCGTTGCACACACCGTAGCGCCGGCATTTCGCGTTCACGACGATGGCCCGGGCGCGCTCGAGGTCGGCCGTCGCGTGCACGTACACGTGGCAGTTGCCGGTGCCCGTCTCGATGACCGGCACCTTCGAGCACTCGACGCAGTGGCGAATGAGCCCTGCTCCGCCGCGCGGGATGAGCACGTCGATCACGCCGTGCAGCTGCATGAGCTCGTCGGCGGCGGCGCGGTCGGTGGAAGCCACCAGGCCGATGCAGCCCTCCGGCATGCCAGAGGCCACCGCGGCGTCGTGCAGCACGGATGCGACGGCCGCGTTCGAGCGCGCGGCCATGCTGCCCCCGCGCAGGACGGCCGCGTTGCCGGATTTCAGGCAGATGCCGGCGGCGTCGGCGGTCACGTTCGGGCGCGCTTCGTATACCACGGCCACCACGCCCAGCGGCACGCTCACGCGGGTGAGCTCGATACCGTTGTACAGCGTGCGCTCGTCCTGCACCGTCCCCAGCGGGTCGGGCAACGCCACCAGGTCCTCGAGCGCGCTCGCCATGACCTCGACGCGCGCGTCGTCCAGCATGAGACGGTCGATCAGGCTCTCCTTCGTGCCGGCGGCGCGGGCCGCCTCCACGTCGAGCGCATTCTCCTCCACGATGGCCGGCGCATGCGCGCGCAGCGCAGCCGCCATAGCCGCGAGCGCCGCGTTGCGCTCCTCCGAGCTCGTCTGAGCGAGCGCGCCGCTTGCGCGCTTCGCCGCCTCGGCGATACGCCCGACCTCAGCCCTTGCGTCTTCGATTACCATGCCGTCTCTCCCCTACTCAAACACTATCAGCTCGTCGCGGTGCACGAGCGCTTTGTCGGCCAAACCGGCCAGAAGCCGGTTCGCCCGCAGCGCCTCGCGCGAATGCCCTACGGCGAGCTCCACCTCGTCGCTGGCCGCGGCCACGAGGCCGCGGGCGAACAGGTGGCCCGCGTCGTCCTTGATGTCCACGACGTCGCCTTCGTCGAACCGTCCCTCGACGCGGGCGACGCCCACCGACAGAAGCGAGCTGCCCTTCCCGATGAGCGCGGCCTTCGCGCCCGCGTCCACCACGAGCGCGCCCTTGGCCGCGTCGCCGAGGGCGATCCACAGCTTCTTCGGCGTGATCTCGTGCGGCTTGCGCGCCGCCACGAACCGCGTTCCCACGTCCTCGCCCGCCGCTGCGTCCACGATGGCGTCCGCGCGCCGGCCGGCGCAGATGACCATGGGGATGCCCGCCACCATGAGCACGCGAGCCGCCTTGATCTTCGTGATCATGCCGCCCGAGCCCACGGTCGTGCCCGCGCCGCCCGCCACGGCCATGATGTCGGGGCCTATGGCCTCCACGCGCCCGATGAGCCTCGCATCGGGGTTGAAATGCGGGTTCGCGTCGTAGAGCCCCTCGATGTCCGAGAGGATGACCATAAGGTCGGCCTCGATGAGGCACGCCACGAGCGCCGCGAGCGTGTCGTTGTCGCCGAAGCGGATCTGCTCGACCGACACGGTGTCGTTCTCGTTCACCACGGGCACCACGCCCAGCTCCAAAAGGCGCGTGAGCGTGTCGCGCGCGTGCAGGTAGGCACGGCGGTCCGCCGTGTCGCGACGCGTGAGCAGCACGACCGACGTCACGATGCCATGGGGCGCGAACGCCTCGGCGTAGGCCGTTGACAGCACGCCCTCGCCCACCGACGCCGCAGCCTGGAGGCTCGGCATGTCGTGCGGGCGCTTGTCGATGCCGAGGGCCTCCAAGCCGCACGCGATGGCCGCCGACGTGACGATGACCGGCTGCCAACCCGCCTCGCGCACGCGCGCCACCTGCTCGGCCACCTGCCGCAGGTAGTCGTAGTCGACCTTGCTCTCGGACGTCGTCAGCGTGGACGACCCTATCTTTATCACCAGGCGCCTTCCCCGTCCCTCCTCGGGACGGGCGGCGCCGACAGAACCCTTCGTCACAGGTCGAGCTCCTTGAACATGTCCTCCGCCGTGCGCGCCGACTCGAAGTCGAACGCGCGTCCGACGATGCGTATCTCGTCGCCGTCCACCGCGCCGGCGCGCTCGAGTGCCGTCTCGACGCCCAGGCGCTTCAAGCGGTGCTGCAAGAAGGCGATGGCCTCCTCGTTCTCCCAATCGGTCTGCACCACCATGCGCTCCACCTGGGGGCCGACGACGCGGAACACGCCGCCGCCCAGGTTGAGCACCTCGAAGCGCTTGTCGCGCGCCTCGCGCTTGTGCTCCCACACGTGGTCGTACTGCACGTCGGCCGCAAGCTCGGCGCGCGAGGCTTCGCGCAGCTCGTGCACCTTGGTGGCGATGGCCGCCTTGAGGGCGTCCACGCCCTCGCCCGTGAGCGCGCTGATGCGGTAGAGCTTCGGGTCGACGGGGCTGGGGGCGAACTCGTCGCCGCCGGCCGCCGCCACGGAGTCGGCGCGCACGCGCGCGGCCAGGCGCTCGGCCGCCTCCTCGGTGCCGGGCACGTCGATCTTGTTCGCCACGACGATGCGCGGACGCGCCGCCAGATCGTCGGCGTACAGGGCGAGCTCGCGGTTGATGACCTCGTAGTCCTCCAACGGGTCGCGGCCCTCGTAGTCGCCCGTCAGATCCACCACGTGCACGATGAGCGCCGTGCGCTCGATGTGGCGCAAGAACTCGTGGCCCAGGCCCCGCCCCTCGGCGGCTCCCTCGATGAGCCCGGGGATGTCGGCCGCCACGAAGCTCAGGTCCCCCGAGCGGGCCACGCCCAGGTTCGGCACGAGCGTGGTGAACGGGTAGTCGGCGATCTTGGGACGCGCCGCGCTGATCTTGGCGATGAGCGACGACTTGCCCGCGCTCGGCATGCCCACGAGCGCCGCGTCGGCCATGAGCTTCATCTCCAGCTCGATCCAGCCCTCCTGGGCCGGCTCGCCCAGCTCGGCGAACGCGGGAGCGCGCCGCGTGGGCGTGACGAAGTGGATGTTGCCGCGCCCGCCCATGCCGCCGCAGGCCACGGTCACGCTCTCGCCGTCGTGCGTGAGGTCGGCGATGAGCTCGCCCGTCTCCTTCGACTCCTCGAAGTACTCGCGCACCACCGTGCCCACGGGCACCTTGAGCACCAGGTCCTCGCCCGTGGCGCCGTGCATGCGGCTGCCCTTGCCGTGCGTGCCGCGATCGGCCTTGAAATGGTGCTTGAAGCGGTACTCGATGAGCGACGACAGGCTCGCGTCGGCCTCCACCACCACGTTGCCGCCGTGGCCGCCGTCGCCTCCGTCGGGCCCGCCCTTCGGCACATGCGCCTCGCGGCGGAACGACATGCAGCCCGCGCCGCCGTCGCCGCCCTTCACGTGGATGCGTACTTTGTCTATGAACACTGGGTACCTCTATCTCGGTCCCGGCCGCGCAGGGCGCAGCGGAGGGTCGATGCTTTGATCTCGCAACTCGGATTGTATATGAAAAGTGCCCCCTGACGAGCAGGGGGCACGCGAAAACAGATAACGTTACGCAGTCGTGGCGCGAGCGATTCGCCCTTACGCCTCGGGGCGGACGTGCACCTTGTGCTTGGCGCCCTTCGTGAACTCCACTTTGCCGTCGCACAGGGCGAACAGCGTGTCGTCCTTGCCGCGGCCGACGTTCTCGCCCGGATGGATGTGCGTGCCGCGCTGGCGAACGATGACGTTGCCCGTGTGCACCTCTTGACCGCCGAACAACTTCACGCCGAGACGCTGCGCGTGGGAATCGCGGCCGTTACGGCTGGAACCGAGACCCTTCTTGTGTGCCATGGTATTCCCTCCCTTGCTTTATTCGGCGTCAACGGACGCGGGCTCTTCGGCCTTCTCGGCCTTCTTCGGAGCCGCCTTCTTGGCGGCGGCCTTCTTCTCGGCCTTGGCCGAGCCGACGGATTCGATCTCGACGCGCGTCAGCTGCTGGCGATGGCCGCGCAGCTTCTTGTAGTTCTTGCGCTTCTTGAACTTGAACACGAGCTGCTTCTCGCCCTTGAACTGCTCGAGGACGATGGCCGTGACCTTCGTGGCCGCGGCCTTGGCCGGATCGGCCTCGACCTTCTCGCCGTCGACGACGCAGATGGCCTCGAGTTCGACCTTCGCGCCCACCTCGGCGTCAAGCTTCTCGATGTTCAGCTTGTCTCCGGGGGCAACCTTGTACTGCTTGCCGCCCGTTTTTACGATTGCGTACATGAGTGTCTCCTTGTATGAAATAAAACGCAAGGCGATATCTTAACAGCGTGACCGTAGCAAGTCAATGTGATCGTATGCACAATCTCCGCGTATCATCGCACTCTTTCCTTTGCCGCGCCTCCACAGAGCGCAACATTCATATGATAGCAGATAATTATAGCCACGCGCGGCGGCGTGGCATGTTTTTTCCTCGACCTCACAGGTTCGACAAAGTAAGCGAGCGCAAAGCCGTTGGCGCAGCATCGCAGATCTGCCAGGCGTCCTGAAAGACGCACCCTTCTAGGGCTTTCCAAAACCCCGTAGGGGCGATCTCCTGATCGCCCGTTCCGGCGCAAGCCGGAAAAGCAACCGGAACCCGCATTCTCGCGCTTAGCGCGAGCGGGCGATCAGGAGATCGCCCCTACGGGAGAACGGCTCCGCTGCCGGCCGGTGGAACCCTAATGCGCCTCCGCCCAGCTGTCGCCCCAAGAGATGTCTACGTCGAGGGGCACGCGCAGCTGCGCGACGCCCTCCATCACTTCCTTCACCAGGGCGGACAGCGCCTCGATCTCGGCTTCGGGCACGCTGAAGTCCAGTTCGTCGTGCACCTGCAGCAGAAGGCGCGCTTGGAATCCCTCGGCCGCCAGGCGACGCTGCACCTCGGCCATGGCGAGCTTGATGATGTCGGCGGCGCTTCCCTGCATGGGGTGGTTCATGGCCGTGCGCTCGCCGAAGCCGCGCGTGGCGGCGTTCGTCGCCTTGAGCTCGGGGATGTGGCGCTTGCGATCGAACATCGTCTCGGCATAGCCCTTCTCCTTCGCCTCCTCGATCGTGGCGTCCAGGTAGGAGCGCACGCCCGGGTACGCCGCGAAATAGCGCTCGATCATCTCCTTCGCCTCGCCGAACGGGATGCCCAGGCTCTGCGATAGGCCGAACGCCTGCTGGCCGTACACGATGCCGAAGTTCACGGCCTTCGCGCGGCTGCGCAGCTCCGACGTGACCTCGTCCACCGGCACGTCGAACACGCGCGCTGCGGTGCTGGCGTGGAAGTCCGCGCCCGAGCAGAACGCCGCGACCAGGTGCTCGTCGCTGGAAAGGTGCGCGAGCAGGCGCAGCTCGATCTGCGAGTAGTCGGCGGAGAGGAACCTGCTCCCCTCTTCGAGCGGCACGAAGCACGCGCGGATCTGACGGCCGAAGTCGGTGCGCACGGGGATGTTCTGCAGGTTCGGGTCGGACGAGGAGAGGCGCCCCGTGGTGGTGACCGTCTCGTTGAAGCAGGTGTGCACGCGTCCGTCGCCGGCGCGCATGCGGGGCAGCGCGTCGATGTAGGTCGACTTGATCTTCGAAAGCTCGCGGTAGCGCAGCACGAGCGCGGGCAGCTCGTGGTCGGCGCACAGCTCCTTGAGCACGGCGGCGTCGGTGGAGTAGCCGCGCTGGTTCTTCTTCTTGGGCTTGAGGCCCAGCACCTCGAACAGGATGCGCGAGAGCTGCTTGGGCGAGTCGAGGTTGAACTCCTCCCCCGCCATCTCGAAGATGCGCACCTTGAGCTCGTCCAGTTCGGATTGGGTCGATGCGCCCAGCTCGGCCAAGCGGTCGCAGTCCACGGCCGCCCCCGTGCGCTCCATGACGGCGAGCACGCCCACGAGCGGAAGATCGATGTCGAAGTAGGGCCTGCGGCTCCCGTCCCGCTCGAGCGCCTCGGTGAGCGGTCCCACGAGCGAACGGGCGGCTGCGGCCTGCGCGCAGGCCAGGTCGGCCTCCGCCTTCGTCTCGGGCAGCACGCCACCGCAGTAGGCGTCGAGCAGCGCGTCGAAGGAATACTCCGTCACCGACGAGTTCAGCACGTAGCCTGCGAGCCCCAGGTCGAACGCCCGCATGCCCATAAGGTCGTCGTCGGCCACGAGCGCCGGTTCGGCCGTGTCGGCCGGGTAGACGCGGTGCACGGCGTGCTTGACGTCGAGCGCCGCGAACGGGCCTCCCCGCACGACGCGCGCGAACGCCGCGAGGCCGCCTTCGTCCTCGTACAGCGCCGTGCCCTGCGTCGTGGAGACGGCGCACGTGAGGTCGACGTTGAAGAGCGACGCCTGCTCCGGCTCCACGAACGACACGCCCAGCGTCTCGCCGCGCGCGATGGCAGCGTCGACGAGCGCGTCGGCCTCGGGCCCGGTGACGACGGGCTCCCATGAAAGCGGGGCCGCCTTCTTCTCCAACTCGCGCCCCACGAGCTTGAGCACGCGGTTCAAATGCGCGTTGAACTGCACCTTCTTGAACGCCTCGGTCACGTCCTCGGGATCGAACGAGGGGAAGCTGCACCCTTCCAAGTCGAGCGGGAAGTCCAGGTCGCACACGATGGTGGCTACCTCGCGGGAAAGGAACGCCATGTCCTTGTTGTCGACCATCTTCTCCTTCTGCTTGCCCTTGAGGTCGTCCACGTGCTCGTAGATGCCCTCGAGGTTCCCGTAGGTTTGCAGCAGCTTCGCGGCCGTCTTGTCGCCGATGCCGGGCACGCCGGGGATGTTGTCCGACGAGTCGCCCTTGAGGCCGAGGAAGTCGATGAACTGGTCGGGGCGCACGCCGTAGCGCTCCTCCACCTCGGCCGGTCCGTAGATGGCCACGTCGGTGATGCCCTTCTTCGTGGTGACGATGCGCGTCTTGTCGGTGGCGAGTTGGTAGGCGTCCTTGTCGCCCGTCACGAGCAGCGTCTCGTACCCGAGCTCCTCGTCGCGCGCGGCCACGGTCCCCAGCACGTCGTCGCCCTCCCAGCCTTTTATGCGCACGACGGGCACGGCCATGGCCTCCAGCAGCTCCTCGATGATGGGGAACTGCACCTTGAGGTCGTCGTCCATGGGCGGGCGCTGCGCCTTGTACTGCTCGAGCGCCTTCATGCGGAACGCCGGGCGCCCCGCGTCGAACGCGCAGATGATGGCGTCGGGGTTGGCCATGTCGATGAACTTCAGCAGCATGGCCAAAAAGCCGAACACGGCGTTCGTGGGCGTCCCGTCGGGCGCGTTCATAGTCTGCGGAACGGCATGGTAGGCGCGGTGCATGAGCGAGTTGCCGTCGATGACGGCGATCTTCTTCGGCATGGTCGTGTCCTCCGTCGCTTGGTTTCTGATCGACCAGTATAGTTCAAGGGCCGCGCACCGAACCCGACCGAGAGCCGAGAAACAGAAAACCGCAACGGGACTTCGCGCTCGAACCGCTTCGACGCGCCGGGTCTTCCGGCGCCCAGCCCCCTGACGGCTTGCAGGTTGAACCCCCTCACCAGAATATCTCACGACGGCCCTCCCATTCCGCCCTCAGCCCCACGTCCCCCATCTCGACCGACCTGCCCGGAGCGAGTCCGGCGAGGGGTTCCAGGCCCCCGCTCCGCTGCTCCCGTATCCCCTGATCGCTTTTGCGATCAGGGGATACGTGCTCGTGCGCTGCGCTCCCTCATGCTTTGGTATGCGCCCTGCGGGCGCGGATGGTGGTGTTCGGAAGGGCCCGGAACCCCTCGCCGGGCTCGCTCCTACTGGTTCGCAGTCGAACAACCTGCGGCAAGGCCGGCACTCGGGGAGCCGTTTCGATTCCTTCTGAACACTGTTCCTGTTTTGCGCCCGGAGGGCGCATCGTATAAAGCATGAAGGAGCGCAGCGCACGAATGCGAAGGCCCTGTTCGCCAAAAGCGAACAAGGCCTTCGCATGAGCAGCGGAGCGGGGAATCGAAACGGCTCCCCGAGCGCCGGCCGGACGGGTTGAACGAACCCTGCAATAAGCCATGGAAAAGGCCAAAAGGATGTTGAGAGGTCACCGGGCGGGGGCAACTAACTCTGCACCTTGGTGAGAGGGATTCGACCTGCGAGGCCGCGGAAGTCCGGAGGCGCTAGGCGCTCCAGAGGTAGCCCACACCACGGACGGTTTCCAGGTGCTGGGACAGGTCGGGCCCCAGTTTGGCGCGGACGCGGCGGACGTGGACGTCGACCGTGCGCGAGCCGCCGTAGTAGTCGAACCCCCACACGCGGCGCAGGAGGGCGTCGCGGGAGTACGTGCGGCCGGGATGGGTCACGAGGAAGGCGAGCAGGGCGTACTCGAGGTACGTGAGGTCGAGGGGCTCGCCGGCCACGTTCACCTGGTAGGTGGCCAGGTTGATGGTCATGGAGTCGACCGCGATGAAGTCGGACGCGGAGCTCTCGTTGCCGGGCCACAGCAACTGGCGGATGCGTGCGGCGCACTCGTCGGAGCTGGCGCCGTGCACGACGAAGTCGCTTTTCACCTGTACGGGCAGGCGGAACTCCCCTAGCTGGTCCTCGCCCACGATCACGAGCAGCGCCGCGGAGCCGTCCTCGAGCAGCAGGGACTCGGCCTGCGCCACGCAGCCCAGCGCCTCGCCGCGCGCCTCGTAGATGACGAGGTCGTAGCCGGGATGCTGCGACAGCAGCTTCTTGAACTGCGCGGAGGATCCGGCGGCCACGTCCACGTCGAGGCCGGAGAGCACCTGCTGGAACTTGTGCGCGTTGTCCAAGCTGTCGGCGACGAAAATAACCGATTTCCTCATGTCAGAGCCTCCGCCCTTCCGACCCGCCCACGGCTACAGCACCGCCAGGTAGCGGTCGCGCTCCCAGGCGCTCACATTGCCCTGGTAGTCGTTCCACTCGGCGCGCTTCGCGGCCACGAGGTACGAATGGATGTGCTCGCCCAGCGTCTCGCGCATGAGCTCCGATTCGGCGAACAGCTCCACGGCCTCGCCCAGGCTCTCGGGCAGCGTTTGGAAGCCCTGGCGACGCAGGTCCTGGCGCGGAAGCGAGAACAGGTCCCGGTCCTCGGTGGGGGGTTGCAGCTCCAGCTCGTCCTCGACGCCCTTGAGGCCGGCGGCCAGCATGACGGCGAAGGCCAGGTAGGGGTTCGCGGCCGGGTCGGGGCTGCGCAGCTCGATGCGGCAGGCGTCCTCTCGGTTCGGGCGGTAGCCGGGAATGCGCACGAGCGTGGAGCGGTTGCTGCTCGCCCACGACAGGTACGTGGGAGCCTCGCCGCCGGAGATGAGGCGCTTGTAGGAGTTCACGTACTGGTTCGTGACGACGCAGAACTCGGGCGCGTACTTCAAAAGGCCCGCGACGTAATGCTTCGCCACCTTCGACAGGTGGTAGCCCTGAGGGTCTTCGGGGTCGTAGAACGCGTTGTTGCCGTCGAAGTCGAACAGGCTCTGGTGCACGTGCATGCCGCTGCCCGGCTCGTCCGCCATGGGCTTGGGCATGAACGACGCGTACACGCCGTGCTTCATGGCTATTTCCTTCACCACCAGCTTGTACGTCATGACCGCGTCGGCCATGGACAGCGCGTCGGTGAAGCGCAGGTCTATCTCGTGCTGGGACGGACCGTTCTCGTGGTGGGAGTACTCCACCGGAATGCCCATCTTCTCCAGCGTGAGCACCGTGTCGCGGCGCAGGTCGGAGGCGTAGTCGAGGCTCGTGAGGTCGAAGTAGCCGCCCCGGTCGAGCACCTCGGTGCCCTCGGCGTCCTTGAAGTAGTAGAACTCCAGCTCGGGGCCGACGTTGAACACGTAGCCCATCTCCTGGGCCTTCTCCACCGTGCGCGCGAGCACATGGCGCGGGTCGCCTTCGAAGGGCCGGCCGTCGGGCGTGCGCACGGCGCAGAACATGCGCGCGACCGCGTTGCTCTCCGGACGCCACGGCAGCACCTGGAACGTGGAGGCGTCCGGATAGGCCAGCATGTCGGACTCCTGCGTGCGGCAGAACCCCTCGATGCAGCTGCCGTCGAAGCCCATGCCGTCGGCGAAGGCGTCGTCCAGCTCGTTCGGCACGACGGCGAACGACTTCATGGTGCCCAGCACGTCGGTGAACCAGAAGCGGACGAAGTGGACGTCGCGGCTCTTCACGGTCTTGAGAACAAAGTCTTGGTCGGGGTTCGCGGTCATGAGGAGGTCCTTTCTCTCAAGCAACCATTATACGGCATGACGTTTCGGTTTCGTTACGCCGACACCGACCAACGAATTCCGCGAGATGGAACAGGTTTTTCGATCCGTCGCACAAACAAGACGCGCGCCCCCGGAGGAGCGCGCGTCTCTCGATGCCGCACGGTTCCGCCAACCGGCAGGCCGGCGGACCCCCTACTTCTTCAGACCCTCGATGCTCGCGGTCTTGCCGGGGTACAGGCCCAGCGGCTCGAAGTGGATCTTGCCGGCGGACACGAGCGTCGTGCCGTTCTCGGCGTTGTAGTCCTCCAGGTACGTGATGTGCTGGAAGTAGTTCGCGTCGAGCTCGCCGTCGGCCAGCGCCACGTTCGGCTGGATGTAGTCGGAGAACTCCTTGACCTCCAGCGTGTAGCCGTGGTTCGCGAGGATGCCGCGCACCTGCTCGAGGATCTCGGCGTGCGGGGCGGGCGAGGCGCCCACCAGGATGCGCGCGTCACCGTCCTTCGCGTCCTCGATCTCGACGTTGCCGGGCACATCGAGCGGCACCACCTGGCCGGCGTACGTGTCCTCCATGTACTGGCGCGCCGTGGCGCTCTGCAGCGCCGTGACGAGCGCCTTGATCTTGTCGCTGCCCTCATCGCCCTCGCGCACGGCCACCACGTTGGCGTACTTGTCGGCGGCCTCGGACGCGGCGTCCTCGCGCGCCACGGCCGACGAGACGTCGATGCCGCCGCTGATGGCGTAGTTGCCGTTGATGACGGCCATGTCCACGTCGGGCAGCGTCGAGGGAAGCGAGGCGGCCTCCATCTCCACGATCTCGATGTTGTGCGGGTTGTCGGCGATATCGTTCTTCGTGGCCGAGAGGCCCGCGCCGTCCTTCAGCGTGATCAGGCCCTGGTCCTGCAGAAGCAGCAGGGCGCGCGCCTCGTTCGTCGGATCGGACGGCACGGCGATCTTCGCGCCCGCCGCCCCTCCGCAGCCCGCAAACGCGGCGAGCGCGGCGCCGGCCACGGCCACCGTGGCGACCGCTTTCGCGATGGTTCTGATTCTCATGTTCGTAGTCCCTTCCCTATGAGGTTTCAAATATCGTCGAGCTCTCTTCTCGGTGCGCGGACCCTCGGCATCGCCGCAAGATCGGGCGCCAGGGCCGTCCGCGCCGTCGGCTGGCTCCGGTGCCGGCAGGCTGCCGGTTCTCTCTAGCGCCGCTTGTCGACTTTGCGGGCCAGCAGGTTGCCCAGGCTCTGCACCACCTGCACCAGCACGATGCACAGGATGAGCGCCGCCACCATCACGTCGCCCTGGTAGCGCTGGTAGCCGTAGCGGATGGCGATGTCGCCCAAACCGCCCGCGCCCACCATACCGGCCATGGCCGAGTAGCCGAACAGCGTGATGAACGCGATGGACGCGCCGCGGATGAGCGACGGCAGGCTCTCGCGCAAGAACACCTTCGCCACGATCTGCCACACGCCGGCGCCGAAGCTCTGCGCAGCCTCCACCAGGCCGCCGTCGACCTCGGCGAGGCTTTGCTCCACCATGCGCCCCACGAAGGGCGCGGCGGCCACCGTGAGGGGCACGACGGCGCCCGGCACGCCCAGCGACGTGCCCACGATCCAGCGCGTCACCGGGATGAGCACCACCAACAGGATGATGAACGGAACGGAGCGGCCGATGTTCGTGATCCAGCCGAGCACCGCGTTCAGCACGCGATGCGGGCGCAAGCCGCCCGGAGCCGTGACCACGAGCGCCACGCCGAGCGGGATGCCGATAACGTAGGCGAAGATCGTAGCGGCCACGGACATGACGATGGTGTCCCCCGTGCCCTGGGCGAGCAGCAAGCCGTACTGGTCGAAGAACGATGCGAGGAACTCCATGCTATTCCCCCTCCAGCTCGCCGCGCGTGACCATGATCGGGTTGAGCGGGGCGCCTATGGGCGCCAGGGATGACATGATCGCCGGATCGTCCAGACGGTTGCCCGCCGGCTCCTTGGGCTCCCGCCAGGCGCCCGGATCCCCCGACAGGCTGTCGTACTCCAGCAGCTCGCGCGTCACGGGGCTTTGCGGGCTGGAGAACACGTCGGCCGTGCTCCCCTCCTCCACGATGCGGCCCGCGTCGATGACCGCGATGCGGTTGCATATCTTCTTCGCCACGGCCAGCGAATGCGTGATGACCACCATCGTCACGCCCAGCTCCTTGTTGATGTCGGCCAGAAGGTCCAGGATGGACACCGTCGTACGCGTGTCGAGCGCGCTCGTGGCCTCGTCGCAGAGCATGACCTTGGGGCTGTTCGCCAGCGCGCGGGCGATGGCCACGCGCTGCTGCTGCCCGCCGGAGAGCTGGCTGGGGTACCGGTCGACCTTGTCCCCCAGCTCCACCAGCTCCAGAAGCTCGCGGGCGCGCCTCTCGGCGGCGTCCCTCTTCTCGCGGCGCAGCTCCAACGGGAACATGACGTTGCCGAGCACCGTGCGCTGTTGGAACAGGCTGAAGTTCTGGAAGATCATGCCGATGGACGCGCGAAGGCGCAGCAGCTCCTTGCCCTTGAGGTTCGTCACGTCCGCGCCGTCGATGACGACGCGTCCCGCGGTGGGACGCTCCAGCAGGTTGATGCAGCGGACGAGCGTCGACTTGCCCGCGCCCGACGCGCCGATGATGCCGAAGACGTCGCCGTCCTCGATGGTCAGGCTCACGTCGGAGAGCGCATGGTGGGCCGCGCCGGCGGCGCCGTCGTAGGTCTTGTTCAGGTGTTCGAGCTGGATCATGGGATTCTCAATCGTCTCGTTCGTGCTCGCGTGCGGAAACGTGCGGCCGTTCGATGGAACGAAGCCGCGTGGAAGCTAGGCCTGAGCGTCGGCGCGCAGTCCGACCAACCCAGGCTTGGGCATCATCATGTCCATGGTATGCACGAAAAGAGAACTCATAGATGTGTATCTTACGTGATGCGCGCACCCTGTCAAGACGGAGAGGGCGTTCTCGCCTATGCGATTATTTCATCATTGGTTATCTATTGTTCATATAACTAGGTTTTTGCAACGTCATATGATCGAACGTGTCGAAGGCCCGTGCAACGGCGCGTGGACGACAAGGACACGAGCCGGTAACGCACGCGTGACGGACGCATGTCATCGTTCATTCTCAGCGCGAAAAGGTTATACTTGGTTACCCATCCATCGTGGCACGCGGTGGGCGAACGTACTGCGCACAACGAGAGGCGGGGGCACCCCATGACGTCAATACACGCGGAAGCGTTGAAAAGAAACGGCATCGATTACGACGAGGCTATGGACCGCTTCGGCGGCAACGAGGCGCTCTTCGAGCGGCTTGCCTCCAAGTTCCTCGACGACACCCACTTCGCCGCGCTCGAGCAGGCTCTTGCCGACGGCGACGACGCGACGGCCCTGCGCGAGGCCCACACCCTCAAAGGGGTGGCCGGAAACCTCTCGTTCGCCGATCTCTACGCGGCCATCAGCGACGTGAACGCCGCGCTGCGCGAGGGCGATTCCGCGGGCGCGAAGGCGCGCATGGAGCCCGTCCGCATCGCCTACGAATCCGTGAAAACGGCCTTGAGCTCGCTAGACGACTAAGTCGGCCCGGCCCGCGGAAGGCGGGCCCGCCCCATCGAACCGCACGGCCGCGCCCGGAACCACCACGGGGCGGCCGTCGGCTCTTCGAGCACGGCGCGAGTCGGAACGCCCATGGTATACTGCAGTCGTTTCATCAGGCGTTGCCGCGACAAGACGGAGGTGGCCATGAAGTTCTCCAACATCCTTGTGCCGTTCGACAAATCCGAGCACGCCGTGCGGGCGCTCGAGATAGCCAAGGGCCTCGCCGAGGAGGATCCGGGCATCCGCCTGCACGTCGTCGACATCGTCTACCTGTCAGAGATGCCGCCGTCGCTCGGCCTGGAGGCGAACCCCTACGAGAGCGTTCCGCCGCTCGCCGTCGACCCCGAGCTGTACCGGAAGCTCGCCGAGGCGACGCTCGCCCGCGAGAGGGACGACATGGACCGGGCCATCGGCGACCTGCTCGACGGCCTTCCCAACCCCGTGGAGGTGACGGCCGTGAACGCGCCGTCCGTCGTGGACGGCATCAACGACTACGCGCACGA
Organism: Gordonibacter massiliensis (ex Traore et al. 2017); assembly: GCF_019731765.1. Lineage (NCBI taxonomy): Bacteria > Bacillati > Actinomycetota > Coriobacteriia > Eggerthellales > Eggerthellaceae > Gordonibacter > Gordonibacter massiliensis (ex Traore et al. 2017). The sequence continues at coordinate 203,828 of NZ_JAASIO010000004.1, read as the reverse complement.
CCACGGCTGCGACCTCATCGTCATGGGCTCGCGCGGCCTGGGCGTGCTGCGCGGCATGCTGGGCAGCGTGAGCTACGGGGTGCTGCGCTCGGCCGACGTCCCCGTGCTCGTGGCGAAGGAGCCAGCGGAGAAGCGGTAGGGCCCCGTCGGCGAACGATCAGCAGTCCGCAGCGACCGGGTTGTCGGAGCCAACGCGCCGTAGGCGGCTGTATCAAAAGTGTCGTTTTCGCTATTCGTGTAGGGCAAGGGCTCTGCCCTTGCCGCTCAACAAGAGACGCTTCCGCAGGCAGACGGCAAGGGCAGAGCCCTTGCCCTACGGGGCGACTACGAGAAACGCGCATTTTGACGACTTTTGATACAGGCCCTACGAGGCGACCAAACCGGCCCCACGTCGCAACGGCTCTCGACGCAACCTCTTCTTGTGGAGCGACCGGGATGCCTTGCGGTTCTCGGTCGGCGGCGACCGCTCGCTTGGTATAATGATCCGGTTATGGATACGAATTCCCAGCAAACGAACACGGTGGAAGCAGCTGACGGAGCGTCGGACGACGGGCGCGCCGCGTCCTTGCGACCGCTGCGCCCTGCCGAGCGCGGCGGTCGCAAGCCCAAGCGCATCGCCGTCGTGACGATGGGCGTGAAGCTGGGCGACGAGACACGCGGCTACACGCGCTTCCGCTTCCTATCGGAGCTGCTCGCCCGCGAAGGTTTCTCCGTCGACCTCATCACGTCGACGTTCCAGCATTGGGAAAAGGCCCAGCGCGACTGCTCGAAGGCATGCTACCAGGGGCTCCCCTACCGCATCGTGTTCGTCGAGGAGCCGGGCTACACGCGCAACCTCGACCTCGGGCGCATCCGCAGCCACCGCGTGGCCGCCAAGAACCTGCGCGAGCACTTCGCGCGCAACGCCGGTGCCTACGACCTCGTCTACGCGGAGATCCCGCCGAACGACGTCGCCCGCGTCTGCGCGGAGGCGGCCGACGCGCAGGGCATCCCGTTCGTGGCCGACATCAACGATCTGTGGCCCGAGGCCATGCGCATGGTGGTGAACATCCCCGTGGTGAGCGACGTAGCGTTCTACCCCTTCGCGCGCGACGCGAAGCGCGTCTACCAGCTGCTCGCCGGCGCCGTTGGCACGTCCGACGAGTACGCCGCGCGGCCGGCCGCCGACCGCGAGAGGCCCTACCCTCACGTCACCGTGTATGTCGGTAACGACCTGGCCGCTTTCGACGCAGGCGCGCGCGAGCATGCGAGCGAGGTCGAGAAGCCCGCAGGCGAGGTGTGGGCCACGTACGCGGGAACGCTCGGAGCGAGCTACGACGTGGCCACGCTCGTGAGGGCCGCCGCACTGCTCGAGCAGGAACGGCTCGCGAAGGCCGTCGACCTGGCAGGCGATGCCGGCTGCGATCGCAGAACCGCCGCGTCAGCCGCGCCGCCCGTGCGCGTGAAGGTCCTGGGCGACGGTCCCGACCGCGAGAAGCTGGAGGCGCTCGCACGGGAGCTGAACGCCCCGGTGGACTTCCTGGGTTACCAGGACTACGGGCACATGGCCGCTTACCTGTGCGCCTCGGACATCACGGTGAACTCGCTCGTGAGGTCCGCCGCGCAGAGCATCGTCACGAAGATCGGCGATTACCTGGCAAGCGGCAAGCCCATGATCAACACCGGGTCGAGCCCCGAGTTCCGCGGCAAAGTGACCGCCGACGGCTTCGGCGTGAACGTGCAGGCCGAGGATCCGCGGGCGCTGGCCGACGAGATAGCGACCCTTGCCGGGCACGCCTCGCTGCGCAAGATCATGGGAGCCAAGGCGCGCGCCGTGGCCGAGCGCGAGTTCGACCAGCCGCGCTCGTACCGCGAGATCGTGGATTTGCTGCGCACGCTGCTGTGATTTCCACCGAGCGCCCTCGCCAAAACGGCGCGGGCGCGTCAGAATATGAGTTTCGCCGCGCCGCCTCGAAGCGGTGCGACCGTTTGAGCAAGCAAGGAGCCTTATCTTGACCGAGCAGAGACGCGTTTCGTTTTCGCCGCCCGACATCACGCAGGCGGAAATCGACGAGGTGGTCGACGCGCTGAAGAGCGGGTGGATAACCACCGGCCCGAAAACGAAGGAATTCGAGCGCGAGCTAGCCGCCTTCACCGGAGCCGAGCGCGTGGCGACCTTCGCATCGGCCACGGCCGCGCTCGAGTGCGCGCTGCGGGCGCTGGGCGTGGGACCGGGCGACGAGGTTATCACGAGCGCCTACACCTACACCGCCTCCTGCTCGGTCATCTGCCACGTGGGCGCGACACCGGTTCTGTGCGACGTGGCGCCGGACAGCTACGAAATGGACTACGACGCGCTGCCGTCCCTGGTGACGGATCGGACGCGCGCCGTCATTCCCGTGGACATCGCCGGACGCATGGTTGATTACCAGCGCCTCTTCGCCGCGCTGGACGGCGCGCGCGACCGTTGGAAGCCCGCGACCCAGCTGCAGCGCGCGTTCGACCGCGTCGTCGTGCTGGCGGACGCCGCGCACTCCCTCGGCGCCGTGCAAGAAGGCCGCTCCTCGGGCACCGTGGCCGACTTCACCGCCTTCTCGTTCCATGCCGTGAAGAACCTCACCACCGCCGAGGGCGGCGCCCTGGCGTGGCGCGCGGGGGCGTTCGACTCCGACGAGCTTTACCGCCAATTCATGCTCATGGCGCTGCACGGCCAGACGAAAGACGCGCTGTCGAAGACGCGCGCCGGCGCCTGGGAGTACGACATCGCCTTCCCCGGTTGGAAGTGCAACATGACCGACCTGCAGGCCGCGCTGGGTCTGGCGCAACTGCGCCGCTATCCCGCCCTGCTCGCCCGTCGGCGAGAGCTGGTGGAACGTTACGAGGCGGGCTTGGCCGACTTGGGCGTGAACGTGCTGCAACACTACGGCGACGGCAACGAATCGAGCGGGCACCTCATGCTCGTGCGGCTGCCGGGCAAGACCTCGGCGTTCCGCAACGCGCTCATCGAGCGGTTGGCCGACGACGGCGTGTCCGCGAACGTGCACTACAAACCGCTGCCTATGCTCACCGCGTACCGCGACCTCGGTTTCGACATCGCCGACTTCCCTAATGCGCGCGGCCAGTTCGAGAACGAGGTCACGCTGCCGCTGCACACGCTGCTCTCCGACGAAGACGTCGACTACGTCGTCGAAGCGGTCCACCGCGCCTGGGCCGCGCTCGAGGCGGAGGGCATCCGCTGATGTACGCGCGGTTCGGAAAACGCGTTTGCGACCTGGTGATCGGCGTGGTGGCGCTGCCGTTCGTGCTGCTGATCATAGCGGTGCTGGCGCCGTTCATCCACTTCGAGGACAAGGGCCCCGTGTTCTACAACGCCCCGCGCGTCGGTAAGGACGGCCGCGACTTCAAGATGTACAAGCTGCGCTCCATGCGCGTGAACGCCCCCGATCTGGTCATGGAGGACGGCTCCACCTACAACGGCGCCGACGACCCGCGCATGACCCGCGTGGGCGCCTTCATGCGCAAGACGAGCCTAGACGAGATGCCCCAGTTCCTGAACGTGCTGAAAGGCGACATGAGCGTCGTGGGCCCCCGCCCCGACCTGCGCCGCGAGACCGAGCTCTACGAGGGCGACGAGCCCCTCAAGCTCACCGTGAAGCCCGGCGTGACCGGCTACGCCGCCGTCTACGGCCGCAACTCCCTCCCCTGGCACGACCGCCTGAAGATGGACGTGGAGTACGTGCGCACCATGAGCTTCCCCTTAGACGTGAAGATTTTCTTCAAGACGTTCTCGACCGTGTTCAAGCAAGAGGGCGTGTTTGTGGAGGACGGCAAGGACGCCTAGCGGCGATTTCGCGTAATTCTGCTCAGCTTGCCTTTTCCACCTCAGAGCCCGCCTTAGCGTTGGTTTTGTCCTTGGATTCGCATCCGTCAATTATCCCCTCGTCGTTCATTCTTCGTTCGAATTTCTCGATCGCAAGGTATTGGGTGAGTTCCTTGACCCGGATGTCGAGCTGCGAAATCTGTATGCCCATGGTGAAGCATTTTATCAATAGCACGAATATGAAGAAAAGGAACACGAAGTTCGTCGTTGAGTAAATGCCCGCAGCTTCAGACAAGAAGTCGAAGATTTGGGGAAATATGCTCACCACCAACAGAGCGAACGCAAGCAAAAGCCAAAACAGGGTGTCTTCCAAACGAACTTTGGAGTTCCTTATCTTGCGAACGACGAGCACCAGCACTAGCGCAGATGCCACCACAAGAACAATGCGCAGCGTTAACGTCATCATGCGAGATCCCCTTTGAGATCCTTGCGAAAAAGCTGAATCAGGAGAATAGAGGTCGTCATCCTGAGCATATAAAGCATGGAGCTTTTGAAATTGAAATAGCTTTCCCCCGCGCTTCTTTCCCGCATCTTCACCGGAACCTCGGAAACCTTGGCGTGTGCATGCTTGATCAGATAGGAAACCGTATCGGGCTCGGGTCCGAAATTTAGCTCTTTAGCGAACAGCACGATCATTCTCTTGTTGAACGCCCTCATGCCGGAGGTCGGGTCTTTGATGACCGATCCCGTGGTGATCCTTATGGCCTTCTCGATCATGACGCTGCCGAGCATGCGTAGGGAAACGGGTCGTTTCTCGGTCACGAAACGGGAGCCGATGACAATGTCGCCCGCCTTCGCCTCTTCGACCAATGCGGCAACGTATTCGGCGCAATGCTGCCCATCGGCGTCGAACTGCACCGCGCAATCATAGCCATAGCGATACGCATAGCGCATGCCCGCTTGGAACGCACCGGAGAGCCCCAGATTGATGGGCAAGTCGAGGAAGGGATAGGAGTTCCGCCTGCATATCTCGCCGGTCGCATCGGTAGATCCGTCGTTCACAACGAGGAAATCGACGTCGGGATTGACCGTCCGCAAATCGTCGACGGTTTTTTCAAGCGACTCCTCCTCGTTATGCGCCGGGATGATGCAAAGCGCTTTCAAAGATCCCCCTCGCCTTCCCCGCGAAATCGATGTTTCTTATCCGACGATTATAGTACATGTTTCTCTGCACATGCTCCACATCGGCCGGAGTGGCACCCCGACTTTTACGCTATTATGTATACGTTTGAACAGAGCAAACCAAAGGAATACGCATGAACCCATCGAACGCGCTCGTATCGGTTATCGTCCCTATCATGAACGCGGAGCCGTATTTGGAGCAATGCCTGGACAGCATCGAAAAGCAGACCTACCGAAACCTTGAGATCATCCTGCTGAACGATGGCTCCACCGACAATTCCCTTTCCATCATGCAGGCGCACGCCGCACGCGACAGCCGCATCGCGGTGATAGACAAGCAGAACCAAGGGTACGGGGCCACCTGCAACCGCGGCATGGACGAAGCGCACGGCGAGTGGATCTCCGTCGTGGAACCCGACGATTGGATCGAGGCCAGCATGTATGCGGACATGCTGGCGTTCGCCGCAGACATCGAAGAAGCCGGCACTCCACTCGATATCGTAAAAACACCTTATTGGCGCATCTGGATGCCCGACACGCCCGAACAGCGCAAACTGAACTGCAGTTACAAAAAGCGCGTCAACCCGCCTCGCCAGCCGTTCGCCATCACCGACGCCGCGCACTTGTTAACGCACCACCCCTCCATCTGGTCGGCCATCTATCGCGCGTCGTTTCTGAAAGACCGAGGCATCCGCTTCAAGGAGATCCCCGGAGCCGGCTGGGCCGATAACCCGTTTCTGGTGGAGACGCTTTGCCAAACCGACCGCATCGGCTACTTTGACACGCCCTACTACTGCTACCGCGAGGAAACGCCAGAGAAGTCTGCGGCGTTCGCGCACAAGAACACGCTTCTGCCGCTCGAGCGCTGGAACGACATGATGGACGTGCTGGAGCGCCTGGGCGTCACCGACAAGCGCATCCTGCGCGCCCACAACAGCCGCGGATTCACCTACCTTTCAGGAATCATCGAGGAAGTGGACCTTTCTCACGAGGAAGTGCGAGAGGCAGCCATCTCCATGTTCGAGCGCATGGATTCCGACCTGGTGTTCAGCGATAACGAGGTGTCGCCAGGATGCAAGCGCCTCTTCGCCGAGCTGCGCGGCATTCCCTGCCCGCCCATCAACAAGCTGGCCTACGCGAAGGGGCTGGTGTCGCAAGGGCTGTACAACCTCGGCATCAACGGCTTCTCCCACACGCTCTACAACGTGACGACCTACCTGAAGAAGCGCTCCGCGCGAACAGGCGGCAAATGAGTGCTAGCGGAATCGAGCATGCAAAATCCTTTGCTGTTGCCGAGACATAACCAAGAGTCAAAGGGGCGGTTGAAGGGGCTTTGTTATCTTGTGCCTAAACCGTGAGTCCCCTACTGCATCCGGTCAAAAGCAACTAAAATAGGGGTCAATGCTCATTGAGATGGGGAAAGCTTAATCTCATCATGAAGGGAATACGCATGCAGGGCCTTACGGCTTCGAAACCTAAGCAACGCAAAAAAAACCAAAACAACTTATATCTTTTGATGAATTTGATATCGAAGGACTTCAAACTAAAGTACCGTCGTTCCGTTTTAGGCGTAGCGTGGAGTATGTTAAATCCTCTGCTCATGATGATAGTTATGGTTCTCATCTTCAGCAACATTTTCCGATTCCAGTTCGACATGTATCCTTTTGCCGTTTACCTGATTCTCGGACAAACCATTTTCTCCATTTTTCAAGACGGCACAAACGGAGCCATGGGTTCTATTATTGAAGCCGCACCGCTTATCAAAAAAGTCCGCGTCGCTAAAATGGTCTTCCCTACTGAAAAGGTTTTGTTCACCGTTGTAAATTTTTTCTTCTCACTCATTGCCGTTGCGGCGGTACTCGTGTTTTTTGGCATGATACCGAGTTGGAAAACGCTGGCTGCACCCGTGCTCGTATTGCTCCTAACTGTTTTTACGCTCGGCGTCGGATACCTCTTGTCATCCCTATCTGTTTTTTTTCGAGACGTCATGCACCTATGGGGTGTGCTCATGACCGTATGGTTTTATTTCACTCCCATCTTTTGGCCCTATGATGCATTAGCCGGCAACGGCTTAGGTTGGGTATACACCCTCGTCCAGTTCAACCCCATGTATCATTTTGTTTCAGCGTTCAGGCAAATGGTCACCGGCATTCCATTACCGTCCGATCTGCCCCTAAGCACAGAGCTTGGCCTCTGCGCCGTATTTGCAGCTGTTACCTTTACGGTAGGTTTTTTGGTGTTTAAAAAGCTCGAAAAGAAGTTCATCCTCTACGTGTGAGGCAATCGACATGACTATACCCACCGACAACATCACCCAAGCTGACGAACCTGTGGTAATTGTCAAAAACGCCTCGATGGTGTTTAACATCGCCAACGAAAAAATGCAAAGCTTGAAGGAGTATTTTATTAAGATCGCCCGACGCGAACTTATGTTCAAGGAATTTATTGCCGTTGATGACGTCAGTTTCACCGTAAACAAAGGCGACGTATTCGGCTTGGTAGGCACCAACGGCTCCGGCAAGTCAACACTTTTGAAAATGATTGCGGGCGTATTACAGCCCACGATGGGATCTTGTACCGTACAGGGGTCAATTTCGCCGTTAATCGAGCTTGGAGCCGGCTTCGATTCTGAGCTGACCGCACGCGAAAACATTTATCTCAACGGAGCCCTACTGGGTCACTCGCGAAAATTCATCGATGAGCACCTTGATGAGATCATTGATTTCGCCGAGCTGCGTGACTTCATGCAAATGCCCCTTAAGAACTACTCTTCGGGCATGGTTGCCCGCATCGCCTTCGCCATCGCCACAGTGACTGAGCCAGATTTGCTTATCGTTGACGAAGTGCTTTCCGTGGGCGACTTCCTCTTTCAGAAAAAATGCGAAGATCGAATCAACGCAATGATCGAGCACGGCACCACGGTTCTCATCGTGTCGCATTCAACCGAACAAATAGAGCGTCTTTGCAATCGTGTCCTTTGGATCGAAAAAAGCAAAATGAAAATGATAGGTTCCGTAGATGACGTATGCGAGGCTTACAGCAACTACGGCGGTTAGCTTGCCTCATTTGGATCAAAGTAAGCTTCTCCTAGCTGAAAGTACGCGTGATCAATGCATACGTTGGGATTACGCAACACGTCACAGCGATACTCGTCGCCCCATATTCGCCACAAACGAATGATTTCAGCGTTCTTAGATGAAAGAGAGTCCTCCTTCTCATCAGCTCTGATAACGTGAGTGTAGTTTTTGAGAATGGATTCAGGCAGCACCACCACGTGCCCGCCCTTACTTCTGACCTTGAAGCATAGATCCACGACAGAAGCCACAACATTGGATCCATAACGCTTCAAACCGCCCACCTCGAAGAGAGTTTTTCGCTTGCACAGAAAGCTATCGGGTGCCACCGCGCTATACGCGCAGCAGCACTCGGCAATACCCAAATACCCACCCCCCATAGAAGTCGTAAAATTTTGATTTAGATAGCCGATCGAACCGTCGCTTTCAATGCAAAGCCCCGCGTGTTGAACGAGCCCGTCTGGGTACACGAGCTTAGGAGCAACAATGCCCGCCTCTCCTTGAGCAAGCCAACCGATCAGATTGCCTATATGAGACTCTCCCACACTGCGGATACCATCCCGGCAGATCCACACGTACTCCTCAGTAACGCTTTCCAGAGCCTTGTTCACCATAGACGCATAATCATAGGGCTCGCCCCATTCAACCGCTCGGACGGATTCGAAAGGTATCGTTCCGTCCTCGCGGAAAGCGAGGAGCTCGGCCCCTTTACCCACGATAATCAAGCTATCCGCTTCCGCAAGCTCTTTCTTCATCGAATGCAAGAATCGCTCCGCTTGTAAACTATCGCTATACACCAGAACTAAAGCAAGCGTGCCGTGCTCGCAATTGCCCATATCAATGCGATAGACGCAGGAGATTCTCGAAGGCTTGACATTCGCGATGACCCTTCGTCGCTCAAACCCACATGACAGCGCTCGCTTACCTGCCTGTATCACATAAGGCTTGCTTTCTACCGATCCGCCATTGGTCGACCCGGCATGAACCCGCCAATGATAGAGCACCTTGGGTACATGCTTGCACACCTCCGCATAGTCGAGCGCCTTGAGCGTAAGATCGTAGTCTTGAGCTCCGTCGACCGCACTTGACGAAAGTTCGACTTTTTCCAGAACCCTTTTGCTCACAGCGAGGCAATGTACGACGTAATTATGGGAATACAGCAAAGCTCTATTGAGATCCGGCTTGAACAAGGGAGAAAACCTAGGACCCGCTCTCAAAGAAAAGCTGTCCTCATCGCAGTACAGAATATCCACCCTAGGGTCTTTCGCAATCTCACGGGCATATTCGAACAGAAGCGAAGGGGCCAGTATGTCGTCATGATCGAGGAACGCCAGATAATCGCCAGAAGCGACAGCAATACCGGCATTGGTGTTGCCGGAAATGCCGAGATTGCATTCCAGCTTAACCACTCGTATCCGAGGGTCGCGGTATTCCCCTAGAACCTGGTCGATGTCGTCGCATTCGGGGCTTGCGTTCACCAGAACAAGCTCCCAAGCGTCGTAACTTTGCCCCACCACCGAGTCGACCATTTCCTTAAGGTATTGCCCGGGAGTGCGATACAGAGGGACTATGATGCTGAAGGACACCTTTTTTTTCATGGGCTCTGCGTTCGTTTCACGGCAATGCACCCATTCGTCCGCGACCGATCCCACCTTTTCGGAATAGCGCTCGTCGATCGCCGGATTAATCATCATGCCATCCCGCACGCCCGCGAGCTCGTTAGACTTGGGTGCATCGATTGCATCGAAACCGCAACCGGGAAATTCGACGCTGAACACCTTGAGCGTTTTGCCCACCAAGAAGGAAATAACACAACATCGCCGCTCGGAGCCCTCCTCACCCTCCTCGATAACTTGAACACTTGATGGAAGAAGCTTTCCCCTACCGTCGCGTAAAATTATATCGAGCGCATCTTGGCCCCCACCCTGAATCCACGCACGGTATACAAGACCCTCGTCACAATCGAACACCTGTACGATCTCAACCCGATTGCGCTTCTCCTCAATGCTTTCCGCCTCGACTCGTAGAACTCGTTCGCACAATCCGGGGTTGACACGACGCATGCCACGTGAACACCATTTGAGCATGAGCCTTGAAACACCGATATTCCCAAGCTCAACCGCGTTACCCTTTTCGTCTACAGTTGAAAAGAAGATGTGGATCGAGGCGCTCTCGAAAAGCGGGAACGTCACGACGACCCTCGCTTCGTCTCTGCAAGCACCATCTCGGAGCACATACTCGGCGCACGGCAGCTCCCCATTGTCAGAGGTCCGAACCCGCGCATAGAAACCCTCGAGGCCGGCAGAGGGAACATCTGTCACGCGAAAGACAACGTACCCTTTCGCCGACCCTCGAAGCATGCCGATTGTTTTGATTCGCATGTGATTGTTCGCCTTAGCTCCAAACTTTCTAAAGATCAACGAGCAACGGCTGAACCTTGTCCTTGTCGCTCAGCACGATCTTCGACTCGTCGAACGACGCATCTCCCTGCAGCGACGGCCATTCTATATCGATGGAAGGATCATTCCATCTGAGACCGCCCTCGTCGTTTGGATGATACTCGTCATCACACTTGTAGCAGAACTCGGCCGTGTCGGATAGAACCAGAAAACCGTGCGCAAATCCACGCGGAATGAAAAACTGGCGGCGGTTCTCGGCCGAGAGAACCACCCCCTCCCAAGCACCATAAGTAGGGCTGCCTGCCCGTAGGTCAACCGCAACGTCGAAAACCTCGCCTGAAACCACGCGCACGAGCTTGCTCTGAGGATGATTTATCTGAAAATGCAGCCCGCGCAGCACGCCTTTCGTACTCGAGGATTGATTATCCTGAACAAAATCGACATCGATCCCGCCTACCGCAAAGTCGGTTTTCTTGTATGTCTCCATAAAATAGCCGCGCTCGTCGCCGTATGTCCGCACATCAACCACAGCAACACCCTCGATAGAGGTTTTTGTGAAGGTGAAATTACCGCTTTTGACCTGGTCTCCTTTGGCCATTTCACACTCTCCCTATTGTCCCTGCTTGGCGTATTTCGCCTCGGTAGCCTTTTTCAGAGGGCTCCACCATGCTTCATTGTCCTGGTACCAACGGATTGTCGCTGCCAGGCCTTGCGCGAAATCGATATGCTTGGGTTTCCAACCCAGCTCGTGACAGAGCTTGGAGGAGTCGATAGCATAGCGTCGGTCGTGGCCGGGACGATCGCGAACCCAAACGAAATCATCCGGCTCTTTACCCATGCCTTCCAAAATGGCACGCAGCACGTCGATGTTGTTCTTCTCGCCATCGGCGCCAATAAGGTAGGTTTCCCCCACCCGCCCGCAGGTGAGAATCCTCCATACTGCCGAGCTGTGATCCTCGGTGTGTATCCAATCGCGGACGTTCAATCCATCTCCATAGAGCTTGGGACTCAAGCCGCAGAGAATATTCGTGATCTGACGCGGAATGAACTTCTCGATATGCTGGTAAGGTCCATAGTTATTCGAACAGTTCGATATCGTGGCGCGTATACCATATGTACGTGTCCACGCGCGAACAAGCATATCGGAACTCGCCTTGGTGGAGCTATAAGGACTTGATGGGTGATAAGGGGTCTCCTCGGTAAAGCGCGTCGGATCGTCGAGCGCTAGATCGCCGTACACTTCGTCAGTAGAAATATGATGAAAACGCACATCATATTTGCGAGCGGCCTCAAGCAAGGTATACGTGCCCTGTACGTTGGTGCGTACGAACGGCGCCGGATCGACGATGGAGTTATCGTTGTGACTTTCAGCGGCAAAATGAACGCAAGCATCGTTTTCTGAGAGCAGGCGGTCGACCAACTCGGTATCGCAAACGTCACCATGCACGAACGTCATGCGATCATCTGGAATGCCTTTCAAGTTCTCAAGATTTCCCGCATAGGTAAGTGCATCAAGCACCGTCACATGCACGCCCGGCTGATTCTCCATCACCCAATGCACGAAGTTCGAGCCGATGAACCCAGCTCCACCAGTAACGACAACGCGTTCAGGCGTAAAAGATTCGGCCACGTCAGTCCCCCAATTCTTGTAAGTTCGTCATATACATTTCCAAAGCCTCTCGCCAAGGTCGCATCTCATTCCCTATCGTCTCCTCCAAATGCAGGTTGCGCAAACTGGAGTAGGCAGGGCGATCAGCGCTCTGCGGGAAGCGTGCTTTGTACTCTGCGCTGGTAAGCGGTTCCTTCTCGCAAGCGAGTCCCGCCAAGTCCACCGCAGCGGAAGCAAAGTCGAACCAGCTGCAGGTACCTTCATTGGTGCAATGGTAAGTGCCGTAAGTCTCGGTCGCGGCGAGCTTCAAGATCTCATAAGCGAGATCGTTCGCATTAGTGGGGTTTCCCATCTGGTCGGATACGACCGAGATATTGCCGTTTTCATGTGCCAGGCGTAGCATGGTCTTCACGAAGTTCTTGCCCACGTATCCATAGAGCCACGCCGTGCGTACCACGAACGTGCGGCTGCACGCTGCAACGGCAAGCACCTCACCCGCCCACTTCGTACGCCCATAAGCCGAGATCGGGCGCACGGGATCATCCTCAACCCGCAAGTTGGGATCATCGCCCGCGAAAACGTAATCGGTGGAAACTTGCACTAGCTTCGCGCCGCAACGCTCGCATTCGCGCGCCAAGTTTTCCGGACCAAATGCATTCACATGCAAAGCACTGGCCTCGTCGCGCTCGCATCCGTCGACGTTCGTAACAGCAGCGCCATTAATCACCAGATCGTAGGGACCGCACTCGGCAAACCATGCATGCACGGCGTGCGGATCGGATATGTCCAGAGCATCGTAGTCAATGCAATCAACCTGCGCGCCTACATACTCTTCAGGAATGGAACCTATCTCGGCCTTCATGGTTTTTAGGCAACGCCGCAGTTCGTTGCCTAGCTGCCCTTTACCGCCGGTAATTAGTATCTTCATCGTTCGTCGCGCTCCTCGCCAGGGACGATCTTCCCTTCCGCAACCTTGCGCAAATGCTGGCCGTAAACTGATTTTCCATAGCGCGCAGCCGCCGCCAACAACGTCTCTCGAGATATCCAGTCGTTTTCGAAAGCGATTTCCTCCAACACCGAGACCGACAGACCTTGGCTGCGCTCAACCGCCCGAACAAACTCGGATGCTTCGAACAAGCTCTCCATGGTACCGGTGTCGAGCCAAGCGTAGCCGCGGCCGAGCGTGACCACATTGAGGCTGCCGTCCTGCAAATACATCTGGTTGAGCGTCGTTATCTCCAGTTCGCCGCGCGCGGACGGCGTAACCCGCTTTGCCAGTTCGCAGACACGAGAATCATAAAAGTACAACCCCGTGACCGCATAGTTGCTCTTGGGGTGCTCCGGTTTTTCCTCAATGGACACTGCATTGAAATCCTCATCGAATTCGACCACGCCAAAGCGTGCCGGATCGTCCACATGATAGCCGAAAACCGTAGCACCACCGGAACTTTCAGCGCGCGCAACCGCCCCGCGCAAATGACGGCCCAAGCCATTACCATAAAAGATGTTATCACCCAGCACCAGTGCACAAGGTTCGCCTGCAATGAACTTCTCGCCGATGATGAATGCTTGCGCCAGCCCGTCGGGCGAGGGCTGCTCAGCATAGGAAAGTACGATACCGTACTGAGATCCATCGCCCAGCAAGCGCTCAAAATTCGGCAAGTCCGTGGGCGTCGAAATGATGAGGATATCTCGAATCCCCGCCATCATCAGTACCGAGAGCGGGTAGTAGATCATCGGCTTATCGTACACCGGCAAGAGCTGTTTGCTCGTGACGGTTGTCAGCGGGTATAGCCGCGTGCCCGACCCACCTGCAAGTATTATGCCCTTCACTGCAATCCTTTCGGTTCGACCTACTTGAACATTTTAAAGCATAGAAGACAACCGTACAAAACTTAACTGCTTGAATCACAAGTGATAAAAGAGGCACCCTGGGCCGCTTTGGCACAAATTCTTGTTGAGATACGGATCCCCGCAAACGAAGTAGTTCGACCAGCGATACCTCATGCGGGACACCTCTTTAAGGAAGCGCATCTGCTTCTCGGGTGAATCCTCCAAACCGCGAGAGAGCGACTCGTAATGGAACAACTCGACTTCTGGCGTATACACGATAAGATAATTCGCTTCTCTTAACTTGAAGCAGTAGTCGACGTCATTGAAGGCGACTGCCAACTCCTCGTCGAAACCGCCCACCTCGTCAAATACGCGTCGTTTCGTCATCATGCAGGCCGCCGTTACCGCACTGAAGTTCTGCGTGACGTCACCCAGGTTAAAATAACCGGCGTTCCCCCTGGGCAAGCCGCGTCCGATATGTCCTGCAACACCGGGCGCGTCGACGCATATTCCTGCGTGTTGAACTGTTTCGTCCATAAAGAACAGCCGAACACCTACCGCACCCACGTCTTCGCGCGAGCACAAACCTACCAATATTTCCAGCCAATTTGGCGTGATTATCTCGGTGTCGTTATTAAGCAATAACAAATAGTCTCCTCTGGCCTTCGAAGCACCAAAGTTCATGAGTTTCGAGAAATTGAATTCTTCCAACCAATGTTCGACTCTTACCTTATTTCCAAACCTATCCCCTAATCGAGCATAATACGAAAAGGTCTTCTGATCAGTGCTGTTGTTTTCAACTAACACGATTTCATAGTTATCGTAGGTCGTTTTTTCGATGATTGATTTTAAACATGTATCTAGCACATCGGATTCATCCTTATTTGGGATAACAATGGAAACAAGCGGATTATCCTCGGGCACCTCGTATTCGACACGATAAGTTGTAGGACGTTTCGCTTCGGACACTGATGCGCGTATGCCCATTCTGGTCAAATGGTTTTCAAGAGCCTTGATACCGGCATTGACAGCATACGCTTTATTGTTCGCGTTTTCCGCTGTGGATCCTGGATTAATTCTCCAATGATACAAAACCCGAGGAACATGATGAATTCGTCGGGCGCGCTCGGTAGCCTGAAGGGTCATATTGTAGTCTTGAGCGCCATCGAACTCCGACGTATTGGGCTCTAGCGCTTCGAGAACATTTTTACGAATCGCAAGAAAATGACAAATATAATTTAGGCTCCGGAGTAAATCCGGACTGAAATCTGGCTTGAAGAACGGCTGCCCTACCTCTCCTCCTGGAAGTAATTTATCCTCATCGCAATATATCAAGTCAATATCATCATGCTTGTTCAACGCGCGGGCGTATTCGAAGAGCGTGTCAACCTCGAGGACATCATCGTGGTCAAGGAAGCAAACGAAATCCCCCGACGCAATCCGCAAGCCGGCATTTGTGTTTTCCGAAATGCCGAGATTCGACGGCAGCGTAACATTTGTTATTCGAGAATCCTCCGATACCGCTCGCTCGACCGCGTCGGACAACTTTTTGTTTTCAAGACTCGCGTTGACAAGAATCAGCTCCCATGTTTCATAGCTTTGCCCGCGAACCGAGGCGATCATATCCTCAAAGAAGCCGAGGGGGGTATTATACAAAGGAACAATGATGCTGAATCGCGGCTGGCAAGAAAAGGACGTCTTGCGTTGCTCACGGTATTCAGCACGATCTATCTTATGATTCGAAAACCATTCGGGGTAAGACGGATCATTTGCCGCGTCGAGCATTATGTTCCTTGTGGCCTCAAGTAGCGAGTCGAATCGCCAACCCTCGATCGCTTCGAAGCTGTCGCAGGAAGGATGGAATTCGTCGCGCAAAATGAAAACCAAGTCGCGTTCATCTTTGGGAAGACGCAAGGAAAACTGTATTTCTCGCATAAACACATCGTCGAATGTGGCAATACCCGATTTTGCATTGTGCAAGAAGACAACATTGCTTTCAATAGGCTTGAGTTCCGTCGTCATGCATTCTAGGCGAACAACGGAATCTTCATAATATGGCTCATATAACACTCCGCGTAAAATATTACTCTCGCAATCTGCTATACAATCCCAAAAGTTCATAGTAAGTTTTTCATAAAACCCACCGCGACCGTAATCCTTAATTTTGGCGCACATCTCTTTATTGGCGAGATAATTTGCCCGAGACTTCCATTTTAGCGCGGAAGAAGAGAGGGGGAATTCGAAGCTTGACAGCTCCTCCCCGTTCGATGTGATCTCGGAAACCACGATCACGATCTGATCCAACGTCAGAATTGGGAGCTCAACCACATACGAACGACTTACTTCATTTGAGTCAGGGAAAAATTCATATATTTCAATAGGAAAATCAAACCCTTGCGAAGATACGCCATGTGCCGTAAGGGTATTTCCCTTGCCAAGCTCGCCCACAGAAAGCCGGACGTACGCTTTGCCGTCGCCTCGGAACATTTCATTAATCTCGATCTTCATTCTTACGCCAGGGCCCTTTCTATCAAAAACACGGTGCGAGATTGACGGCAAAACTGCCTATCAGCACAGACAAACGAATCTTGGATCCTTTGCCCCAGCACCATCATCGTCCATCCAAATTAACACTGAATAGTAGTTTAGCGCGTCTGCGCTGGTCACACCAATTTGCTCACAGGCTCAACAGAAAAGGGCGCCCGCGGATTAAGATGATCGGGTATCATAATCGATAATCAACTTGCACACGACTCTGCGCGGTTTGAGTCGACGAAAAAGGAGCGAAAATATGTTTCGCACGAGTCTCGGTTCTCTCGCACAAAAAGCGCGAAAGCTCTTCGAAAAAAGCTCTTTTAGAAAACAGCAAACATCCTCCCAAATCATCGCATCCGAACAACCGCACGGTGCATTCCGCACAATCGAAAACATAATCCCCGCAAACCAGCAGCAAAAAGATGCATGGGTGAATTCATATCTTCAAGAACGGGGATTCGCTCCATCCAATATCGCCTTCGACCCGGAACCTTGGAACAGCTCACCTCTCTCGGAAAGAATCGCCTCGATGCAGCGCGCGCTCCGACAGGGGGAAAGGAACCTGATCCTTGTTTACGAACGAGCATGTGGCGACTCTGCTACGTTTCGATACTTTGGTTACAACGTCGCTCAACACTTGAACCGATCAAGCACCTGGAACGGCATATACCTATTCGTCGACGAGCTGGCTGACGCGGCAGATATCATCGCCTCAGCGAATGCCATAGCGCTGATTCGATGCCGTATACGACCGGAGCTTCTCACACTCGCCGAAACAGCGAAACAGCATATGGTGCCTCTCGCTTATATAATGGACGACAACGCGCTTGGGGCATCAACCGCTCCGCACATAGTTAAACTTATGGCAAACAATCCGGCAGATTCGTTCGAGCAGGATTTTTGGCGAGGGGCTACGGCTCGTTTTCATCTTGCATCGCTGCTTGCCGATTGTTTTTTCGCACCGGTTTCGTACTTCGCTAAAATCCTCGAGAGCCAAGAGAGGAAACCGGCTTATGTGGTTCATGCCTCCCTCAACGACGAGCAAATCGCCATTGCCCAAGCCATATCCAAAAGCGCAACGCCCAAAACGCGGAAGAAACACTTCGATATCGGATATTTCAGTGGCACGTCAAGCCATCAAGACGACTTCGCGCTCGTTCATGATGCGCTCATTGAGTTTCTGCTCGAAAACAATGAGGCGCGCTTGGTGCTCGGCGGCCAGTTAACCTTGAGTGATGAACTCCACTCACTAATGAAGCAGGAAAAAGTAGTGGTCTTGCCACGTGTGGACTATGTCACTTTGCAATACCTGCAAGCTGCCGTTGATGTTGTTCTTGCCCCGCTTCTCGAAGATGAATTTACGAATTGCAAAAGCGCCTTAAAGGTGTTCGAAGCAGGCGTAGTGGGCACACCTGCTTGCGCTTCTCCAACAGTTGCCTACCTAGAGGCAGTCGAAACGAACGTCACGGGAATGATCTGCCGTAATCGCAGTGAATGGCTTGCCGCATTCCGGACGTTATACGATAATCGGGACGCTACCAACGAGATGGGGAATGCCGCGCGCGAACTTGCGTTGTCCCGCTACTATGGCGACGCAATGCGCTTCGAAATCGAAAACGCCTGCGAGGCACTTGCAGCGGCAAAGCTTTCGCCCATTCCCTCAGAAGTGCTGACGGCCCTTGCCGGCAAGAGCATTGAAGACTGGGATAATCCGTTCGAAGCAAATCCGGCTTTCGCGTCAGAAAGCTAAAGGCAGCGATGCCTTGGCGTCTTATTCGTAGAGCCCGACGATCTCTTCCTCGAGCTTAGCCCAATCACGCGAGGCAGCGGTTTCAAAGCCCCCCGCTACCAGCTTTCCCCGCAACTCCTCGTCGTCCGTGATCGATTGAATAAGTCGCGCCGCACGCTCTTCTTCGCCTTGACCGAACAGAAGGCAGTTTTCCCCGTCGCGCAAATATTCAGCGTTTCCCGGATTAGAAAGAACAACGGACACCCCTCCTGTCGCCATCATCTCCAAGGGGGGGTATGAGAAACTCTCCAGAATACTGGTTTTCAGCAAAATGTGGCATTGCTGGTAAACGTAAGCAACTTGGTCGTGGGGAACCGCATGCAAGAACCTGTCTACTCGGTAGTAGGGCTTCGGCTCCCCCTTATAGGAGAGATACCATATCTCAAAGCGCTCAGGATCGAGCAGGTCGATGATCCTGAAACTCTCATCGATATTCTTGTATTCAACACTGCAATCGCCTTCTACAAGAATGCGAATTCTCCCCGAATAATCTCGCTCTGCAGGCCGAAAGACAGTGAGATCCAATCCGTTTCGCGCAAACCGCGCCGTTTTTCCATATTTTGTCCGAAGCCAATCTTGGCACCAGCGAGAAATTGTCACATACGATAGATCTGCGTAATAGGTCGCAGCCGCGCCGGAGCGACGATAATCGAGCGGCTCATAAAAACCCTGTTCTTGGTTTTGCACGAGGTAGTATTTCTCACCTGCCAGATGATATCGTTCGACGAAAAGCGCAGTCTCCCAGAATGTTGCAACCAATTTGTCGAAGTAACCAGAAATCGGGCATCCCTCTACACTTCCATAATGCCCGCAGCGGCTCATCACGGGTAGATCTAGCGAGTCGACTTTAAGCCAGCTATCGTCGCCGACAGCATCGAGAAACGTAACGTCGTATCCGCGGTCATGCATTAATTTCGCATGCTTGAACGTGACGAGATTACCTCCGCTGATCACAAAAGATGGAACGGCGAACGCGATATTCGGGGCTTGAACGTCACGGATGAACATTGCAAGTCCCGCTCCCGCTGTAACCGTCGTCTTCGAAGAAATGCAGTCGTCGTATGCCGCCTGCCCTATT
Organism: Gordonibacter massiliensis (ex Traore et al. 2017); assembly: GCF_019731765.1. NCBI lineage: Bacteria > Bacillati > Actinomycetota > Coriobacteriia > Eggerthellales > Eggerthellaceae > Gordonibacter > Gordonibacter massiliensis (ex Traore et al. 2017). Next base: position 184,530 of record NZ_JAASIO010000004.1, on the reverse strand, counting down.
TTCTTGCGCAATGCCGCATCTTCGACAAGCGCCTTGAGCGACACGTACCACTGGTCGGACGAATCGCACAGAATACCCGTCACTCCGTCTTCAACCACATCGGCGAACGCTCCAACGTTACTGGCAACGGTGGGAACCTTGACCAAAGCAGCTTCCAACCATTTGTTTTCCGACTTTGCACGATTGAAAACGTTGTCGATGAGCGGAGCAATGTTGATGTCCATACCGGCAATAAGCCTCGGGAGTCGCTCCCAAGGCATAAAAGGAGCGGCAACCACCCTGTTTCTAAAGCATTCCAGCTCTTCCGGCACTGAAAGCTCCCCGGCAATATGCAATTCAACTTGGGGGTGTTCTTCCATCAACCTCACGATAGCGGGAAGAACGTAAGCGAAATCGTCATTATGCGTAATGCTGCCGCTGAAATACCCGATGCGAACCTTTGAGGCATCACGGCTTTCGCTCAACTTCCTCGCATTGCGCCATTGGCGCATTTCTTCAGAGTCAACCTGCTCTTCGCTTAAAAAAGGCAGCGTGTCTCGCTCGCGGATAGCCCTTTCCGACAAATAGACCATTTCCTCGGAGGCGATGTTTCGGTTCACGTAAACTACGGGCATGTAATGGGCGAGCTCGTCGGCCATGCCGCGCGTTGTCGTAATAACGCCGTCGCAGAGCAGCATGGTCTTTTGCATTGCCTCCACACCCGCATCGTAGCTAGCCCGCTCCTCGACGCTCATTGTGTCAAGATACTTGATCTGGTCGGTGTATTTCGTATCGATGACCAGATCGTCGATATCGTACAACACCGTCTTATTGAGCTTCTTTGCGAGCGCGATGAACTCTCCAATGCGATCGTTGTACGGGCAGCGATAAATGATGAAGACCCGAGCAGTTCGCAACCAGTCGTTCGTCAAATTCCATTCATCGACCTTCCTCACCGTCACGCCACATGCATTAAGCTGTTCAAGCTGGTGATCGACCCGATAGCGAATAGGGTGCGGAACCGAATAGGCGCATCCGTTGACGAACAGCACATCAGAATAGAAATCTCGAGGATCGCTTTTCTCGTGCCTTCGGGCACGTATGTGATAACCGAGTTTGTCGATGAAAACCTTAGGGCCTTCTTCTTTGTATATATATTTCGCATTTCCCGCCAGCTCGCGAAAGCGACCCATCCTGTTTCCCTTCATATTACGACAAACAATTCCAGATATTTTTATTTTAACCGAAAGGACTCGCCCATTCTCAATGCTTTCAGCAAAAATATGAGACGTCATCGCCCGTCAGCCAATCATGCAACCTCGTTCTAAAATAAGATCGCATGCCAAATTAGCTCGCATTCTTCTTTCTTGTTCCATGATATAAAGTATTATAAAGAGCACAACCAAATGGACCCTGCTTCGGAGGTATCGTTGAAGCGATTTGCTAGTTCTTCTAATAGAGAAGGCCTTAGCGGCGGCAATTCAGGCATTATTTGTCTCGTCTTCGTATCCGTTCTTATTGCCTATTCGGCGTTCATTTACTGCTCCGAAAAAGCAGGTCTTTCGCTTGATGAAATTTACTCATATGGGCTGTCGAATAGCTACTATGAACCTTTTTTGAAATCCGTCGCTGACGGCGATCTAATCGGCAAAGTAATGACAAAAGAGCAGATGAACTCCTATATCATGGTCGATAGATCCGGTTGGGATTCTTTTGCATACGACTCCGTTTATTACAACCAAACTCAAGATGTCCACCCTCCCCTGTTTTATTTTGCATTGCATACGGTCTCTTCTTTTTTTCCTGGTATTTACAGCAAATGGATGGGACTTGCCGTAAATCTCATTTTTTTCGCTGCAACATTGTTTCTCGTTTACGCATTGTCTAACTTCCTTTTTGGCAATAGACTGCTCTCTGCGGTCGCAGTAGCGCTATACGGATTAAGCCCCATTGGTCTTTCGACTGTTCTGCTCATCCGTATGTATATGCTCTTGACTTTTCTTACAGTCGCTTTAGCGCTTCTTGTCGCAAAAATGCTTGTCGCCCCAAAACGTTGGCATTACCCTCTTCTCAGCTTTCTGATTCTTACTGGATTGATGACGCAGTATTTCTTCGTGTTCTACACCTTCATCTTGTCTGCTTTTTATGTTCTGTATTGTCTTTGGAAGAAACGCTGGAAGGACGTTCTAACGTTTTCGATTTTTGCTTTTGGGGGCGTAGGCCTTTTTGTTTTAGCTTGGCCCGCCTGCTTTACCCATTTGTTTGGCTCCGACATAGTTTCAGGGAGCACCGTCGCCTCAAACGCAACCGATCCTATGTCCATGTTATACAGAGTCAAATCTTTGTTGAAAGAAATGATCGCGCAAGCGCCTGCTGTCATGGCAGTGGGTATGCTCGCTTTCGTCTCGGTCCTTGTCGGTGCCTTAACACAAAAGGCTAAAACAAAAGAAAGGCTTCCAGGGCTTAACGTTGCTGTTTTGGTCTTGCTCCCCGCATTGATAGCTTGCATCGCCATAGCAATTACGTCACCCTATGACTCGCCTCGTTACATTTATCACTTGGTTCCACTTCTTTCCACAACCGCCGTAGTCTTTCTGTTTGCAGCCTTAGAAGCCTTTGAGAGAAAAGCGAGCGAAAAAACATCTTCTCCCGCACCCACGACTCCACCTATGTCAAAGAAAATAACCCATTCGGACTCTTTCCAAAATTCTATATGCCTACTAGTAATTTTAACGTCTTTTGCCAGCACATTATCCATCGCGCCATCATGGCTTAATCTCGAATGTGCTCGGTCAAAAGAAGCGATTTCTCCCTTCAAGGATTCCCCATGCATCTATGTGACAGACAATGTGAATCCACCTGCCACGCTCAACTTGTTCGAGCTTGCCCATTTTGATGATGTCCTTTTTATAGACGAAGCCACAGCTGCCAGCACCACGATAGATTACCTGAAAAGACATGGGCAAAAGGACGACGTGATCGTATTCATTGCGTCGTATCCTGACGCGAAAGATGAGAATGCGGTGCTCGATGAGATGCATGTTGTTTCCGGAAAAAAGGACCATGAAGAATTGTATCGAGGAGATATCTCCGCCGCATATCGTTTATATGGAGGTACGACCGCATGAGTGTTTCAGAGGTTTCGCTTTCGATCGTTGTCCCTTGTCGCAACGAGGCCGACAACATTCCTCTTTTTCTAAACGCTTTAGAAGAAGAGTCAGAAAGCAAATTCAAAGCGCATAATGTTTCCCTTGACGTTCTCCTCGTTGATGACGGATCGACGGATTCCACCTTGCAGGTTATGCAGGAGCAGGCATCTTCGAACAGAAGCGTTCTCGTGAACTACATCTCCCTGTCTCGCAACTTTGGGAAAGAAGCGGCGATGTATGCCGGATTGGCATCTGCCAAAGGGGATTATGTCGCCGTAATGGATGCAGATATGCAGGATCCCCCATCGCTTCTTTTTCGCATGTATGAAACGGTTTCATCTGGAAGCTGCGACAATGTGGCAACCCGAAGATACAGCAGAAAAGGCGAGCCTCCTATCCGATCTTTTTTTTCGAAGTTGTTCTATCGCGTGATCAACGCTATTTCCCAAACTGAAATAGTCGATGGGGCACGAGACTACAGGCTGATGAACCGGAAAATGGTTGATGCCATATTGGAATTGTCTGAGCGCAACAGGTTCTCAAAGGGAATATTTAGCTGGGTAGGTTTTAAGACAGAGTGGATATCGTACGAAAACATCGAACGCACTGAAGGAAACTCGAGCTGGAGTTTCTGGTCCCTAATACTGTACGCCGTCGATGGAATAGCAGCCTTCTCTACAGTGCCCTTAAGCATGGCATCTGTTCTAGGTCTGCTATTCTGCATGATTGCTCTACTGACGATTGTATTCGTAGTGGTTAGAGCTGCTTTGTTCGGCGATCCGGTTGCCGGATGGCCCTCGCTCATCTGTGTCGTTTTGCTTGTGGGAGGTATCCAGCTTCTATGCCTGGGCGTTATCGGGCAGTATTTGGCAAAAACATATATCGAAGTCAAACGCAGACCGTTGTTTGTCGTCGCCGAATCAAGCTTACAGGACCGAACTAATGAGAAGAGAAATTTTTGATACGGTTCGGGAGTAGCTCGCATTCGGAGTGCGTGGAGCAACCAAAAGCTGCTTGGACGAGCAGCTTTTCCCCGTGAGACATGGCCCACGGGGAGTAAGTCAGCAATTACCACCAAGGAAAACGATACCCGGATGAATCACTCACGCCGCCCAACCACTTGTTGCAAACCAATGGACACGAGCGGCAATCCAGTTTTTCAGATAAACAATATTTTGCTCATAGGTCGGATACGGATCTAAGCAATTCCCGAAAGATGCGTACTCCCATAACATATGATTCATCGCCTGTGATGCCGCGAGCATATCTACGAGCGAATCAATCGATTGAAGAGCTCCCGATTCCCCCAAAAGACCTCCTTGAACAAGAGGCAAAAGCGTAGAAGAGAGAATTTGCTTCGCAGAATACTCGATATCATAGCTAGTCAGATACCATATGGATGATCCAACGGAATACCATAAACCCTCTGGGTCTTGTGCAGTAGGCGCATCGTTGCGTATGCCGAATGCAGAATCAAAATCCCATGCCGGGCCTGCGTAAAACACGTGTTTATAGCCTTTTGCCAAATCCACTATAGATGGAAGATAGAAATAGGTCGAAGAAGCCGACCAGTCGATATTTTTCGAAAATTCATTGAGCAGATACATTTTCGCAAAAGAGTCAACATCGATATAATCCTCTACTGCAAGCCCCGTTTGAGCATTCGTGCCTGAAGCGTTGCAAGAATTGATTGCCTCCTGCATAAGCTCGCTAATGTAAAGCATCTGGATAAGAGAAAGATTCTCGGGGCCCTTCACAACAAAATAGCCCGCCGAGGTGCCGAACCAGCAACGCTCGGAGGAATAGTAGGCACCGTCAAGCTCAAGAAGATACCCTCCAGTGATATCCGCAGGCTCCTTCACACCCTGAACATACTGGAAGGGATTGCCATATTTGTTCTGCCCCCGAGCAAGCGGAAGCTCGCCAAGATCAACACCGGGATTAGCGTCCTCGATATCATCCTCGAGCTTAGTTATATCCACTCGGCCTCCATTGATCTCAACCTTCTCACATAGAAGATAATTGCCCCGATACTCGCCATCGTAGTAGAGATCAACAAACCTACATTCTGGAGTCTCCTTCAAACCAAGTGCTTGCGCAAGTTCGAGAGCAACCATATTGCGCAGAAGCGTAACGTCATTCGCATTCGCGAGGAGGACCCATGTTTTCGCCTTATTTGATTTTTCCCCAGTCTCCATCAAATCTGTTTTTTTATCTAACTTGATTTGATAGGGTTTTTTATCACCGACACGCCACGTTGTATTACCACGGCCCTTGATCTGCGTTAGTTCGCCGTTGTACACTACGCTGCCATCGGGTTTCACAAAAAGCATACTGCCAGTTGCTTTCGCTGTGTGATCAGGGCTGCCGTCGACATAGAAACGACCTTGGTTAACGGGATCAGAGCTTACCAAATACATTGCCCCCAGATCAGCAGATATCATAATGGCCAAAGTTCGCACTTTCGAACCCTCAGCCGACTTGAAAAAAAGGGTTCGAATGCTGTCGTGGACGCCAAGGCCAATCAGGTCGAGCGGCGACCCGCTTTCGTACATTTCAAAGGCATACGCGCCATCAAGCGAAAGCAGCAAGCTATTCCCACCTGCAAAAGGAGCGAACATCAACGGCACGCTCGAGAGACTCGCATGCGCTGGCAGGAAAAGGTAGGGGGTATCGCCGACAAACGTACTTACGATATCAGCGCCTCCCCCATGAGCGTCCGCTATGGTTTTAAAGGAGAGGACAAGCATTCCGTCGTTATCGGCGCGGTACGTATCGGCCCCCACCGTCAGCGATCCACGAAGAACGTATCCGACTTCAGGCATGCCGTAATAGCCCTCAACGCCCACGGTAAACAAGCCGCTTTTGCATGCACGAGTGACGTCGTCAATCCAATACCGCTGCCAAATGCCGTTATCATACGATGCGCTCACAAGCCAGCCCGGTTTTTCAAGACCGCCGTCGTTATTGGCAAGATATACTGCACCGTTTACGCAGGTATACTTTCCGCGCACCACATAGCCATCAGAACGCGCATAAGCCCAATACCCGGCACCCTCGGAAGGATCCACCAGGCGGTCCTTCGCCATGGACCCCTTCGAGTCGAACCAATAGCGCTGGAGGCCCTGGCCAAAGGCGTCGGTCACCACCCAACGGCCGGCGGCGAGCTTCCCGTCGTTGTCCGCGACGAGCCAATCGTCCCGAACGCCTCGTCCAACGCCGCGCAGCACGTAGCCTTGGCCTCCCAGACCGAAGTAGTTGTCGCCGTCTACGGTGAAGTAGCTAGAGAGGGCAGCGTGCACGGCTTCACTTATGAAGTAACGCTGAAGAACGCCACCATCGTACAGGCCCGTCACAAGCCACCCATCAAGGGAGGCCAAACGCCCGTCGTTGTCGGCTAGGTACACGAATCCGGCGCCCGCGTCCATCTTGCCGCGCAGCACCATGCCATCCGACTTGGCATAGGCCCAATATCCGGCACCCTCGGCAGGATCCACCAGGCGGTCCTTCGCCATGGACCCCTTCGAGTCGAACCAATAGCGCTGGAGGCCCTGGCCAAAGGCGTCGGTCACCACCCAACGGCTGGCGGCGAGCTTCCCGTCGTTGTCCGCGACGAGCCAATCGTCCCGAACGCCTCGTCCAACGCCGCGCAGCACGTAACCTTGGCCTCCCAGACCGAAGTAGTTGTCGCCGTCTACGGTGAAGTAGCCGGAAAGGGCGCCGTGCGCGATTTCATCGAGGTAATATCGCTGCAACTCAATATCGTAGACGTCCGTGACAACCCACCCGGAGCCAGAAGCCAAGCGACCATCGTTATCGGCGAGGTACACGTACCCCGCCCCGCCATCGAGCTTACCGCGCAGAACACGCCCGTCGGACATGGCGTAAGCCCAATAACCGGCTCCTTCGTCTGGGCTGATAAATCGGCCGATGGCGATGTTCCCGTCAGCGTCAATCCAGTAGCGCTGCAAGCCCGCGCCGTCACCAACATCGCGAACCTCCCAATGACCGATACTTGGGTTCGGTACAGGAGATGGCTCATCGGACACGCTTCCTTTGCTTTCATCATCGCCGAGCGAAGCCTCATCGCCAAACAAGGGCTCCTTCGAAGCATCGGGATTCTCCATATCGGAAGCATCGGTCACTTCATCGCCGTTGGGATGATCGACCTCATTGTCGTTTGACGAGGCAGGCCCCTCTTCCCCGGAGGGGCCATCATCCAATCCGGCGTTCGGCTCCACAGTTTCCAGGATGTCGGAGGATTCATCTTGCTCGCCTGAAGCAAGTTGACCCGAAGAATCGGCGGTGCCCTCAGGAGCGTTTTCGATTGCCGAAGATCCTTCCTCGACAGCAACTACAACCTCGCTCTGATCAGTAACCGCAACCTCAGCGCGCGCCTCCGTCGGTATCAAGGTCAAAGCTGCGAAACAAAGCGAGGCAATCGCCGCAGCTAAACTCAGCGACATTCGCCTAGGTATCGCTTCAACCCTCTCATGGCAATTCACGTTATCGCAGTTCATGCAAAAAATCTCCTCACTGCGGAAACGACCGCCCCCCTGTCCTTTTGAGCCATATTATAGTACAACGGCAAGCGCACCAGCCGATTACTCTCGTTGGTGGTATAGCGATCCTCCCCGTGAAAGCGTCCGAATGCCCGCCCTGCTGGCGAACTGTGCAACGGCACATAATGAAACACTGCCATGATGCCGCGCTCTTTCAAAAAAGAGATGAGCGCCGTACGCTCGGCAAGATCGGCGCATTTGAGATAGAACATGTGCGCGTTGTGCGCACAGTCGCTCGGTACTATCGGTAGGTCAATGCGACCAGCTTCGGCAAGAGGACTTAACGCGTCGTAATAGAATCGCCATGTTTCAAGACGATCGTCGTTGATACGAATCGCTTGCTCCAGCTGCGCCCACAGGTATGCGGCGTTCAAATCGCTCTGAAGATACGAGCTGCCACGATCGACCCATGTGTACTTGTCGACCTGACCTCGGAAGAACCGCTGGCGGTTTGTACCCTTCTCGCGAATGATTTCAGCCCTGTCGATGAAAGAGGGATCGTTTATCACGATGGCGCCTCCCTCGCCCATTGAATAGTTCTTCGTCTCGTGAAACGAATAGCATCCGAACGCCCCGATGGTCCCCAAGGCACGCCCTTTGTAGGTGCTCATGACACCCTGCGCAGCATCCTCCACCACCATGAGGCTATGTTGGCGTGCGATGGCGATAATGGTGTCCATTTCGCAAGAGACCCCTGCGTAATGGACGGGAACAATAACCCGCGTTCGCTCGGTGATCGCGTCTTCGACAACTCGCTCGTCGATATTCATGGTATCCGGACGAATGTCCACGAAAACCAACGTGGCGCCAGTAGCCTGGAATGCCGTTGCAGTAGACGAGAAGGTGAAACTAGGAAGAATAACTTCATCTCCAGGTTTCAGGTCGCATAGCACCGCCGCCATTTCAAGTGCCGCCGTACCGCTGGTGGTAAGCAGCACCTTCTCGGCGTTGAAGCGCTCTTCCATCCATGCGTGGCACTTGCGCGAGAACGGACCGTCGCCGCAGATCTTGCGGTTAACCTCTGCCGCCTCACGCACGAAGTCCATCTCGGTACCCACGTAGGGTGGTATGTTGAAATCAATCATGCCTTGCTCCCAAGAATGCTGACGGCATGTCGGCTATTCTTTGACGGTTTCAAGGCCTCCGGCCTTGTTGAACTTACGTACGCCGAACATCTTCCAACTCAGCAGCAAGAACACGACAGCCGCCAGTGTGATGCATATCGCATAGGGAATGCCATATCCAGCCAGCACGAACGTAGGAGAAAAGGCAACAAGAAGCGCGTCAACGATAGAGAAGAAAAGCCAAACCAAACCGAAATCGGCCAGAACCCCTGATTTGAAATTAGGATCGGAAACGCGAAGCAAAAGAACGCCTGTGGCCAACACGCCTGTGCTCTGACCGAATATGAAAAGACCGCGCTCGAACCAGAAGTTGCGGAGAAAGCGAGAGCACACCAAGAATTGCCAGAGGAACGCACCTGCAAAACCCAGTGCCGCAAGAAAGATAATGGGAGCCGCATACTTCATAACGATGCTCACGCTGATAGAAGCGACGCCGAAAGCGACCAAGTAGTCGGTAGCACAGCTGCAGATATGCGTAATGGTCTTGCGATCCACATACTCGTCGAGCTTAACCAAGCGGAGAGCCCACTGCAAAACGATACCGCAGAGTATTGCCAGACCGTACGTGGGAAAGGCAACCTGAGGAATGACAATCTTTAGAAAAGCATTCAGCAAATACCCGGCGCCTGTCGAGATAAGGACAAGCACCACATGCCACGTAAGCGAATCCATCGAGATCGAATTGACCGTGTCGGAGCCGATAGAGCCCCGCTTGTCTTCCGGATTGAGACCGCTGAGCATCTCCTCCGGCAGATCGGCGGCACCTTTCACTACTCGCGTGTAACCACGACGTGCCCCGATGTTCAGCAAAACCACGCCGAATACGATGCCCCCCAAAAGGCCGATGGTCGCGAACGTCTGCCCCACGGTCACGCCATCGTCCCAGCCAGCTTCCGACAACACGCTGCCGACAGCCGCCGCAGTACCATGCCCTCCGGCAAAGCCACAGGGCAGCATAAGACCGAACGCATCGTTAATTCCAGGGAACACCAGCGGAAGCAATGTGCAGCCCAGTAAAATGAAGATGCCGAATTGAGCGATCTCGGCCGCGCCGTTCACAAAGAACGAGTCTCCCACCCTCTTGACCATGCCGCCGACAGAGGTTTTTCGTTTCGTGCCCAAATACATCGATCCGAATACCACCACGATCAGCACGCCGGCATAATCCGAAATAGCCGTCGAAAACGGCACGATGTTCAAGAACTGCTTGCCTAGAAACAGCCCGAGGAATCCCGCAATAAGCGCTGAAGGGATATACAACCTCTGGAGAAAACCGACTTTGGCTCGAATGACCTTCGCCACCAGCAAAAGGGCCGACATGATGCAAAAATCGAATAGAAAATCCGTGAGCTGCATGAAAGACCCCTAGCCCTCGACCTTGGTCAGAAACTCTTCGTACTTCCTCGAAATGACCATCTCCCGACGGTAATGAAAATCTTCAACCTCCCCGCCCGCAAAACAAGCGAAATGGTTGGTGATAAGGTCGTATCCCGCCATGCAGGTGAACTCGGCTCCTGCTGAGAATCGCGGGTTGCACTCGACAAAATGGTACTCCCCCGCATCGTCCAATATCCACTCGAAATTCACGCTGCCTACGATACCGAGCGCATTCGCGAGCTCTCTGCTCCGCTCTTCCAGCTCCTCGTCGCGATACATGCGAACCGCCAAGGCGCAGAAGTTCAAAGTCTCTAGAAGCTCCTCGCGCACGACCACCACCACTTTGCCCGACTCGGGCTGGCGTACCAGCTCGGACATCACGATAGGACCCGGTATGTTCGGCTGCACGATGTATCGTTCGGGATCCGGAATGTTGGCAAGCGCCGCCCACTCCAAATCGTCATGGACCCGGCGCAAGCCGATGCTGCTGCGCCCGTCATACGGCTTGACAATAACAGGGTATTCCCAAGGTGAGGTCTCGCACTCAACAAGAAGCACGGTGGGTATCGTTTTGATGCCAACACAGTTCTCATCGATAAACTCCTTCAAAAGCTTCTTGTTGCGGCACGTCTCAAGCGTTTCCTTGGGAGACATGCAGAAGCATATACCCCTGCTCTCGTAGCGTCGACGATTGGCGTTAAGCACGTCGACCTCCACATCCGTAAGAGGCATGACATAGGCAACATTCTCCCTTTCGCACACCTCTTCAACGAAGTCAAGATACGCCGCCGCCTCCGAAGCGAGCGGGGCGCGATAGAAAATATCAACGTTGAAAGCATCCGGCACCCATTCTTTGGGATAGATGTCGCAGCCGACAACCTTATGCCCCAAGCGCTTCAGGCTCTTGATGATGATGTCGGCCGCGACCGAGCCAAGCGACGTAACAAGAACGGTTGCCATATGCCCTCCATTATCAGTTTCCATAAACATAGTTGCAGGCTGTCCGACCACCTACGAACAGCCTGCTCGCTTCTCCATTAATCGCTGGCCCACAGTTGCATTAAAAGCTGTACACCCTGGTACCGGGTAAACAGTTGTAGTAAATCCACTTCGCATTTTCAATCTCTAGGCGAATACAACCGTGGGATACTTTCTTTCCAAGCTGGCTTTCGGCCGAGCCCATGCTGGGGATAGTAGAATGAAAACCAAGATCAAGAACGAAACCAGCAAAGAAGTAAATATCGTCCTTGGGATAGTATTCGACGCGATAACCGCCCTTGTAGTAGTCTTTTCCGCTATTCCAGTCCGACCAGTTGTAGCAAGCGCCATCGCCGGCAATCTCATATAAGCCGCGTACCGTGCCTTGACCGTTATTGTATTGGGGAAGCCCCGTACCAGCCAGCCAATCGTAAAGGGGAACCCAGTTGCCAGCTGAGCCTTCGAAGACAATAACATGGCAGTTGTCGGCATCTATTGTTACCATATACTTCGTGCGGCTGCTGATGTTCATGGAACGGCCCCACGCTTTCCGGCCAACATCGGACAGAAACGTATAGGTCATCTTGCCGTCGCCGTCAGCGGACCACATGGCACCCGTAGGGGCGAGGTACAGCCCACGAACCACATAACCTTGATCCTCACGACCATAGTATTGGGTGCCGTCAAGTATGAAATACCCGAGGTGAGCGCCTTTGAGGCCATCTCCAGGAGAACCGTCGATGCGGTAGCGCTGCAATTCGCCATCATATATGTCGGTTACAATCCAATCCTCGGTCCAAGCCATGACCGCGGCGTTGTCGGCGATTAGCATGCCCGCACCATAAAGCATCTTGCCTCGAAGCAGATAGCCCTGACCGGGTATCCCGTAATAATGCTTATTCTCTACCTCGTCGTAGAAATGACCGACTTTCGCATAAAGGTGACCGTCTTTCGCTTTTACGAGGAAATAGCGCTGATAATCGCCGTCGTAATCGCGAGTCACTTGCATGCCCTCGCCGCGGTTCGACTCAATGAGAACGCCTTCGTTAGTTGCAGGAAGAACTCCGTAATTAGTGGTCTTCTTTCCACGCAAAACATAACCTTGCGAGGCATCGCCGTAGAACCAGCATACTTTCCCGCTCTGGGAAAGGGCCTGGAAAAAGCCGACTTTCGCAAACGAAAAGCCTATGGTGGATTGCTCGATCCAGTAGCGCTGCAACACGCCGCCGTCGTAGCTCCCCGTAACGATCCAACCGGAACCCACAACGAACTGACCGTCGTTGTTAGCGAGATAGACCATGTTGCTTGCAACTCGCTTGCCACGCAAAATAACGCCATTCGCCTGTGCGTAGGCCCACCAGCCGGCACCCTCGTCTATCGAGACGAGGCGGCCCTTGGCCATGGCGCCGTCCGCGCCGAACCAGTAGCGCTGCAGGCCGTGGCCGAAGGCGTCGGTCACCACCCAGCGGCTGGAGGCCAGCCTGCCGTCGTTGTCGGCCACCAGCCAGTCGTCCCGCACGCCGCGGCCCACCCCGCGCAGCACGTAGCCCTGGCCGCCCACGCCGAAGTAGTTGCCGCCGCCGTCGCTGAAGTAGCCGCTTCTGGCCGCGTGGGCCGCGCCGTCCAGGAAGTAGCGCTGCAGGACGCCGCCGTCGTAGGCGCCGGTGACGATCCAGCCCGAGCCCTCGGCGAGGCGCCCGTCGTTGCCGGCCAGGTAGACGCGGCCCGCGCCGTCGTCGTACTTGCCGCGCACCACGAGGCCCTCGGGGCGGGCGTAGGCCCAATACCCGGCGCCCTCGGAGGGGTCCACCAGGCGCCCCTTGGCCATGGCCCCGTCCGCGTCGAACCAGTAGCGCTGGAAGCCCTGGCCGAAGGCGTCGGTGGCGACCCATCCCGAGACCGCGAGCCTGCCGTCGTTGTCGGCGAAGCGCGCCTCGCCGTCGCCCGCGTCCACCGCGCCGCGGGCGACGTAGCCCTCCGGCGTCGTGTAGTGCGCGTACCCGTCCTCGGAGCGGCCCGGCACGGCCGCGTGCGCGTCGGGGTCTATCCAGTAGCGCTGGAGGCCCTGGCCGTAGGCGTCCGACACGATCCAGCCGACCCTCTCCAGCCTGCCGTCGTTGTCGGCCAGGTAGACGTAGCACGTCGCCGGATCCGTCCACCGGCCGCGCACCACGTAGCCGTCCGGGCGGGCGTAGGCCCACCAGCCGCCGCCCGCGTCGATGAGCCGACCGACGACGAGAGCACCGGTGGAGCTGAACCAATAACGCTGAAGACCCTGTCCGCGCCCGCTGTCGACGAGCCAACCCGTGCGGTAAACCGCGCTACCGTCCTCCCTCACGGAGTCCACGTACACGATTTCGCCAGCGGCGTTGGTGCCCCAGCCGAGAACGGGAGCGTTGGAGATGCCGTTAGCCGTTTCGAGGTTGTCGGCACCGGAGAGCTTTCCCTCTTCTTCGCCTGCGCCGAGGACGTCGCTCGGCCCCAATTCGGGCGCGAGCACTCCGCCCGGAACCGGCGATGGACCCCCGCTCTCCGTATCGTCGGGGTTCTCCGTATCGTCGGTGCCATCTGCTTCGTCCGTGCCGTCCGCGTCGTCCGTATCGGGCTTTGCACCGTCAGCATTCCCGGCCTCAGGCTCTTGGGACATCTCGGAAGGCTTGCCATCGACATCAACGGAACCCCCAGCAAGACCGTTTTCGACGGAATCCAACGAACCGGGAACCGACCCAATATCCCCCAATACCTCATCTTCCTCCATGAAAGGTTCGGACGCAGTGCGAGGCAAAGCCGATTGTGACTCCTCCGCCAACGCGATATCAGGGGCCACTGCAAGCGCGGCGGCAAAAGCAAGCGATGCGAATAGCCCCGCAACGATTGCGTGGTTACAGGCTCTCAGTTCCATGCTCTTCTCCTATTTGCTGCAAACGATCCAACCAGGAAAGACTATATGCGCGGATTGAACAGGCACATATTAGTTCCATTTGGAATGTTATCATAAATCCACTTTGCGTTATCCCAAATCAAACCAATGCATCCGGCATTGTCCCAACCCGTCCACGTATAACCAGTTGAATGGAAGGACGCGCAGTCCTCATAACCCTTGCCCGGCACGTAGCGCAGATGCCCTTGGCTGTCGGAGCTGTACGACTCGATAAAGCAGGTTGACCAGTCGTTGTACCCTTTGCCGAAGTACGAATCATCCCAGTTGCATATACTACGGTGCACAATCTCGTGATCGCCGATCCAACGGTACGCGTTTCTTCCGCCGTTGCAGTTCCAAGTCTTCGCCACGTTCCACGAAGAGCCGCTGCGTTGCAAAACGACCACGCGGCAGAGCTTGTCGTCCACCGCAATAAACCAATTGGTAGAGCTCCCGTACTGCGATGCCAGAGCCTTTGTCTTGTCAAGATAGCCGTAGTCGTTGGCCCACGAAACGGTCGCAAGGGTTGGATCCCTCGTTTGAGAAGAATAACGAAGCCAGGTCAGGACGCCGTCGTTGTCGGTTGAATAGACAGAGCCTTCAACGACCACCTCGCTATTGCGTGCGACATATCCCGCGTTATCGAGACCGTAGAACTGCTTCTCCTCTGCGCCTGAGTGCAATCGAGCGGAAAAAAGACCCGTCTTCGCGTACAGATGGCCGCCCACGTCCTGGAGGTAGTAGCGTTGAGGTCCTCCGTCGTAGACGTCGGTCACGCACCACCCCTGCCCATGTTGGTTCTCGATAAGGACGCCGTCGTTGTCCGCGACGAGCACACCGGAAGGATGAACGGTTTTACCACGGACGACGTATGCATTCTCCGGGGCAGCATAGAACCATTTCACCTTTCCGTCGATATCAGATTCTGCCTGGAAAAAATCGGTCTTGGCGTATAGGCGGCCACCCACATCCTGGAGGTAGTAGCGTTGAGGTCCTCCGTCGTAGGCGTCGGTGACGCACCATCCTTCACTCCGCCCGTTCTCGATAAGGGCGCCGTCGTTGTCCGCGACGAGCACACCATTGTCGGTATTCATCTTCCCACGCAAAACGTATCCGCCGGAAGTGGTGTAAGACGCATAGTCGCTATCCGCAAAACCCACGATAGCCGCATGCTCGACTGTATCAATATAATAGCGCTGGAGACCTTGGCCGTAGGCATCGGTCACGAGCCAACCGGTATTCTCCAGTCTGCCATCGTTGTTGGCAAGATAGACTTTGCCATCAACCGCTAATCTGCCGCGCACCACAGCACCGGACGTACTGGCGTATGCCCACCAGCCACCACCCGCATCGATAAGCCGACCCACCGCTATCTGCCCACCCTCTTGCCAATAGCGTTCCAATGCGCCGCCAGTAAAGGCCCCCGTCACAAGCCAACCGTCAGAAATTCTGCCGTCATTGTCGGCAAAACGCTTCACTTCGCCCTCAGAAGAAGTTCCTCGAAGAATAGAACCCTGATCGGTCGCATAAGCCCAGTAGCCCGAACCTTCAGAGGGATCCACCAAGCGGCCCTTCGCCATGGCGCCAGCGCTGTCAAACCAGTATCGCTGGAGACCTTGTCCGAAAACGTCGGCTACTACCCACTTCGAGACGGCGAGAACGCCATCGTTGTCAGCTAATAGTTGATCGCCGCGCACGCCCCAGCCCGCACCCCTCAACACATAGCCTTGACCACCCAAGCCGAAATAGCTCTCGCCGTCAACACTGAAGTAACCGCTGCAAGCGGCATGGTCATTCGAGTCGATATAGTAACGCTGAAGGATTCCACCGTCGTAATTCCCCGTGACGATCCAGCCCGCACCGTCCGCAAGCCTGCCGTCGTTGTTGGCCAGATACACGCGCCCTCGACCGTTGTCGTACTTGCCGCGAACCACGGCTCCAGAGGGTGTGGCGTAAGCCCACCCGTCTTTTCCTGCGTTGATGAGCTCTCCTTTGGACAACGTGCCATCCTGGTCAAACCAATACCGCTGCAACCCCTCGCCCTGGCCCCTGTTCGTCACAAGCCATCCAACATGGTAACTCCCATCCGGATCAACGTAGACGACTTCTCCGCCGGCGACATCGTGCCACCCGGGGCTGAGGCGAACATCTTCGTAGACAGAAGCCGCGTTCGCATCGCTTTCGGCAGCAAATGCTTTGGGCGCGCCACTGAAAAGACCGGTTAGAACGACGATCAATATCGCCGCAGAC
Source organism: Gordonibacter massiliensis (ex Traore et al. 2017) (assembly GCF_019731765.1). Classification (NCBI taxonomy): domain Bacteria; kingdom Bacillati; phylum Actinomycetota; class Coriobacteriia; order Eggerthellales; family Eggerthellaceae; genus Gordonibacter; species Gordonibacter massiliensis (ex Traore et al. 2017). Next base: position 168,191 of record NZ_JAASIO010000004.1, on the reverse strand, counting down.
GCAGCAAAGAACCCCAGCGCCATGAACAGATATGCTGCAACGAACGAACCCCTCTTGGTATGAATGCTCATGAACTTCCTCACATCCCGGCAATTCAAACAGATACTATCATTATACGTGTGCATTACGGAATAGAGGCGCTTTTGAAAGAATATACGGGAGATAGCCATATCACAGCGCCAGACGCGCCAGAAAACACGCCCGCAAGTCTTTCCGCAGCGGCGTGCCAACCTACAACCCATCGTCAATCATTGGGTAAAGGAAGAAAGAGGATGTCCGCCCTTGGTCTAGGAAGCCAAGGGCGGACATCGGTCAAATTGCTGTCGAAACCAACACTGCGACAGCTTAGCAAATATACCGCAATATGCCATTCCAAGGATAATCGTAATATGCACAAGACCAAATCTCACGACCGGTTTGATCGCCAGGCTTTCCGCCAGTTATTCCACCCTGCTCGTTTCCGGAAGCCTGAACCAGCATGCCATCACCGAGATAAATTGCTGTATGGTCTCGCTCGTTGAGCAAGATATCACCACGTTTGAGGCCCGAGCCCATGTTCAGCCAAGTCCACCCATACGTAGTCAGAGCGCCGCGCATGTTGCCAGTATACGTTGCCCATCCCGTTTCGTATCCTGCTGCGTCGAGCGAAGAGATCACAAGGCTCGAACAATCGTAATCCCCCCGCTCGCCCCATCGATACACCTGGTCATAACCATGGCTATCGTCGTTGGCAATGCCCACGATCCAGCTGATACAGGCTTCGATTCGGCTGAAGCGGTTGTCCACGTTCAGGCACACGCCGTCATTGTCGGACTCATACCAATGCCCGTTCGAATAATCGTAATCGTTGCGGAGCACATGCCCCACCTTGGCAAGACCGATGTATGTTGACCCGTCAATGGAAAACAAGCCGACATGAGCACCTAAATAGCCATCGCAGCAATGGTCGACGCGGTAGCGCTCCAAGACCCCCTCGTACTCATCGGATACAAGCCATCCCTCCCGATTCGGCATTACCCCATCGTTGTTTGCCATCAAGACGCCGATTTGACTGTATTGCATTAATCCGCGCAGAACGTACCCCATCGCAGCAAGTCCGTAGTAGTCGTTTCCGTCCTGAGAAAAGAAGCCGATCCTTGTCGCATGAGTATCATCATCAATGTAGTAGCGCTGGAACGAACCGTCGTAGGAATTCGTGACCAGCCAACCGGTGTCCTCCAAGCGGCCGTCGTTGTTCGCCAGGTATACCCTCCCATCGGGCGCCACGTAACGACCGCGAACGACATGACCGAACTCGGTCGCGAAAGCCCACCAGCCAGCCTCGGCCTCTGAGACCAACCGATTGAATACGGGCGAATAGCTGTCGAACCAGTAGCGCTGCATGCCGCGTCCAAAACCTTCGGTCACCAACCAGCCGCTTGCAACGAGAACGCCATCGTTGTCGGCATAACGCAGGCCGGCGTCGGTCATGGCGGCACCGCGAAGCACGTAGCCGACGCCCTCGAGTCCACAGTAGGCGTCTTTGCCGACGGTGAAGGAACCGGTCAATGCCGCATGGGCGTCCCTGTCGATATAGTAGCGCTGGAGCACGCCGTTGTCGTAGTCACCGGTCACCAGCCAGCCCTCATCCTCCAGACGGCCGTCGTTGTTCGCCAGGTACACCTTTCCGTCGGGCGCCACGTAGCGACCGCGAACCACGTAGCCGAACTTGGTCGCGTAAGCCCACCAACCCGCATCGGCCTCTGAGATCAAGCGATCGAAGACGAGTGCGTGATCGGTTCCCAGAAAATAACGCTGCAGGCCGTAATCTTTGTACGTGTCGGTCACGAGCCAACCGGTGCGCCGCTCGCCACCCTCGTAGTAGTAGGTGAGACCGTCCTCTTCGCGCCAGCCGTCGATTACAGGTTTCGTCGGGGCGGGCTCGGCCCCAAGGAGCTTGCTCTCGTCAAGCGCACTCGTAGGCTCGATGGCCGGAAGCGTGTTTTTCACGTCCTCGGCTGGAGGCTCGACAACGTCCAGGTCGCCGTTCTCGACGGTGGCCTCTTCGAAGGGCACCGTTTCCTCCGAGTCGCTTTCATCTCCTGCGGAGGACTTGCTATCGTCGTTGCTCGCATCGTCTTCGACGACGGCCTCGCCGTTCGCTTCCTCCAGGAGCGCGTCTCCGTCGGCAGCGAGCTCCACGCCCGACGACAAAGCACCTGCCGACAGCGAAATTGCTTTATCATCCCTATCCGAAGCGAAAGCTGAATCCGGCACGAAGCAGAGAGCGCACGCCACCATAGCAGCAGCCGCCACAAAGCCGAACGCCGCCTTTCTCGCACTCTCCCCTATAGTTTGCATACCCTCAAACACCCTTTCGCGAAACGTCACTTTTTCCCATGCATGATAAGACCGCTTGCTTGATTGCGTGAATACGGCAAGCCGAAAGAGCATTAAAAGGTCACGCGGGCTTCTATCTACGCAGGACGGTAATTTAGTCGAACCGACATCGAATGGCACCTTGAGAAAATTCGTTGAGCGCTACAGGTCAACCGGCTTCCCCATCAACATCCGAGTACCCAGCACCGCATACCACTGCACCGGGGATGCCAGATAGGACAGCCGATTCCGCTCGCCCATGAGCTCGCGCAGGCATGCGCCAAGCTTGAGGGAGCTGCGCCCGTCGCACGCCCATTTCAAGTAGGTCCGATAGTACGTCTTCTTGGCTGCTTTAACGGCCTCTTCGTCCCCGCGAAGCTGGGCGTATGCGACGAGCGTCTCGCCGAACCGCACCTCATTGAGCGCATAGGCGTCATCCAATGCGACCGTTGAGCTGTAGCTGCTTCCGCCGCTTGTTACATGGCGGTAGGCGGACCAGTTCTCTTGGATGCAGCGCACCTTGCCCGCGACGAGGAACAAAAAAGCGTTCCTGCGATCCCCGGGATAGAACTCGTATGTCCTCATACCCATGAACTCTTCGCGCATGGATACGTACTGCTCTCTACGGCACACGAGCGTGCCGCTTTGGCCGGGCAGACAGCTGTAGAAGTAGTCTTTGAACGTATACTCGTCGTGTGAACATTGAGGGTATTCTTCGCCGTTCGGCTTCGAGTCCGCCCCCACCACGGTGCAGCGCGTGTACACGGCGGAGTATTCGGGGTTCCCTTCCAAAAATTCAACCTGAGCCTGCAGCTTCCCCTCGTAAGTCCAGAAATCATCGCCCTCAAGATCCACCAGATACTTTCCTGTAGCGCGGGCGTAAAGATCCTCGCCGTTTTTCACCGCGCCCAGGTTCTGTTCGCGCAGGATAAGCGTGAATGTGTTGGGGAGCTCGGGTTCGAGTGCCCGAAGAACGTCGGCCGTACCGTCTGGCGAGCAGTCGTCTGCCACAAGCACCTCGATGGGAAAGTCGACCGTTTGGGCCGCGATGCCGCGCAGGCACTCCTCGATATAGCGCGCATGGTTGTACACCGATACGACAATGGACACAAGAGGTTTTTCTTCCAATGCCTCCCCTTTCACATCCTTGCTGGGCGCAGCTATCGCCGCGCGTCCGCGATGATGTCGCAAACGAGATCGACGTCTTCGAGTGCCAGATCCGCATACATCGGAAGCGTGAGAACGCATTGGGCCACATGCTGCGCCACAGGCGTCGCCGAAGAGTCGAAGCGTCCCTCATAGCATTGGTAATCGCTGATGAGGGGGTAGAAGTACTTGCGAGGATGAATATCGGCCGCCATGAGCGCCGCATACACCTCATCGCGCGAGGCTCCGAAAGCATCTTCGAACACCACCGGCAAATAGGCATAGTTTGGTTTGATCCCCGGCTGCGGCTTGCACAAAGCAATGCCCGGCAACTCCCCCAAACGCTCCCAGTAGCGCTCCGCAACAACTTTGCGCTTGGATATCTCCTCGTCAAGATGCCGCAAGTTGCAGATGCCCATGGCGGCGCAGAATTCGTTCATCTTGGCGTTGCCGCCCACGTATTCCACGCTTTCGGTGCCCGTGATACCGAAGTTCTTCCACTGGTTGAGCAACTCCCGCAACGCAGGATCGCGGAAGCACACGGCACCGCCTTCGATGGTGTTGAATACTTTCGTGGCATGGAAGGAAAACATCGACGCGTCCCCGTACGAGGCAGCCGAAACGTCGCCGCGCCGCACGCCGAACGCATGCGCCGCGTCGTAGATAACCTTGAGCCCGTGCTCGTCTGCGATCTGCTGGATGGAGTCCACATCGCACAGATTTCCATACACATGCACGGGCATGATGGCGCACGTGTCGTCGTCGACAAGCTCCTCGATCCGCTCCGGGTCAAGCGTGTAGTCGTCGGGTTTGATGTCGGCGAATACCGGAGTAAGCCCTTTGCGCACGATGGCATGCGTGGTCGACGCGAAGCTGTAAGGCGTGGTGATGACCTTGCCGCGCAAACCCATGGCTTCCAGCACGCATTCGAGCGCATTGTGCCCGTTCACGAACAGGGCGATATCATCCACCTGCAGGAACGACTTCAAAGCCTCCTCGAGTTGAAGATGTTCAACACCCATGTTGGTGAGAAAGCGGCTCTCCCAAAGCGCTCGGATCTCCTCAACGTATTCGTCAAAGGGGGGCATGGATGAACGCGTGACCCAGATGGGCGTTCTGGACATATCTGAGCTCCTGTCTCGTCTTCGAAAGCACCCGAAAAGCTGCCTGATTGCAAACCTGTATTTTATCCCTTTTGTGAACCGCAGGCGACTCTCATCACTATTTGTCTAAGATAGTGGCACATGAGCTGAACGTTCTTTCGATCACGTATTCCTGGGAGTCCTTTTGAACTGGTCCGATTATCACCATCTCCTCGTCTGCGCTCTCGGTGCGCTTGCGCTGCTCGCGCTTGCGAGCAAGATGATGCCGGCTCTCACGGAAAAACGCACCAACCCGTCGCGCGGAGAGCTTTTGGTCCTTGTTCTCGCCCTAGCAGTGGGAATATTGGCGATATACGGAAGATTCTTCACGCAAGGAGCTTATTTCGCCTATCTAGACACGGGGCTCGACACCATAGACCAATACGTCCCCTTCTATCTCGATCTCTTGAACAGCATTCGCGACGGCTCTTTCGGTGCATGGAACTTCGATTACGGGCTTGGCACCTCCGCCCTGAGCTATCAATCTTGGCTGCTCGATCCGTTCAACCTGATGCTGGTGCCGCTTGGGTTGTTGTTTGGCAACGCGAAGCTCGGCCTCGCGCTCGTGATCGTGCAAGCCTTGAAGGTCGTCCTTTCCGGCATTCTTTTCAATCGGCTGGCCACGCGTTTCTGCGAAACACCGCTCGCACGCATTCTCGGCTCCGTCGTCTACGCATTCGGCGGTTACCTAATGCTTTGGGGACAGCACTACTGGCTCGGAAGCGTGAGCGTGGCCTTCGTCGCACTCATTTTGGTTCTGGAGCTTTTGGCAGAGCGCCGCACTGCGCCCCGCTTCGTCAGCGTCGTTCTGGTCACGGCGATTTGCGTGGGATGGAGCCCTTACTGCGGCTTCATGATGCTGGTGTCAGCGGCTCTCTACATGTTGCTCCGCTTGATTCATCAGGCCGACGGGCCCCATCCTGCACGACAAGTGGCAGCTGGAACGGGCAGGTTGCTTGCACCCGTGCTTTGCGGCGTTCTTCTTGCGGGAATTGCGCTTGTTCCCTACGTCCTGTATCTTTTCTCGGAAACAGGGCGCGTCTCGTCGACAAGCCAGCCGTCCCTACTCGCGCGAACGGCGACCTACCTCGTCGACTTCGTGCCTACGAATTGGCTTCCCGGCATCGCCAGCCGTTTGCTCGGAAACAGCCTCATCACAAGCGGAGGAGATCTTCCCCTCGATCTCATTCCCGCAACAGAATCGTTTCCCTATGTGAACTGCTACGAATTCATCTCGCTCGGCCTCGGGACCTGCTCGATCGTTCTACTTGGGCAGTTCTTCCACTGGGCGGCTACCGAAACGTCCCGCCGCGATAAGATACTCATAACCATCGCCGCGGTCATCGTCGTCGCGTATTGCGTGAACAGCTTCCTCCCCGCCCTGCTCAACGCTTTTGTCGCACCGAAATACCGCAGCTCCTTCGTGCTTGCAGTCCCCCTCTGCCTCGCCTTCTCGGTCGGCTGGGAGAAACGCGTTCAGGTATGCCGGGTAGCCCGCCTCCCCCTGCTGGTATCCGGCGTCCTCACCGTCACCATCGTTGCATGGTCGCTCGTGCACACCGTCGACGGCCGTATCATCTGCCTCTTCTGCCTGCTCTGCTCGTGCGCTTTCGTTGTCCTTCTTTTTGTACGATGGCCGAAGAGAGCGCGCACGTTCTTGACGCTCGTCGCCATGGTGCTTGTACTCGCACCCGTCATCGCCGACGGCTTCTTCGTAACCAACAACCGTCAGACTTGCACGGAGAGCGACTTTCCCGACGCTTCTCCAAATTCGATCTCGTCCGACACCGAAGTGGCCCTCGCCTATCTTGAGCAGATCGACGGATCGTTGTACCGCGTAGAGAAAACCTATACGGATTGGTGCGCTTTCAACGACTCGCTGGTTGAGGGGTACAACGGAATCAACTCGTACAACTCCACAACCGACGGAGAGGTCATCGACTTCTACCGCGCTTTCTGGCCAAGCGCTCTCATGGGAGGAGGCGCCTACCAGAGCTATGCGAACGACGAGGACGGTTTCTCGCTCGTCAGCCGTCTCGGAGCAAAATACCTGCTGTCGAAAACCCCGATCGAGAACGACTCCCTCAAGCTTCTGACCACCTGCGGCGAAGTGCACGTATACCGCAACGATTCAGCAGCTCCCCTTTTGTCGGGAGCCACGCGCGTTGCAGCCGAAAGCGAGGCGATGAGCCTCGACTCTGTTGAAGATCGACGGGCTCTGCTCAGTCAAGCAATCATTCTGCCCGACGAAATCGCCGCAGACGCGGGTAAGAATCTGGTGCCGAATGCACAGGTGACCTCTGAGCTTGCGTTGTCCGGGAGCTCGGAGGTGCGCGGTAGCGTGACCGCCGACGTCGACACGATCGCATGCCTTTCCATCCCCCATACTGCCGGGTGGGAGATAACGATCGACGGCCGAGATGCCCAGACGTTTCGAGCGAACCTCGGTTTCATCGGTTTCCAGCTTGACGCGGGATCACATGTGATCGAGGCTCGCTATTCCGTATCCGGGGTCAAACCGGGCCTAGCGATGAGCGTCGTAGGCGCACTTGCCACGGTGCTCATCTGTTTGCACTTCGGAAAACGCACCCGTAAGGTATACTGATAATTCGTTGAAATCACGCCACGTGAAATAGCCCGGGAGCAACCATGAACAAACAGGCAGTAAACTTAGAGGACCTCCTAGCGGACGGTTTTACCGAGCGATTCGCTCGCGAGTATCTTATGTTGCTTGAACGAGAGCGCTCAAGCAATCTGTTCGACCCCGACTACCTGGCATGGGCGCACGAGCACGGTTTTCTCGCCGAGTCTGCCTGCGCGTATGGCCTTGATGACGACAATCTCGAGAGCTATCTTTCGGATTACGATTATTGGAAGCTCTGGCCGTTGAACGATTGGCAGCGCATCTGGATCAACGACAAGCTCACGCTTCACGCGCTCATGCAGGACTCCGATCTTGCCTCGTACCTCCCCGCCTATTTCTACTACAGCAAACCGCATGGCGTGCTGCCCCTTGCCGATAGCTTGTATGCACCAGGGATCGAGGGATTGATCGAGACGCTTCGCCGGGAAGGAACGTTCGCCTGCAAACCCTGCAACGGCACCGAAGCGACGGGTTTTCACAAACTGGCGTATCGCGAAGGCTTTTCCATTGACGGTGAGCGAACCGAGGAAGCGGGTATCAGAGCGTTTGTCGAGCAGCATCCGAATTACGTGTTCACCGAGTTCATCAAGCCGGAAGCGAGCCTTGCCGCCATCAATCCGCTCATCCACACACTCCGCATACTCGTGCTCAATCCGACGGGCGCGGATCCCGTTCCGGTCTTAGCGTACTTGCGTTTCGCGATCGAAGACGGCGAAAGCGGCAATGGATCGAATTACCGCATCCCATCGGAAGCGGACATCTCCGACTTCAACGTTCGCGTAAACCTCGAAACCGGGGCATACGATAAGGGGAAGCTGGTCTTCATCAACCGCGTGGTCGACTCGCCCCGTCACCCCACGAGCGGGGTTCTCGTCGAAGGAACCATCCCTCATTGGGATAAATTGCTCGAGATGATCCGCCGCATATCTTTGAAAGTGGGAGCTTGCGAATACTTGGGATTCGACGCCTGTCTAACCGACAAAGGCCCCAAAATCATGGAGATAAACTCGCACTCTGGCATCAAGTACCTGCAGCTGTACTCGCCTATCATGGAAGACAAGACGGCAGCATCCTATTACCGGGCGAAGCTGGCGGAAATCGACGCTCTCGACGAAGCCGGCAAGCGACGCAGGAATGGCGTTATTCGCTAGAGCGATCTCGCTTTCTCAGCACACGCGTCTGCAGGATCGCCTTATTCGATCGTGACACAACCTGCAACCTCGGAGAGAACGGCGTCGAATGCATCGACATCGTTCGTTGCCATGATGACCTGCCCATAGCGATCGGTGCCGTCGTGCATCGGTCGTACGACGTCACCAATTTGCACGTCCAATTCGATTTGAGCTGCATGTGCCTCCCGCAGATGCTGAAGTCTTGCACCGTCGACGGCCTTAACAATCCCTCCTCGTTCGTCGAATAACAACTTGGCCATGCTCGGACGCACTTCAGAAAAAGAGAACGTTACGTTCTCGCCGAGTGAGTTCAGAACGATCTGCCTGTAAAAATCGATTCCGATGCTCATAGATATAAGTTCGGGTATGCACGTGGCTCCGCAACGACCGCCCACCTCAATAACCGAGATGCTGCCGTCTGAGGAAAGACGCAAATCCCCATCTATGGCGCTGTTGTCAACACCTGTCGCGGCGACGATCTTGCGAACCTCGCTCTCAACTGCAGTTTGAAACTCCGCGTCGCCACTGAAGGGAAACGCATGTCCGACAGACACGGCAATGCCCTGCACCTCGCAAACAAATTTATCGTGCGTGAGGCAGAACTGCAGATCGCCATTCGAAATGAAGGCCTCGAACCCTACGTCGACGCCTTCAACGTACTTCTCGACGACAACGCGATCGGCACGCGTCACACGTTCAGCCTCACGGTACGCAGCAGCGACTTCATGCGCCGATGACGTCTTCGTAATGCCCCTGCTCCCCGATACGTCGCACGCCTTGATCATGACTGGATATCCAAGCCTTTCCGCAGCATCGCGCGCCTGACGCCCGGAATAAACAACCTCGAATGCTGACGTGGATATCCCTCCATCGACAAAAGCGCGCTTCATGACGGATTTATCCGTGACACGAGCGGCTGCCGAAGCGGAAATACCCCTCAGCCCCAAAGCATCGCAGACTGCGCCAAGGGCGGGAACGGCAACGTCGGTGCCTGTCGTAGTGATCCCGTCGACGCCCTCCATGCGTGCGGCAGCGAGAATGCCTTCGGTATCGGTCGTATCGATCTCATAGACCGCATCGGCGATGGCGAAACCTGGATAGTCACCCGCTCGACTCACCACAATCGCCCGATGTCCCAAACTCTGCACCGAACGGATCAGGGGCACTTGATATACGCCGGCACCGAGCACCATCACTTTTGCCATCGAATCCTCCTACAGATTCACTTTGTCGCGTTCGACGTACTGAGGCGTGCTGTTCGCCGAAAGCACCAAATCGCCCAAGTACTCGCCGATGATGCCCAACACGAGCAAAATAAGGCCGAAGAAGAAAAGCAGCACGCAAATGAGCGACGGCCACCCGACCAGCACGTCGGGCACGATCAGTTTGTAGACAATGATGCCAATGCCGTACAGAAAACCAATGGCGGCGACAACGATGCCGACGGCTGAAGCGAATCGAAGCGGGAGAACCGTGTAGTTGAAATAGGCCAACCATAGCTTTACGAGTTTCGCAAGCGTGTAGTTTGACGAACCCCGCTCGCGTTCGTGATGCTCCACCATCACATTGCCTATGCGATTCGTCATACGACCGAACAAAGCTTCGACGTACGGATTGTAGTTACGATACTTGATGACTTCATCTTTGAGCTGCTTGGTTATAATCCAGTAGTTGCTGGTCTGCACATCTTTCGGCCTGCCGAGAAGCTTCTGGGCGGACACCCGGTTAAGCCAACTCGTGAAGTTCTTCAAAGCGCCATTCGCAGATGATTGGTACACACCGTACACAACATCGTAGCCCTCCTCCATCTTCTCGAGGATGATCGGGATCTGCGATGGATGGGTTTGAAGATCGTCGTCCATACCCATGATCAAATCACCCGAAGCATGGTTAAGCCCGCACATAATACCGTTGTGTTGGCCGAAGTTGCGCATCAGCGAAACGCCATGCACGCATGGATAGTCTTGGGCAAGGCGGCATATCTCCGGATAGGTGCCGTCCGGCGAGCAATCATCCACGAGCACGAACTCGTACTCGTAATTGGAAAGGTTTTCGAATACCTTCATCGTCTGCTCGACAACATCTCGAATACCCTGCTCAGAGTTGTAGCAGGGGATTACAATAGAAACAAGCATAGCTCCCCGTTTTCAAAAAGGTGTTTGTTGTGCGACTCCCCATAGAGAAGATCGCCGCATCACCAGTATAAGGCAAGGGCGATGTCTTTGCGCCAATTCATATCACGTCTGCGCCATGCAGTATAAAATATCGTATATCATAGGTGGTGCCTGAGCAGCATTATCGGTCGCAAGAAAGGTTGTTTTGACCATGTGGTTTGAGTTCGCCGCCATCGCGCTGATTTTGTGCGCGATGCTTCTTCTTCCCGGGTATTTCACCGCGCGATCTTTCGGCATGCCTCGCGTCTGGTCCGCTTGCCTCGCACCCATCCTCAGCATTTCGCTCATCTGCATTATGGGCCAGCTGCTCGCTTTCGCCAACGTCGTCGCCTCGCCCCTTTTGGTGCTTGCTCCGATCATTATCATCCCCATCTTCGCCTTCGTCGTTGCTCGAAACAGGATCCGGACCGTCTCTCTTCCCGACATGGCTTGGTGGCTCCCTGTGGCATTCCTCGCCGTCGGAGTCGCGCTAGGCGCCTATCTATTCATCCACCAACTTCCACGTCCCGATTCGCTCTTCCAGGCTTACGATGTTACCCAGCATCTCAACCTAATCCAGGCATTCGCCGATGCCGGCAGGTTTTCCTCCCTGGGCGTAAGCTCGTATCTGTCGCCAGCCGACCAAATGATCGATCCGGTTCGCAATGCAGGATTCTACCCGGCTGCATGGCATGTGCTTTGCGCGCTTGCGGTTTCCCTCACGAACTTCAGCGGGTCCTTGGCGATCAATGCCTCCATGTTCGTTTTCGGTTGCATGGCGTACCCTCTTTCGACACTCGTGTTTTTGCATGCCGTTTTCCCGCATCAAAAGCGTACGGTAATCTTCGGATGTTTCGTTGCCCTTGCCTTCGTCGCGTTCCCTTGGGCCCTTTTCGTCTTCGGTCCCGTTTATCCCAACCTTGCAGGCTTCGCCACCGTTCCCGCCGTTATGGCGTTGTTCATAATGCTGACGAGAGAGAAGAGCAGCGCCGCGCAACGCGTTCGCCTCTCCGCTCTTCTGCTCATCGCGCTCATGGGGCAAGCGCTGCTGCATCCCAACACCTTGTTCACCTGTGCTGTAATACTCGTCCCCTATTGCACTCATCGCATCTGGAACACATGCAAAGGCAAGCGCTTCGGCAACGGGCGCTCTTTGCTTGTGTGCCTGGTATTCATAGTGTTCTGTGCGGCCGTTTGGCTTCTCTGCTTCAAGCTTCCCTTCATGCAAGACACTGTGACCCACATATGGCCTCCATACGCCGGCAGAATGCAGGAGATCGTTAACATCCTCACGCAGACTTACACCATGGGATTCTTCTACGAGATCGCTGCGCAACTCCTATTGGGGGCGCTTGTAGTGATCGGGTTCGTGCGGGCATTGCACGACCCGTCTCTGCGCTGGCTAGCCATCTCGTATCTTCTCACCTGCTTCATCTGCCTGGAAAGCGCTGTGCGATCGGACGAGTTCAAGCAGCTTGTCGCCGGATTTTGGTACACCGATCCTATGCGCCTCGCCGCCATGGCGGTTATCGTCGCCACGCCGCTTGCCGCCCTTGGGCTCGCCTGGTTGCACGAGGTTGCGCTTTCCCTTGTCAACACGTACAACGCCAAGCGACAGAAGCAAACGCATGTGCGCAAAGTTGCCGCCGTGGTCGTCTGCTTGTTTCTCGCCTTCAACTTCGCGCCGGCGTTCAATCTACCCGGAATGCATATGCAGCTGACCTCCGAACAACTTGAACAGAGCAAGAGCAAAGATTGGGTGCCGCCGACCAACATACACACGGCGTTCGGAGATTATCGCGCCGTTTTCCAAGCGACGTACACTGCCGACGCTCCCCTCAGCGAACAAGAACGGCTCTTCCTCGACGAAGTTAACAACGTCGTTCCCAAAGACGCCGTTGTTATAAACGATCCCATGGACGGCAGCTTCCTCGCCTACGGCGTGGACGGGATTCGGGTGTATTACCGTAATTTCGTGGGATTCGGCTGCGATAACGAGACGCCCCAGAGCGAGCTCATTCGCACGCGCCTTGACGATTATTCCACGGATGCCACTGTGCGGGACGCCGTCCGTGTCATCGGGGCGCAGTACGTGCTCGTGTTGAGCCAAGCCGGTTCCGACTCGTCTTTCATCAATCTGAGAGATGATTACGATCCTTCTGAGTTTGCGGGTATATCCTCCATTACAAACGACACCCCTGGTTTCACCTGCGTCCGCCAGCAAGGTGACATGCGCCTCTACGAAATCGACGCGCAAAGAGCCTGATCCTGCGCCACCGCTAGAGCCTTCCCAGGACGAGCAGCAGTCTGAGCGCAGCCTCTTCGATCGGCTTCTGGCGCAAGCGCACCGGCACGAACGCCTTGGAAAGCCTGCCTCCCGTCAAAGCGCGCTCGAGCAGCGCGCGACGCTCTGACGGCATCTCGTCCGCATAGAGTCGATACAGACGCTCCAGTTGGCGCGCCACGTTCGTCAACTCGCCCTTCTCGAAGAAGGTGCGAAGGCGATAGCGCAAAAGCGACAGGCCTCCCGACCCTGTGGGACTCGCGTTCGACCCCGTTCGGCGGTACTCCAGCGAAACGAAGTCGTCGAACGTCAGCTCACCCAGCGCGGTCGCGACAAGGGCTATCCACCAGTCGTGGCAATACACTCCCTCGCGCCCCGCTTCGTTCACACGATTTGCAAGAGCCCGGTTCATCACCATGGTGTTCCCGGAAACCATGTTCTCGTACAGCATGGTGGGGAACGAGACCCCTATGCGATTGAGGTGCGATCTGCCCGTAGGGTTCATGTCCGCATCGCAGAACCGGTACTCGCTACAGTAGAGTTGCGGTACGGAGTTGTCCTTCTGGCCCAGCACGCTCAGGGCGCGGCTCAGTTTGTCCACGTGCCATTCGTCGTCCTGGTCGCACAGGGCGATGAATTCGACATCGCATGGCACGGCGGCGATGGCGGCGAGGAAAGAGGCGACAACGCCCACATTCTCACCGCGAAGGAGATGAATGCTTCCCTGACGCTCGTAAGACTCCAGTAGCGCAAGCGTGCCATCTTGGGAGCCGTCGTCGCGAACGTACACGGAAAGGTTTCCGACATCTTGCCCCAACACGCTATCGAGCTGCTGTTCAAGATGGGACTCCCCGTTGTAGGTAGACATGGCTACGGCGATGCTGGGGTTTTCAGCATTCATACGCCAACCTCCGTGTTTTTCGTTCGGCACTCGCGGTACTATGGAAACCATAGTACACGCAGTCGCAACTCGAAAGGCCATACCTCCATGGAGTCTCCCAAGCTATTCGACGAGCCCCCAGCCGTTCAGCCCAAACTCAGCATCGTGGTCCCCTGCTACAACACCGCGCAATACCTTCCCCGCTGCCTCGACTCGCTCGTCGCGCAAACGCTCGACGGCATCGAGGCGATCTGCGTGAACGACGGCTCGCCCGACACCTGCCTCGCCATCATGGGCGACTACGCGAAAAGGCATCCCGGCCTTTTTCGTATTGTCGACAAGCAAAACGGCGGCCTGTGGAACGCACGCTGGAGCGGAACCGACGTCGCGAACGGCGAGTACGTTGCATACCTCGACAGCGACGATTACGTTGCGCCCACGTTCGCCGAGGAGCTTTACGCCACTGCCGTCCGGCATCAAGCCGATATCGTAATATGCGGGTTCGAGCGCGAGGAAGAGGGAACCGGCAAGGTCACTTCCCGCGAGATGGACGAGGAGAGGGCACCCTTCAAACCCTCGGAAGACCCTGGCCGCCTGGTGGAGGTGAACCCTGCCGCGTGGAACAAGGCGTTTCGCCGCACGTTGCTCATGCGCATGCACCGTCTTGAAGAACCGCCCACGATCCTCGAAGACGTGACGTTGACGCAGCTCGCGTACCTGTCCGCGGTCGACGCCGTGGCGTTTACGGGAACCGCGCCTTACCATTATATGATTCGCAACGGCTCGATGATCAACTCCGTGACGCCGGAGCAGATCGACAGCGTGAAACGCGCCCTTCTGGAAGTACGCCGACATTTCGAGAACAGCGACGCGAGCGAGGAGTTGCTCCAGGAACTCGATGCGATAGCCTTCCTGCACCTCGGCGTTTCGATGAGCTTCAGGCTGTCGTGCAATTCCGACGCCGATCTCGGACAAGCCGTAGCGGAAACCACCGAATATCTGAACGAGCACTTCCCCTCTTGGAAGGCATCCCCCTATATCAACCTCGCCTACGCGAAAAAGGGTTCTGCCTACTCAAAACTGCTCATCGCCCAAGGCGTCTACAAGATGCATCTCATGAAGCCGTTTCTAGCGACCTATCGTTTTGCCATCGAGAAACTCCACGTGGACATTAAGTGGTGAGGGGTTGCGGCTCGTTGAACCCGCTCCCATCATTTACCAGTGCGGCGCGCCTTGACCTCTCGCAAAGTGTTGAGAAGGTATGACAGCTGCTCCACATGGAACAGCTTGGCAAGCAGCGCGTATGCCGCCAGCATCGCGAACGCCTGCAGCGCAATGATAGCGATTCCCGGCAGCGCGAGCAAACCGAGGGGGAAGACGACGGCCCCCGCCGCCAGCGACAGGGCGAACGCCGGGCAGATGTCGCGAACCTGCTCCCAATACGAATAACCGATGACCTTCTTGTTCGGAGCGGCGTTCACGAAGGTGCACACCACGCCCACCAGCATGTACCCGCCGACTATCGCATACAGGTCGCGAAGCACGAACGCCGCGAAGCACATGACGCCGAGCCCTATGACTTTCTTGACAACCTCCAACTTCAGGAACAGATCGCTGCGCCCGACCCCGTTCAACACCTGCAGGTTCGTGGTGTGGATGGGCTGCAGAGCGTAGATGAAGCAGTACATCTGCAAAAACGGCACACAGGGAAGCCACTTCTCGCCCAGAAGCAAAACGACCAGCGGCTCGGCCAGAATCGCGAACAGCGCCATGGACGGCACGATGAGGAAGGTGCTCGTTTTGAGCGCGCGTCGGGCCAAGCGCTTCACTTGGTCCTTCTGCTCTTGGACATGCGCCACCGCAGAGAGCATGACGGGCTGAATGGCACCGTCGAGCATTACGCCGAGCGCCTGGGGATACCTCTTGCCTTGGGAGACGAAGCCCAGGTCGGCGCTGTTGAACATCTTGCCGATGATGAGGTCGGAAAGGCTTTGGTATCCCTGGTCCATCAAACCGGAGACAAGGAGCTTCCACCCGAACCGGAACAGGACAACCGCGCGGCTGCGGTCGAACACGAGCCGGGGCTTCCAAGGTATTTGAAACGCGAGCACGAAGCATTTGCAAAGCTGGTACAACAGCTGTTGAACCACAAGAGCCCATATGCCGCCGCCGACGAGCGCGATGACGATGCCAGCAGCCCCGGAAACCATGCCGGCCGTCACCGTGGCGCGAAACGTTTTCTGGAATTCGAAATTCCTCGCAACGATGGCCTCTTGGATGGAGTTGTACGAGTTCACAATTAGCACGAGCACCAGCACGCGCAGCGGTTCCACGGCGGCGGGCATGCTGTAGAACCCCGAGATCAGGGGCGCGACGAGGAAAACGACGGCGTACAGCGCCACCGAGATGGCAAGGCTCATCCAGAAGGCCGTGGAATAGTCGCGCTCGGTGACGTCCGGAGCCTGGATGACCGCCGTGTTCAAACCGGACTGCACGATGACATTGCCCACGTTCACGAACACGAGCATGATGGCCAACATGCCGAACTCGTCGGGAGCCAGAATACGCGCCAAGACGATCTGGACGACGAGCGTGATGACAGCGGCGCCACCCTGCTCAAACAGCTTCCAGAACAACGATTTGATGGTCGACGATTTCAGGTCGCTCCCGGTCATGGCCCCTCGCCGCCTAAACACCGAACGAGTAGATCGCGATGCCGGCAAGGATGAGAACGAGCGCCAGCACTTTCCGCCTGTTCAAACGCTCGCGGAACAGCAGCACGCCGAACGCCGTGACGTAAACGTAGCCCGTCGCATCGAGGATGGGGCCCATGGAAAGCGGGATGACCCTGAATGCCAGCGTGGAGAGCAGCGTCGACGCCACGAACAGCGCGTAGGCGAACACCACGAGCGGGTTGAGGTACTCGCGAAGATGCGAATCGTGCGTTTTAAGCGCCGATTTCTTCAACATCACCTGCGATATCGCGCTCACGAACACCCCGAACAACGCGATGAGCGCGTACAGTACCACGGATTCGCTCATACGCCCTCGCCGCCGTCAGTTTGCACGTAAACAGAATCGCCGTGCTCGTCGTCGCCCGCCGTCGCATACAGCACCACGCCCGCAAGCACCACCAACGCGCCGACGACCTTGGGCGCGGTGATGCTTTCGTTGAAGAGCAGAGCCCCCCAGACGAGACCCCACACCACCGTGATCGCACGGTTCGCGTATGCCGTGGTGAGCGGCAGGCGCTTGATGACCTGCTGCCACCCGATGGCGTACACGCCCAGCAGGCACAGCATGCCCCCGTAGCACAGGACGAACCCCAGGCTCATGAAGTCGTAGCCGGCCGCCAGCTTACTCATGATGCCGCTGAACGAAAAGAGAACCAACAGTAGATGAAGCACGAGAAGCACCTTGAGCTTGTCCCGGTTGGGGCCTGTCACTTGAAGTTTCACCTTCTCCCACACACAGTGCGCTTCTACAACTTGCACAAACCCTAATCCGCAAGAAAGCAGCAACATCGCCTAGCATATCCACTGCCTTGACGAACATGCAATACGAAAAAACGACCAACACGTAACACAAACATCGAGATAATATTTCAGACCATCCGACTACCTAACGCACGATAGCACATGACCTGACTACTCATATTTATTTTCTCTTTCCCATATCGTCCATCCCTCATATGTATCAATGGGTTTAAAGACATCAACGACTCCCGATATTTCATTTGGATCGTCTCGCGATAGAACGTACGACACGTCTATAAGACTCAAATCGTTAATGTTTATATTAGCATCAAACAGATCTGTTGCTTTCAGTTCAAAATTAGTCTCTCCGTCTATTAAATCAACTCCCACAATGGCATATCTGTTCCAAATCTCGCGATATTCTTGATCGGGATCTATTTTGCTCCACAGGTCAGCATTCGGATAAGTATTGACAGAGTTTATAGTAGGCGCACCAGCCATGATGGCAAGCTGAGGGACTACGGCAAATGAGCCTTCAGTTTCGACGACCCATTTGGATTCAGGATGTTCGCTCGCAACTTTATTTATCATTTTTTCTAAATCGTTCTCGTAGATGATTGCCGTACCAATTTGGATTGGATTTACCAAAAAACCGCCCAACATTGACACAACGATGCAAAAAACTGCAAATTGCCTGCTTTTCTTTTCAGCAATAAATACGATGCCAACAAATAAGAAGATCGCCGAAACCAAAGCAAACCCGAGTTTAGTGTAATCCGGCTGCGACAACGACGCCATCGCAATAATCCAAATTGTTAGCACTAGCGCTACGATGGACAGATACGCAAAACGCACTTTTGCCTTGCCATTCGCGCATAATACGATCGCCCTAATTAAGAGCAATAAATTGGCAAAACCCAAAAAAGAAGTGGTACGCGTAATCGTTGTAAACCTGAGCAGAGAAATCGACTGCAACCAATCCGGCAATGGAACGATGTAGTACAAGGTAAATAACAAAATAACCACTAGAAAAAGAATTGCGGGAATATCTACTTTCTTCTGTTTAACCATGACATATATAGACATAATTAAACCTAGCGGAAAGAAATTGTAAAAACCGCTAACCTCACACACGTTTGGGGCTATTCCATCTTGGGTAAATGGAAAAAATATGCTAAAAGGGTAAAAGAACAGCCGCGTCAAATTCTCAAGCTCGCCTTTTCCTAATTCCCTTGTACCTTGAGCCGAAGTGAACAACGATAAAACTGTATCGGAAGACTTCACTAAAACAAACATTATCGAAAGCGCCAAGAGAAGCAAACCGACACCCAAGATCGGAATATCGAGCTTTGGACGAAATAGAGCCGACCGACGCCAATAGACCACGACAACAACGAGGGCAACTAAAACAAGATAGCCAAAGCCTACAAGCCAAGCGGGATAAAAGGTCATAATAAAAGATCCAGCACATATGATCAGAGGGAATATGAGTAAAGAGCGTGTTTTGTAAGACCTACTTTTGCAGTAGCTCCACGCCAATAATACTATGATTTGCCCATACACGATGCAATCGGTGATGCTGCCGGATCCATACCACCATTGCACAGCAGGAGAAAACGTTACGAGAAACGCGTAAGCAACGGCTAGATGCTTGTTCTTCTTCGACAGAAGCATGCCGATCTCGAACGAAACCATGAAGAGGAGAATTAGTCTGCTGCACCACCAAAAAGACAACCCCCGCTCTGCTCCAAGAAATAAGTAACCCCATTGAAACGGCCTGAACAGTTGAGCGAAATCCCACATGGGAGCCGCGTAGAAAATATTCATATCAGTCATTGATCCACGAGCCACCGTGGAATAGTATTGCAACCAGCTTTCAGGGTTAGCAAGTTGAGAAAAATTTTGCGGAGTAGCAATGAGAAATTCATCCGAACGAACCGGTCTTGCAGTTCCCAAGAGCAATCCCGGGTTGTCTCCATTTGGAAGATAATCCACCCAGCATCCTATAGAAGACCCTGAAACGTTCAAAACAACTAGCACTATCAGCAAAAACAAGGCCACCGGCCAACGCCATCTATATAAGCATTTGCACAGCAGATCCTTGTTGCGAAAGCAAAAATAAAAGGATATCGCTCCAACAAAAAAAACGATCAAGAAAATTGCGCGGTATGATTCCAGGGAGGTGAAAATGCTCGACGCAAAGGTTTCAGAGTTCTTTTCGCTTAACGTTAATGCGCGATACAGCAACAACAATCCGACGCAAGATAAGGAAGCCAAAATTGCCTGAATACATAGGTATACATTTTCCAAAAAAACATCCGGACGACGGTTGCGCATGAAGATACTCCCCGAGAAATACGTCAGATAGCATGAATCACCCAGACGAGCATATCTGGGCCTTCCGCTGCGGCTCATTACCGCATCTTACACCATTTGGTTGCTCCCGTTGCACACCTTTCTTGCGGGGCAGAGGATATGCGCAACTTCCAAGATGTTCCGTGATGTTTGTCGCAAAGAAACAAGCACATTTCGGGCATATACTGATTGAAGCATATATAAGACTTCGGGCGTAGTGGCTGGCTCTGGTTCGAAAATGGGCACCTAGTAGCTAGGCCCAGGTCAACCATCACATCGCAGGTAGCACTCGTGAACTTCTTCACTCAGTTAAAAAGTAGCGCTCGCAAGTAAGGAAAATATCTTCAAAGAGCTTGTCCATAAAGGAGCAAGCTAACCACATCCCCGTATTCATAAATTCATTAGATAGCGATAAAGCTCTCGACATAATAAAGGCTCTTGGTCTTGATTGGGCTTTCCAAATTCCAGTTTTGGAACAACATATGTCGGCTCGTTTATGTGAATATTTAATAATTGCGGACCAGGATTTTCAAAGTACGGCTCGAACGAAAAATCAGGGTCGGCGACAATTGTTTTCGCCGAGAGACCGTACGCTTTGGCGATAGCAGTAAAATCCGGATCTCCCCATCCTTTGCCCGTAACCGTCTCGTAGAATTTTGAATCGAAATACATCTCTTGAAAATGCCTGATCATACCCAAAGCGTGATTGTTCAGCACGCATATGGTTATCGGTAGATTCTCACGCGCAATGTAAGCGAGTTCTTGGATGTTCATTTGCATGCCACCGTCACCGGTAATGCACAGAACCGGCCTACCTGTTGCGTAATACGCGCCAATGGCGGCAGGGATGCTGTACCCCATAGCACCATGACCGCTCGAGAAAATAACGCGCTGGCCGCCTTTCACCACGAAAGACTGGGCAACCCAAACCTGGTTCTGACCCACGTCTGTTGTAACAACAGCCCCCTCTGGCACAACTCGGCTTATTTCTCGCATGATTTTCCGCGGAAGATCACCATCAACCTCAAGAAGCTTCTCTTGTATGGTGTCACACACGTTAATCCAATCCGAATCAACCTGCGGAATAGCATCGTTCTCGGCAAGGCAGCTGTCGAGAAAAATTCCAACGTCGAGACAGTACGGCGTCTCGTCGGAATGCACTTTGTATTCTATCTCCCCCCGATCCACGTCAACTCTAACAATGTGCGCCTGCGGGGCGAAATCACCTCGAGCCACGCCAACCTGCCTTATATCCAAACGAGCGCCTAGCGAAAGAACAAGATCGGCTTTTGCCACGATGAAGTTGGCCGACCGCGAACCATAGGCACCAATAAAACCGTATTTGCGGCGATAGCTCGCCACGCAATCAATAGCGGGCATCGTGGTCACGACAGGAAGCCCCGTCGCCTCAAGAAAGCGAAGGAGTTTCTCCTCTGCATTAGAAATGCGTGCGCCCATGCCGCATACGACACAAGGACGGCGCGCCGAACGCAGCCGTTCTATGAAAACCGACACGTCGACGCAGGGCGACACGATTCTCTTAGGTTGTGGCACAGCGACGGAAGCGTCGACCTCTCCTCTTTGAACGTCCATAGGGATATCGAGTAGAACAGGGCCGGGCCTTCCCTCCTGCATCACTTCGAAAGCCCTCTCAAGAACCTCAGGAAGCTCCTCGGGGGATTCGATCCGAAGAGCCATCTTCGTCACGTCGGTGCACATGGACACAATGTCGGTTTCTTGGAAACCCCGCTGTCTTATATCGAAGGAACCTTTCTGCTCGAATGTGTTCACTTGCCCCGTTATGAACAAAACAGGAATAGAATCGAAGAAGGCGTTGCATACACCGGTCAACAGATTAGTTGCCCCAGGACCGCTGGTTGCGAACGCGACGCCCGGCATGCCGGACACTTGCGCATACGCGCAGGCGGCAAATGCGGATGCCTGCTCGTGATAGTTAGTATGAACCGCTATGTCAGAATCGGCGCTGTCAAGGCTATCGATCAGATGGGTGACCATACCGCCAGGGTATCCGAACACATCCGTCACCCCACGCGACTCTAGGTACTTGACAATAAACTTTGTTGCCTTCACAGTGTCGCTCCTATTTAAAAGTCCAATACTTGTTGATAAAAAAATTAAGCGGTATCGTCACCAGCAAATTGATAAGGGGCGCAACGACAGACGAGATATCCCACCAACCTATTTCGAAATAGAGCAAGACAGTGGACAAAAGAAACGTCGCCCCATACGTGATGTACGATTTTCCCAGCTTTTTCAGTTGCTCTACCCTGCCCCTTTTCGAGTTCTTGAACACGACTCTATCGCCCCAGAAGAAAGCATTGAGCACGCTGACAGCCCAACCCAACGCGTTGCCAAAGAGATACCAATCTTCCTGAAGGAAAAGCACAAGGTAATAGATTGCAAGGAATACGAGGGTATTGCTTACACCGACTAGTCCGAATTTAATAAATTGGGCCATAGATACACTCGGGCCTCCCGAAGGCTGCTCCTCTTGCTGTTCTTGCATAATGAAAACTACTCCCAGTTCAGCCGCTCATCTTCGACGACAAGAGGGCGGTTCATGACACGGGTATTGATGTTCATAACGTATTCGCCCAGCAAGCCAACAAAAAACAACAACAGCGAACCAAACACAAGGACGGCAAGCAGCACCGGAATCGACCCCGCTGGAAACATATCCCAAAAGCAGAGTTTAAGAACAAGGTACACGAACGCAGCAAGGAGACTAACCGCCGCGCAAGCGAATCCTATGATAGTCGCCAGCCTCATCCCTATCTTGGTGTAAGAAGTGAAGCTAAGCATTGCCGCGTCGTAGAGCGTGTAAAAATTATTATGTGTTTTGCCAGCCCTTCGCTTTTCCTGTTCGTAGATAATATCCTTCCTCTTAGATCCGAGTTCCGCAACGATGCCTCGCAAAAATGGAGTCGGATCATCGAGCTCGTGCAATAATTGCACAAAAGCCCTGT
This sequence comes from Gordonibacter massiliensis (ex Traore et al. 2017), assembly GCF_019731765.1. Taxonomy (NCBI): domain Bacteria; kingdom Bacillati; phylum Actinomycetota; class Coriobacteriia; order Eggerthellales; family Eggerthellaceae; genus Gordonibacter; species Gordonibacter massiliensis (ex Traore et al. 2017). The sequence goes on along the minus strand of NZ_JAASIO010000004.1, from coordinate 145,594 downwards.
CGTACAAACCGAACCCCGTGAAGTGCTCGATCTGCTCAACATCGCTCATTTTGCGAATAAGCCTGTAATAAAGGGTACGAAATCCTCTGACGATACGGTTCTCCTTGCTCGTAGCTTTGATTCCACAAACGATCTGATATCCGGCCTCCCACTCCTCGACAAAACGTGGCAGCATGCTCACCGGATCTTGGAAGTCACAGCACAGCAAAATGGTGCAGTCGCCTTTCGTCTGACAGAGCCCGTAGTAAGGAGAGTTGAACTGACCGAAATTCTTAGCATTGAGAATGGCTTTGATATGTTTATCGTCGGCGCACAACACGCGAAGTTTATCGCGCGTCCCATCTGTTGAATGATTGTCAATAAAAATGATTTCATATTCGTAGTTCGATAAATGTTCCTCGAACTCATGCGTGACCGCACAGGCCATGGGCCCGACATTGTCGATTTCATTGTAGCAGGGTATAAGAACCGATATCGTCTTCACTCGCACTCGCCTTCTTGCTTCATCATCCAAGCAGCCGTCTGACGAACCCCATCCTCAAACGAGATCGAAGGCTCGAATCCGGTATCATTCCGCAGACTCGTAATGTCAGCACGCAGATTCATAACCTGATTGGCTGCGTAACCACGCGCACCGAAATTCAACGGCACGCTCGGGTTCACTATCGCACGGGCCATGTTCACATACTCTCGTAACGCTCGGCCTTCTCCGCTCCCAATGCAGTATACCGATCCATTGCGTCCCTTTTTTGCGATCAGGCTTAGAGCCCTGCCGGCATCGTCTGCGTACAAATAGTCCCAAACCTATTCGCAGCGGGTTAATTCCATAGCCCTTCCGGAAAGGAGCGTCGCAATCAGACAACTCATCATGGTAGTGGAAGCGTCGTAAGGTCCGTAGAGGCTCAATATCCGAGCCCATGAATGCCGAATGTCGTATTCATTGCAAAGAAGCCTGCTCATCTGGCCGGCACAAAGCTTCGCCACGCCATAGGCCGTCTCGGGCTTACAAGGGGCATCGGGCGATACCAATCCTTCGACCCTGCCGTACTCCGCCTGGGAGCCCGCGCCCACGAACACCCGACATCCCACCGCTCGAGCCAGCTCCACCGCATCGAGCGTACAGGCGATATTGGACTCCTGCAATCGAGCATCGTTGCGCCAAGCCGGTGCCGTTCCCGCCCATGCAAGATGAAAGAACACGTCGACGTCGTTGGGCAGCTTATCGACTGCAGAGCGCAGATCAGACAAATCCACTTCGTGAACAAGAACAGACGGCTCCCCCGTGAGTCGTCTGTTCCGAAAAGATCCCGGACGAGCAATCGCATGAACCTCCGTCCCCTCTGCTAAGAGGGTCTTAACGAGAGCCTGTCCCAGCAAACCGGTCGCACCTGTCACCACAGCCTTTATTGCGCCCACCATGCCTCTCTAGCTGAAATGCCTTATTTCGCGACTGCCTTGCAAATGACGTCGGCCACGTAATCGATTTTCTCATTGGTCATGCCCGGATAAACGCCAACCCAGAAACTCTTCTCCATGATCTTATCCGTCACCGGCAACTCCCCCACAACGCGATAGCCCTCTCCTTTTTCGCGCATCTCGTCGAAACAAGGATGCTTTATGATGTTTCCAGCGAAGAGGGCGCGTGTTTGCACGCCTGCTTCCTCTATGCGTTCGACCACTTCCACACGCTCAACTCCGTCTTTGCATGTGACAAGAAAGCCAAACCAGCTCGGATCGGAAAACGGAGTGGCCTCCGGCAAAACCAGCTTTTCGGTCAGACCGCTTAGCCGATCATGCAAACGAGCGAAGTTGCGCTTGCGTTGTTCGACGAACGATTCAAGTTTTTTCAACTGAGCGCACCCAATCGCAGCCTGCATATCGCTGACTTTCAAATTGTACCCAAAGTGCGAATATGTGTATTTGTGATCGTAACCTCTGGGTAGCAGTCCGTACTGGCCGTCGAAACGGTGCCCACAGCAATTATCTTTCCCTGAAGGGCACGAGCAATCGCGTCCCCAATCCCGGAACGACCTCACCAACTTGTCAAGCTTTGCGCTGTTCGTATATACTGCCCCGCCTTCGCCCATTGTCATATGATGGGGAGGATAGAAGCTCGAAGTACCGATGTCGCCTATGGTTCCCGTATAGCGCCAAACGCCTTTGTATTTATAACGCGAGCCCAGCGCGTCGCAATTGTCCTCTACAAGCCAGAGCTCATGCTCGTCGCAAAATTTCTTCACCGCATGCAGATTAAAGGGATTGCCGAGCGTATGGGCAACCATGACGGCCTTGGTCTTATCCGAGAGCGCATTTTCCAGCATGGAGACGTCGATATTGTACTGGGGTATAGTCACATCGACAAATACAGGAACGGCGCCGAACTGAATGAGCGGCGCAACGGTGGTCGGAAACCCTGCCGCAACCGTGATAACCTCGTCCCCACGCTTGATGGCACGGTCGCCGAGCTCAGAGGCGGTAAGTGCCATGAAGGCGAGCAAATTCGCACTTGATCCGGAATTGGTGAGAGAGCAGTAGCTCACACCAAGAAAAGACGCGAAATCCGCTTCGAACTGCTCCGCATAGCGACCAGCCGTCAGCCAGAAATCCAAAGAGGAATCGACAAGCTTGACCATCTCATCGCTATCGTAAACGCGCGATGCGTAGGTAATTCTATCGCCGGGAAAGAATGGCTTAACTTGATTGTGGTAAAGATCGCAGTACTCCTCAACTTGCTTGAGAATAATTGATCTTGCTTCCCGCTCGCTCATGCCCTCAAACATCAGAACCCTTTCAAATAATCGTCGATCTGCCGGTCAACAACCCGTCGCACATCTTCTCCCGCCAACCATGCCTTCGTCCATTCCACAGTTTTGTAAACCGCATCGTCAATGTGCCAGCAGGGACTCCAGCCAAACGTCCGCTTGAGTTTGCCGTTGTCAAGCTTGAGAAAACTCGCCTCGTGTGGCCCCCCGTCCGCTTCGATACGCCAGTCGGCTCCTCCCCAAGTCGAGCAGAAAAGATCAACCAGCGAGCCTGTATCGACGCAGTCACACTCGTCAGGGCCGACGTTGTAGTAGCCCGCGTACGAGATATCCTCCGTCTGCTTCTGAGCTATCATCAAATATGCGAGCAGAGGCTCCAAAACATGCTGATACGGTCTCGTGGACGTTGGATTGCGCACGATGATCGGCTTCTCTGCGGCAACAGAACGAACACAGTCGCTCATGATCCTGTCGTTTGAAAAATCTCCTCCACCTATGACGTTGCCCGCACGAGCCGTCGAAACAGCCACACCGGCTTTCCTTAAAAAGCTTTGAGCATAGCTGTGCGTCACGAGCTCGGAACAAGACTTCGAATTCGAATAGGGGTCGTATCCGTCCAAGGGATCGTCCTCTTGATAGGCAAGGTTCTCGTTTTCTCGATTCAAATACACTTTATCGGTCGTTACGTTCAAAAACGAGACAACCGATTCGCTTCGACGCACGCATTCGCATACGTTGACCGTGCCCATCACATTCGTTTCATAGGTATACACAGGATCTTTATAACTATCCCGAACGATGGGTTGCGCAGCAAGATGCAGCACGACCTCAGGCTGAAACCGCTTGAACGCTGATTGAAGGGTATCCAAGTCACGAATGTCCGCGATGGTAGTGTTCGACGAATCCGCCAAACTAAGAAGGTCGTACAGCGCAGGCTTCGTGGCGGGAGCAAGCGCATATCCCGCCACTTCAGCACCAAGGTTCTGCAGCACGCAGCACAACCATGAACCCTTAAAACCCGTTATACCCGTCACGAGAACGCGCCGCCCTCTGTAAGACGTTAGATCCATATGAAACTACCACACTCTCCAAGGCGCTTTACGGTTCTGCCAGAGAGCCTCAAGATTCATCTTGTCACGCTGCGTGTCCATGCATTGCCAGAATCCATCATGCACATAGGCGGAGAGTTGGTTTTCGGCCGCAAGGCTTTCCAGAGGACCTTGCTCAAAAACCGTCTGATCGCCTTCAATGTAGTCGAAAACTCCCGGATCAAGCACCATATAGCCGCCGTTTATCAGAGCCCCATCAGTATCCTTCTTCTCCCTAAAAGAACTGATGAGGCCATTCTTATCTATGTCAAGAACCCCGAAACGTTGCGTCACGCCAACGGCAGTTATCGTCGCTATGGTACCGTGCGATCTGTGCGCGGCCAGAAGCGCATCCAAATTGACATTCGACACGCCATCGCCGTAAGTAAGCATAAACGCCTCGTTATCGACATAAGGCTGGATGCGCTTAATGCGTCCGCCCGTCATCGTGTTCAAACCCGTGTCGACAACCGTTACCTTCCACGGCTCAGACGTCTCGTCATGCACGATTACTTCCCCGCCCGAAGAAAAGTCAAAGGTTATATCTGCATGATGCAAATAATAATTGGCAAAGTATTCTTTGATGACCTGTTGTTTGTAGCCGGCACATATCACAAACTCGTTGAATCCAAAGGACGTGTAATATTTCATTATATGCCATAGGATCGGATAGCCACCTATCTCGATCATCGGCTTCGGCTTCAAGTGGCTTTCTTCGGAAATACGCGTCCCGAAACCACCTGCAAGTATAACTACTTTCATCTACTCCTCTTATCTACCAGCGAAAAAATCGGATAGTCGCCTATCTAAGTCGATCGTAAACCATCATCTTGGTGAATCACTCGATGAGACGATGCCCTCACTTCCAAGAGAATCCAATACGAAACACTTTACTAAAATCACGGATGAAATGCTGCATTCCGCCTATTGAATCTTAAAGCCTCACGACGCGTTCGACCTGCACACTTGAAATCGATCAGCAAGACTCTACCAGCCGCACGCAATATCGAATCAACGCCTGGCCCATACGCTGAAAGCGGACACGGCAAAAGCTTCTATGATCGAAGAAGCGCGCTCATTCCCTTGAGCAAAGCCTCGCCATATCCCGAGCCGACCGCCCATTTCCCACCAAGATCCTCTACTGTCGGAGCGCATCCGCGAACCACGAGTCCAAAACGAGGGTCTACGCAAGCCTGCACCAATGCATCGGTTGAAGCATAAGCTTTCAAATGTTGCACTTGAGCCCGCAGCCCTTTTCTTACCGAGTTCGAACCCCAGTCGTTAAAGCTGTTTCCGGGTTCGCCGCCGCCAGTCGCCCCGATCCCAGCAAAGTTGCATTGATGAACATCCACATCGTTGCCGAACTGAAGCCAGCCGGTCTCATGCATTGCCTGAGCAAACACAACCTCGGCACGCACTCCTTCAACGTTCGCCTCTTCGAGCAGTATCGTGCAAAATTGCTCAATACTGCTAGCTCCATACTGCGCGTACACGTTAGCGGGATACGGTTGCTCAACCGCGTTGAAACGGCTCACCATCTGCGCGACCGAGGTTTGACTTGGTCCCATAATAGAGGAGTGGTCATCGACAACCATCTCGCCGCAGCCCGTGCCGTGCCTGCCCTCCTTCGAGCCGTGCTCGAGGTAGTGCAGGTAGTACGGCCTCCAGGACGAGGTGCCGAAGGCGCGCCGGAGGTCGGGGTACTCGTTGTAGTAGGAGATCGCGTCGAACGCCGCCGAGCCCTGGCGGGGCTCGTCCATGCCGCAGGAGGCGAAGTGCTCCAGCAGCCGCGCGTCGTCGAGGGCCGTGACTGCGCCCACCTTCACGGAGGCCCAGGCGGCCACGTCGGGGTTGCGGTCGCGGTAGTACGCGCCGTCGTAGACCGGCGAGTAGTCCACGCCGCCCCGCGCAGTGACGAGCCCGGCCATCTCGCCGCAGCCCGTGCCGTGCCTGCCCTCCTTCGAGCCGTGCTCGAGGTAGTGCAGGTAGTACGGCCTCCAGG
>NZ_JAASIO010000004.1:0-139643 GCF_019731765.1 Gordonibacter massiliensis (ex Traore et al. 2017) | reverse complement strand
GACGAGGTGCCGAAGGCGCGCCGGAGGTCGGGGTACTCGTTGTAGTAGGAGATCGCGTCGAACGCAGCCGAGCCCTGGCGGGGCTCGTCCATGCCGAAGTCAAGAAAATGTTTAAATACCGCAGACCGATCATTTCCATATGCCTGAAAAACATCGGGGTTATGCGCAATATAGTAATCGTAATCATATATAGCTCGATAGGCTTCCTCAGAAACCTTAGACAGGCCATACTGCTGTGCGATTGCAGTAGCATCGCCGACGCCGAGCGCACGCAAGTTGCTTTCGTTTTTCAAGAAATCAGCGTTGTTTGCATTGGTTAAAAAAGCATGCTCGACTATGATTCCCGCTATACCGTATTGCCTGCTGCGCTCGATTGCGGAATAATAATCGGCAAGATGACCATCGTCGTAATAGTAAGGTCCCGAGCCGTTTTCGTACTTCGAATCCTTGTATTTGACGCCTCTATCATAAAGCCCGAGACTTGCAAGCTGCGCTTCTATTTTTCTACCGAGCTCAGTTCCCGTTACATGAGCGGCCCAATTGAAAGAGCTCTCATTAGGAACATATATTTCGAATCCATGGGCGCTCGCAGCGGCTGAATTATTATGCAGACTCACATACACCTGCGCGCTATTAGCCACCGCCCAATCAACCCGAGCATTAACGCTTTTATATCTAGGCACAAGGAGCACGGTTACGCCAAAATACTGCTCGAGCTCCTCTTTGCAATAGCGAGCAATGGATTCATTGACCTCAGCCTCAACAATACCATTCGCCGAAGCCCCCGGGTCGTACGCCCCCGTATTAGGATCAGTACCGTGCCCGGGATCGATAGCGACTACGATATTCGTCGTACGCGTCCGGAACGAAAACGTCGAAGCACTTGAAGTCTGAGCCACCGAAATAGCGTCTTCGAGGGTGTTCGTTTCAGCCAAAGACCCGTTTTCGTCGATAACAAAAGCCGTGGTCTCCCCAACAGCTTTATCGACTTCTTTACTAGCTAAATTTCCCAACGAGCCATTAGGAAGCACCGTGAAACTGTATTGGCCTTCCTCGGTGTTGGATACGCTTACGATATGCTCTGCATCGCTGTTTTTCAGTCGGTATGTAATTTCGGATATCCGATAAGCCCCCGTCTGGAGGTCTTCGCCAATAGGCATCTCGAAAGATGCGGCGTTGTCTACGCAGGCAAGGGGGCTCAGATCGCGGTCGAAGCCCGACTCTCCAACAATTTTAACAGACATGGAGGAAACCTTCGATGAAGCGTCGGCTAGGGCCACGGCAAGCAACTGGGTGTCACCGGCACTCACGACTTTCGAATCCATGTAAATGTACTCGATTGCCGTTGCGATATCCTCTGTTAAATCTCCAGTTACAGTTTCGCCCTCGTCTGGAATATCAAACGGATCACCGGCGCTTGCCGCTATAGCCTCATCAGCGTCGATCGACCCCGCCTGACTATTGATATTGTCGGTCGTTTCGTCCGCAATCGCAGGCATTGCGGGATTTAAACTAAATAGCAAAAGAACGCTCATAAATACTGAAGCCATTTTTCGCGTTAAAGTCACGTTTGATCCTCCAGTGTGCCAAAGAGTCCATGCCAATCCGAGCATACAGCAATTATGTCCGCATCAAGATGCTAACAAGTATATGATATCATTTGAAATATAAAGGGCGCATTCCTTCATTGCAAACAACATAAGGGTACGGAAAACGAAACCTTATGTTGTTAGTCACTTTAATGCCAATTCAACCTAGATAAGTCGTTGCGCTAGCCTCGAAAAGAGCAACCTAAGATGACGTGCGGCTAGTTGGATAATTTAGTATGTTGTTTGCTTCCCTTACTTTTAACACTGATTTTTTATGAACTGTGGCTGCTTCAGACTAGCCGCAACTATTGAACCCGCTTCATCATATAGAAAGAACCAGGCATGGATAAGAAGTCTTCGGATAAGTTGCGCGACCACCATCTAAACAATAATTCGTCGGACTTCAATGTATCCTGCATGCTTCGAAGCGAGCGATACGTATTGGCAATGCCCGCCAAACGTTGGTTCTTCATAAACCATTCCATTACCGGCATACATCACCACATGCTCAGGACCCCGACCACTAAAATACATGAAAATTAAATCACCTGGACGAGCTTCGGAATAAGATACTCCAACACCTTCGCCTATCATATAGTCGTACGTCACGCGCGAAAGCTCAATACCTAACTGTTTATAGCAGTAATATGCCAACCCCGAACAGTCCATCCCACCATCATTCGGAGAATCTCCTCCCCATACGTAAGGCACGCCCAGCACAGACCGCGCTGTTGCAATTATTAAATCTATAGCTTCATCGCGATTGCTATTTCCGGACCCGTCGACCCATCTCCAGCCTCCATCGGCGTTCTCAATAGCTTGTGACAGGCGACCATCGTTATCGGCTATATATGTTCGAATGATCGACTCATGCCATATACCTCGCACCACATAACCCTGATCACCGCGACCATAGTAATTGTTACCTTCGAGAATAAAAAGCCCAATGTGCGCACCCATAAGGCCGTTGCCCGGAGAACCGTCTATGCGATAGCGCTGTATCGAACTGTCGTATTCGTCAGTGACCAACCAGCCCTCCGCCCATGCCATGATACCGTGATTGTTCGCAAGCAACATCCCAGTACCATAGAGCATTTTCCCTCGCAGCACGTAGCCCTGGCCGCCCAGGCCGAAGTAGTTCGCGCCGTCGACGCTGAAGTAGCCGCTGCACGCCGCGTGGGCCGCGCCGTCCAGGTAGTAGCGCTGCAGCACCCCGCCGTCGTAGGCGCCGGTCACGATCCAGCCCTCGCCGTCGGCGAGGCGGCCGTCGTTGTCGGCCAGGTAGACGCGGCCTGCGCCGTCGTCGAGCTTGCCGCGCAGGACGTAGCCTTCCGACGTGGCGTACGCCCAGTACCCGGCCCCCTCGCCCGGCTCCACGAGGCGCGCCTTGGCCATGGCGCCGTCCTTGCCGAACCAGTAGCGCTGCAGCCCCTGGCCGAAGGAGTCGGCGACGATCCACCGGCTGGAGGCCAGAACGCCGTCGTTGTCGGCGACGAGCCAATCGCCCCTCACGCCCCGGCCCACGCCTCGCAGCACGTAGCCCTGGCCGCCCAGGCCGAAGTAGTTCGCGCCGTCGACGCTGAAGTAGCCGCTGCACGCCGCGTGGGCCGCGCCGTCCAGGTAGTAGCGCTGCAGCACCCCGCCGTCGTAGGCGCCGGTCACGATCCAGCCCTCGCCGTCGGCGAGGCGGCCGTCGTTGTCGGCCAGGTAGACGCGGCCTGCGCCGTCGTCGAGCTTGCCGCGCAGGACGTAGCCTTCCGACGTGGCGTAGTGCGCATAGCCGTCCTCCGAGTACCCGGGCACCGCGGCCCGAGCGACAGGATCTATCCAGTAGCGCTGGACGCCCTGGCCGTAGGCGTCGGTCACGCGCCAGCCGGCCTCCTCCAAACGCCCGTCGTTGTCGGCAAGGTAAACGTAGCCCGTGCCCGGATCGACGTACACCCCGCGCACCACGAACCCCTCGGGGCGGGCGTAGGCCCACCAGCCCGCATCGGAAGCGTCTATCAAGCTGCCCCTGACGAGCCTGCCGTCCGCGGCAAACCAATAGCGCTGCACGCCGTAGTCCAAGCGGCCCCCGTCGACCAGCCAGCCGGTATGGGCGGATCCGCCATCGTAGTAGTACACGTCGCCGGAGGCGTCTTCCACCCAGCCGCTCTTGGCAGGCGCCGCAGGCTCGGGGGCTGAGCTATTGGCCGCGGTCGGCACGCCCTCCTCCTCGACCGCTCCGGGCTCGTCGCCTTCCGGGATCAGGGCCTCGCCCTCGGGCGAAGCGGCCTCGCCGCCCTCGCCAACCGAGGCGCCCGGCCCTGTCGGCCCGCCCGTCTCGGAGGCGTCCCCCCGAGCGCCGCCCGTCGCGCCCATTTGGGAGCCCGGGCCATCGGCGCTCGCACCGCCGTCCAACTCGCAACCTGCGCCGAGGGCGCCATCTCCGCCATCCCGGCCCGCGGCCTCTGCCGGAACCGGCGCGCCGCCGTCCCCCTCGCTTGGAAGGTCGGCCGCGTACGCCAACCCCGGGCAGAGCATCGCGGCGGCCGCGATCGCAAAGGCAAATACGGATGGTGCGCAAACCCTCGAACGCTCACTCGGCATCTTCAGTCACTTTCGAACGAATAGTCCTATACGTAAATACTTTCACAATACTAAATGCTAGATTGAATATCCGCAACTTACAATAGTTGAAAAACAGCAGCAGCTTGAAAGTGATAGCCCTGGGTCGATAGCTAAGCACGGAATGGCGGTAATCTCGGGCTTCCGAGGCACGCAGTTCAGAGCCGCATTCCAGCCGCAGGCGCTCCCGTCCCGCGCGCCGCGGGCCCCCGGAACGCCGCAGGGCCCCCGGACGGTGTCCGGGGGCCCTGCGAAAAAGAAAGCATCCTCCGCGAGCGCGACGCCCTATCCTCCCACGGCCTGACGCCGCAGTACTTTCGGCGATGGCGGGCTTAACTTCCGAGTTCGGAATGGGATCGGGTGATCCCCGCCTCCATGGTCGCGCTCGCGGGGGATGCTCCCGCGGGCAGAATCTGCCCCGCCCGGCGGCCTCGCGCCACCCTGGCGGTCGCATAGCGGGCATCGAAGCCGATCGCGGAACCCATATGGATTCCAAAGTACATGAAGAAGAGCTCGGGCTATTAGTAGCGCTCGCCTGAACACGTTGCCGTGCTTGCAGCTGCGCCCTATCGACCAGGTAGTCTACCTGGGCCCTTACCGGAAAGGGAACTCATCTTGGAGGCGGCTTCCCACTTAGATGCTTTCAGCGGTTATCCGTGCCGGACGTAGCTAGGCGGCGGTGCCGTTGGTCGACAACCGCGTCACCAGAGGTCCGTCCACCCCGGTCCTCTCGTACTAGGGGCAGATCTCCTCAATTCCCTTGCGCCTGCGGAGGATAGGGACCGAACTGTCTCACGACGTTCTGAACCCAGCTCGCGTACCGCTTTAAACGGCGAACAGCCGTACCCTTGGGACCGACTTCAGCCCCAGGATGCGATGAGCCGACATCGAGGTGCCAAACCTTGCCGTCGATGTGGACTCTTGGGCAAGATCAGCCTGTTATCCCCGGAGTACCTTTTATCCGTTGAGCGACGGCCATTCCACTCTGAGCCGCCGGATCACTAGAACCTGCTTTCGCACCTGCTCGGGTTGTGGCCCTCGCAGTCAAGCCCGCTTGCACTCTTGCGCTCTCGGGACGGTTGCCGACCGTCCTGAGCGGACCTTTGCGCGCCTCCGTTACATTTTAGGAGGCGACCGCCCCAGTCAAACTACCCGCCTGACACGGTCCCCCCGCCGGATCACGGCCGGGGGTTAGGTCGCCGGAACGACGAGGGCAGTATTCCAAGGTCGGCTCCACGGGAACTGGCGTCCCCGCTTCGAAGCCTCCTGCCTATCCTCTACGCGCCGAGCCAACGACCAATGTCAAGCTGCAGTAAAGGTTCACGGGGTCTTTCCGTCCTTCCGCAGGTAATTCGCATCTTCACGAATAATACAATTTCACCGGGTCCATGGTTGAGACAGCGCCCAAATCGTTACGCCATTCGTGCAGGTCGGAACTTACCCGACAAGGAATTTCGCTACCTTAGGACCGTTATAGTTACGGCCGCCGTTTACCGGGGCTTAGTTTCAGAGCTTCGCCGTGAGGCTAACCCATCCACGTAACCTTCCGGCACCGGGCAGGCGTCAGACCCTATACTTCGCCTTGCGGCTTCGCAGAGTCCTGTGTTTTTGATAAACAGTCGCTTGGGCCGTTTCGCTGCGGCCCCCTCCCGCTCGGGCAGCAAGTGCCGTCACCGGAAAGGGCGCTCCTTCTCCCGAAGTTACGGAGCCAGTATGCCGAGTTCCTTAACCATGGTTCTCCCGATCGCCTCGGTATGTTCTACCCGCCCACCTGTGTCGGTTTTGGTACGGGCGCCGACAAAGCTCCCTAGAGGTTTTTCTCGGAAGCATGGGCTCGCCGACTTCGCCTGATGGCTTCGTCTCGCGTCTCGGGCCTCTCGCGGAGCTGATTTCCATGCTCCGCGCCCTACGCGCTTTCACGGGGACGTCCAGAACCCCGCCCGGCTACCCTTCTCCGTCACCCCGTCGGTCAAACGCTCGTCAGCGGTACGGGAATATCGACCCGTTGTGCATCGGCTACGCCTTCCGGCCTCGCCTTAGCTCCCGACTGACCCTGGGAGGATTAGCCTTGCCCAGGAACCCTTAGGCTTACGGCGGCGGCGTTTCTCGCGCCGCTCTCGTTACTCATGCCAGCATTCTCACTTCCACGCGGTCCACCAGCGGTCGCCCGCCGGCTTCGCCCCCCGTGGAAAGCTCCCCTACCACTGAAATAAATCAGTCCGCCGCTTCGGTGCCGTGCTTAGCCCCGTGAATTGTCGGCGCATGTCCACTTGACCAGTGAGCTGTTACGCACTCTTTAAATGCATGGCTGCTTCTAAGCCAACATCCTGGTTGTCTAGGCAAACGCACATCCTTTGCCACTCAGCACGAACTTGGGGACCTTAGCGGGCGGTCTGGGCTGTTTCCCTTTCGAGCACACAGCTTAGCCCACATGCTCTGACTCCCGACCTCTGAAGTACCGGTATTCGGAGTTTGGTTCTTTTCGGTAGGCGGTGAAGCCCCCTAGAAGATCCAGTGCTCTACCTCCGGCACTGAACGGTCGAGGCTAGCCCTAAAGCTATTTCGGGGAGAACGAGATATCTCCGGGTTTGATTGGCCTTTCACCCCTATCCACGGGTCATCCCCTCCGTTTTCAACCGAAGTGGGTTCGGCCCTCCACGGGGTCTTACCCCCGCTTCAGCCTGCCCATGGATAGCTCACCCGGCTTCGCGTCTGCGGCAAGCGACTGAATCGCCATCTTAAAGGCTCGCTTTCACTGCGGCTCGGTTCAAACCTTAACCTCGCCGCTTACCGCAACTCGCTGGCTCATTCTACAAAAGGCACGCCGTCACCCCGCAAGGGGGCTCCGACTGCTTGTAGGCGCACGGTTTCAGGTACTGTTTCACTCCCCTCTCGGGGTGCTTTTCACCTTTCCCTCACGGTACTGGTTCGCTATCGGTCACAGGAGAGTATTCAGCCTTGGAGGGTGGTCCCCCCGGATTCATACCGGATTTCACGTGTCCGGCATTACTCGGGTGCCTTCCTCGGAGGCCGCGGGGTTTCGCGTACGGGGCTCTTACCCGCTCCGGCCGGCCTTTCCATGCCGTTCCGCTACCTCGTGGCTTTGTAACTCCGTCCCGGGTCTGAGGCCCCGGAAAGGGAAGGTCCCACAACGCCTCATGCAGCAACGCCCTCAAGCTTACACGTGCATGGGTTTGGGCTGGTGCGCTTTCGCTCGCCGCTACTCGCGCAATCTCGGTTGATTTCTGTTCCTCCGGGTACTTAGATGTTTCAGTTCCCCGGGTTGCCTCCTCCGAGCCTATTTGATTCAGCTCGGGGTGACCGGGCATGACCCCGGCCGGGTTCCCCCATTCGGAAACCTGCGGATCGAAGGGTGTTTGCCCCTCCCCGCAGACTATCGCGGCTTGCCGCGTCCTTCTTCGGCTTCCTGTGCCAAGGCATCCGCCGTGCGCCCTTGACATCTTCTTCTGACTCTTGGTGTTTCAGGTATCCATATCGTTCTTATTCGCGATCGTTCGATGCGAATCGTTATGACTATTGCTAATCATTGATTCTCATTTTTCGATGCTACGCTATGCAACTGTCAAGGTGCGCGGAGCGCCCGTCCGGGCGCTCCGAGGGCGAGAGCCCTCGAAACCGGGTATTGCGAGGTCGGGCGGAGAGCCCTGTAGAATCTCTTAGGTAAAAATCTCTTCCAGGCGAGGGAGCGCAAGGCTCGACCTCGTCGGACACTTCTCGGTGTCTCCCTAGAAAGGAGGTGATCCAGCCGCACCTTCCGGTACGGCTACCTTGTTACGACTTCACCCCCCTTACCCTCCACACCTTCGACGCCTCCGCCCCTTGCGGGTTCGGCCGGCGGCTTCGGGTGCAGACAACTCGGGTGGTGTGACGGGCGGTGTGTACAAGGCCCGGGAACGTATTCACCGCGGCATGCTGATCCGCGATTACTAGCAACTCCGACTTCACGGAGGCGGGTTGCAGCCTCCGATCCGAACTGGGGCCGGCTTTGAGGGATTCGCTTCCTGTCGCCAGGTCGCGGCCCGTTGTACCGGCCATTGTAGCACGTGTGCAGCCCAGGGCATAAAGGGCATGATGACTTGACGTCGTCCCCACCTTCCTCCGGCTTGACGCCGGCAGTCCCGTATGAGTCCCCAACTCAATGCTGGCAACATACGGCAGGGGTTGCGCTCGTTGCGGGACTTAACCCAACATCTCACGACACGAGCTGACGACAGCCATGCACCACCTGCGCAGGCTCCTCTCGGCCACGGCGTTTCCGCCGCTTCACCTGCATGTCAAGCCCTGGTAAGGTTCTTCGCGTTGCTTCGAATTAAGCCACATGCTCCGCTGCTTGTGCGGGCCCCCGTCAATTCCTTTGAGTTTTAGCCTTGCGGCCGTACTCCCCAGGCGGGATACTTAATGCGTTGGCTGCGGCACGGAGGGTCGATCCCCCCACACCTAGTATCCATCGTTTACGGCTGGGACTACCAGGGTATCTAATCCTGTTCGCTCCCCCAGCTTTCGCGCCTCAGCGTCAGTCGCGGCCCAGAAGACTGCCTTCGCCATCGGTGTTCTTCCCGATATCTGCGCATTCCACCGCTACACCGGGAATTCCATCTTCCTCTACCGAACTCGAGGCGTCCAGTTCGGAATCCGGCCGGGGGTTGAGCCCTCGGATTAGAGATTCCGCTTAAACGCCCGCCTACGCGCGCTTTACGCCCAATGAATCCGGATAACGCTCGCTCCCTACGTATTACCGCGGCTGCTGGCACGTAGTTAGCCGGAGCTTCTTCTGCAGGTACCGTCATAATCTTCCCTGCTGAAAGCGGTTTACAACCCGAAGGCCGTCATCCCGCACGCGGCGTTGCTGCGTCAGGGTTGCCCCCATTGCGCAAAATTCCCCACTGCTGCCTCCCGTAGGAGTCTGGGCCGTATCTCAGTCCCAATGTGGCCGGTCGGTCTCTCAACCCGGCTACCCATCGCAGGCACGGTGGGCCGTTGCCCCGCCGTCTACCTAATGGGCCGCGACCCCATCCCCCTCCGTCGGGGCTTTCCCGCCCCTCCCATGCGGGAGGGGCGGAGTATCCGGTATTAGCGCGGGTTTCCTCGCGTTATCCCGGGGAGGGGGGCAGGTTGGTCACGTGTTACTCACCCGTTCGCCACTCTATGTCCGCCCGAAGGCGGTTTAATCGTTCGACTTGCATGTGTTAGGCACGCCGCCAGCGTTCATCCTGAGCCAGGATCAAACTCTCCGTTTAAAGAGCGCGGCATCGCTGCCGCACGTTCGATCTGGTTCTTCTTCGCCGCCTCCCCCTGCCCTTCGGTGGGCCGGGTTCGGCGGACGGGTTCTCCGTACTTGATTCGATTCATCTCGCAATATCCGGTTTTCAAGGTTCTCGCCTCCCCTTCCGGGGGGCTCGCCGCTCCCTTTCGGGGCGAGCGGCGCAAGGAGATACTTTACCTTCCCGTTGCCCCGGTGTCAAGAACTTTTTTCAAAAACTTTCGAAGTTTTTCGAGCTGCCGTTGAAACGGATTCTCGATCTTCGAGCTTTGAAGCAAGCTCTTCCGAAGAAACGTCCCACGCTCTCCTCAAGCGCGGGTTTTGTATAATACCGGTAAGCTATTACCAACGCAATGGTTAATTGCAAAATTCTGTAAACTTTTTGACACCTTTCGGCATAATGCCTGATGAGAGCCCTTAGCATGAGTGCGGAGATTGTGAATGGGATCATCTGGCGCCGATAGGGGCGCGATCGGGCGGACGAGGGACGCTCCCTCCCCCGCTCGATCGCGGTCGTCGTTCTGCCCAAGGGAACGCTTGCCCGGAGCGAGGACAGAGAGAGGTCGGCGAGCCCTCGACGAAAGGTTCCGCTGTTATACCGCTATTGACATTCCGCAAGCCGACGCGTTGTCATCCTGAGCGGAGCGTGAAGCGCGGAGCCGGAGGATCCCGCGCGGCCTTAGTCGGCGTGGTGTCCTTTGCCGCCCTCGCCCTTTCCTTGGCCTTGGACTCCTTGCCCATGGCCGCCGCCTCCCGCGCCGTCGTGCGCCTGCTCGCCGTATCCCGCGCCCTGCCCATCGGGTTCGCCGGCGGCGTCTCCGTCGAGCGCGGCGATACGGTCGCGCAGCTCGTGCATGCTCATACGGGCGCAGTCTTCGAGCGTGAGGGTGTCGTCCAACGCCATAAGCTCTAGCGCAGCCTGATAGCGCGCCGTGCCCATGCCGGACGCGGACGCCGCCGCATGGGTTTCCGCGTCGACGGCGTGACAGGCCCCCTCGCAGGGAAGATCGCGCAAGCGGGCGTCGCTTTGCGCGCGAAGCGCGTCGGATTGACGGGCGTCGTCGGCCACGACGCTTATCGCCACGAAAGCGTCGCCGCTCGCATAAGGCTCGAACGCCTCGCTCGAAGTGAGCTCGGCGACGGCGGCGTCGTAACGCTTGCCCGTGATCGAAACGGCCTCGAGCAGCGCTTCGCCGTCGTTGTTGTAAGCACGGGCCGACACGACGATGTCGAACCGGTTGATACCGAGCTCGATCGAGGGGTTCACGTCGATGTCCACGAAGGCCGTCTCCTCGAAGTACAGCCGCGAGCCCGTCAGGCCGATGACCGCCAACACCAGGCATGCGGCGAGAGCGGCGGCGGCGCGGCGCCACGCGACGAGGCGAGGGGCGCGGCTCGCGGCCGCAGCCGCGTCGCTTCGCATAGCGGGTTCAGCCGCTTCCCGTTCAGCGGATTCGATCGTCTTCCGCACGGCGGCCGTCCCGCTTTCCTTTTCCTGCACGGACAAGGCGTCGATGGCGGCGAGGGTGCGGGTCCTCGTTTCGGAGGGAAGCTCCACCTCGTCGAAGGCCTCGCGAACGCGCCGTTCCAAATCGCTCATGACAGGGCCTCCTTCAGCAGCGTCTTGCCGCGCGCGATCCACGAGTAAACCGTGTTGACGGGCGCGTCGACCATGCGCGCGATCTCGGGGGCGGTGTACCCCTCGTACAAAGAGAGGTACAGGGGCGTGCGCGGCGGATCGGTGAGGTTGCGCATGGCATCCACCACTTCGCTGGAAAACGATGCGGGCTGCGTTTCCGCGTCGCTCGAAACGAGCCTCTCCGCACACGCACCCTCGTCGAACGGCACATGGGCGCGACTCGCCGCCTTGAGCATGTCCTTGCAGGTGTTGGTAGCCACGCGGATAAGCCACGCCTTGCGGTGCTCTTCATCGTTGAACGCCACGGCATCGGCCAGCGCGTACTTGACCATCGTGTCTTGGAACGCGTCTTGGGCGTCGGCCGAGGCGCGAAAGTAGAGGACGCACACGCGCCATACCGTAGACCCGTGCACGTCCATTGCTCTCTCTATGTCCTCGTGCGGCCTCACGCTTCGCCCGGCGCGCCGACGGCGCTAGCAGCCCCGACCGTGATGGCCGCCTCGGGCCTGACCCTGGCCGGCCCCTTGGCCGCAGGCGCCGCCGTTGCCGCACCCGTTGCCCTGGCCGTTGCCCGGGCATGCGCCAGCGGCGTAGTTGTCGCAGACGCCGTCGCCGTTCGCGTCGACGTAGCCCTGACCGGTTCCGGCGCCGCGGGCCGTTCCGTAATTGTCGCAGACCCCATCCCCATCGGCGTCGACGTAGCCGCCGCGACCGTAAGCGCCGCAGCCGTTGCCGTTGCCCGGACAGGTTCCCGCGGCGTAGTTGTCGCAGACCCCGTCGCCGTCGGCGTCGACGTAGCCGCGATGGTGGGTTCCCTGGGCGCCTGCGCCGCAGTTGTCGCAGATGCCGTCGTAGTCGGCGTCTGCGAAGCCCACGCAAGCCGCGGCGGTGCGCTCGGCAACAGGCTCGACGGCCTGCGGCTCCTGCATCGCGGCGGGTGCCTTCGACAATGCGGCAGGCATCGCGTTTGCGAACGCGATCGTGGGCACGGCCACCACGGCCAGCAGAAACGCAGCGGCGATGGCGATCGTTCTCTTCTTCATAGGTCGGTCCTCCTGTGGTTCGGCTCGATGCTTCCTTCACCGCTAACACGAGCGAGCCGGGCGAATCCTTGCAAGCTTTTTGAAAAAGTTCTCGTTTATGCGAAAAAAGCCCGCTTCGCCGGTAAGGCGAAGCGGGCCAGTAGCGATCCGAATGCTAGACCAGACGCACGAACTTGCGCTTGCCCACCTGGAGCGTGGCGCCTTCCAGCAGGGCCGGATCGACGTTGTAGGATTTGGCGGCCACCGGCTCGCCGTTCACCTTCACGCCGCCGCCGTCGATGAGGCGGCGCGCCTCGCCCGCGCTGGCCGCGAGGCCCGCATCGGCGATGAGCTTGGCCAGGTAGACCTTGCCCTCGTCGTTGGGCGCGAGGTCGGCCTTGAACTCGGGGATGTCGTCGGGCACGGCATGCTGCTTGAACACGAGGTCGAACGCCTCCTCGGCCGCCTGCGCCGCGCCTTCGTCGTAGTACGCCGCCACGATGTTTCGGGCCAGGGCGCGCTTGACCTTGTTGGGATGCAGCTCGTCGGCGGCCAAGCCGCGCTCGATCTCGTCGATCTGGTCGACCGGCAGCGCGGAAGCCAGGCGATAGTACTTCACCATGAGCTCGTCGGGAATGGACATGACCTTGCCGAACATGTCGTCCGGCTCGTCGGTGAGGCCGATGTAGTTGCCGTAGCTCTTCGACATCTTCTGCACGCCGTCGGTGCCCTCGAGCAAAGGCAGCGTGAGGCACACCTGCGGCTCCATACCCATCTTCTCCATGAGCTCACGGCCGGCCAGCAGGTTGAACAGCTGATCGGTGCCGCCCAGCTCCACGTCGGCCTTGATGACGACCGAGTCGTAGGCCTGCATGAGCGGGTAGAGGAACTCGTGCAGGCTGATGGGAAGGTTGGACGTGTAGCGGTTGTGGAAGTCGTCGCGCTCGAGGATGCGGGCCACGGTGAAGTTGCTGGCCAGCTTGAGCAATCCCTCCAGGTTGAGCGCGAGCAGCCATTCGGAGTTGTAGCGCAGCGTGGTCTTCTCGGGGTCGAGGATCTTGAACGCCTGGTCCACGTAGGTTTGGGCGTTCGCCTTGATCTGCTCGGACGTGAGCTGCGGGCGCGTGGAGTTGCGGCCCGACGGGTCGCCGATGAGCGCGGTGCCGTCGCCGATGATGAGCGTGACGCCGTGGCCGAGGTCCTGGAACTGGCGCAGCTTGCGCAGGGGCACGGCGTGGCCGAGGTGGATGTCGGGGGCCGTGGGGTCGACGCCCAGCTTGATGTTCAGGGGCGTGCCGCGCTTCAGCTTCTCGAGCAGCGCGCTTTCCGGCACGATCTTGGCGGCGCCGGAGGCGATGGTGTGCAGTTGTTCTTCAGCGGATAGCATCGAGTCCTCTTTCCTTACTATATATAGTGTTGGAGATTCTAGCATATATGGAGGGCGATGTTCCGGCTTCGCCGGAACGGGCGCTCTGGAGAGCGCCCCTACGAGGGGCGAGGCGAGGTTACGAGGAGATCGGACGCGCGGTTCGCCGTGCGGGCAAGGGATCGCGGCGCTCGAGCGGGCGTCGATTGCGCTGCTCGCAGGGCGAGTTGCGAGCCGTTTCTCGCTGCTCGCCGCATAGGCCACGCACTTGCGGGGCGCCGCGCCGGGCGGGCAGCAGCCCGCCCCTACGGAAAATCTACGTGCCGCACCGGGCGGCAGCAGACCGCCCCCACGTTCGACCGGCAAGCCTCGCAAACAGCTCCGAGGAAACCTACGAGACGCCTCGGTAAAGGTGGCCGCTCGTGGTTCCGGGGGTTTTGGCGAGGGCGTTGCCGTCGCGCTGCGCCACGTCGCGGGCGCGGACGACGCGGGACACGGCGGCGTGCGTCTCTTCGACGTTCATGAGGGTGGCGTCCACCATAAGTGCGGACACACCGGCCGCGATAAGGTCGGGCACGGCAGGGACCACGTCGAGGACCACGCCGTTGTACACATGGCTGCGTCCGAGCGCGTCGGTGACCACCGGGAACTCGTAGTCCTTGCGATCTTTGAGGTAGTGCGGGCTCTTGCGGCGCGCGCATTCGTCGCAGCGCTCGTTGCACGGGCCCTGGCTCATGAGCAGGCAGTGCTCGCAGACCATGAGCTCTTGGGCGCCCATGATGGTGAGGCCGAGCGCAACGGGCGCGTTTTCCGCGAGGTCGGCCACCTGGCCCAGCGTGAGCTCGGGTGAAAGCCACACGCGCTCGACGCCCAGATCGGCCATCGTTTCGAGCGAAAGGCGATTCGTGACGGGCAGGTGCGGCCCCGCCTCGACCGCAGCCCCCAGCTCGAGGGCGCGCACGACAGCTCCCAGGTTCTCGGCGAGCACGGGCTTGCCGGGTTTCACGTAGCGCCAAGGATCGAAGCCGAGCAGCTCTTCGCGCGTGCCGGGCACCAGATCGTGGTCGACGACGGGAAGCGCCGTGACGCACTGCTTCGGGTATCCCGCCTGCTCCGCCGTGCCGGTGCGCTGACCGGCGATGACAGCCTCGCCGCGCTTGTAGTTGAGCGCGGGCACGTAGACCACGTCGGCGCCGGCGCGCTTGGCGGCGCGGGCGCACGCGGGATTGGTCGCCCATGCCGCGATGGCGCAGCCACGGCGCTCGGCGGGCGCTCGGCGGGCGCGCTCCTGAACACGCGGCAGAGCCCGGTCGCGATAGGGCGCGAGCAGGCGCGCCGCGAGGTCGTCGAGCGCCTCCGCCCGGATGCGGTGCAGCTGGGAGAACCCGATGCCCACGCCCTCGTCGAGGTCGACGTCGAGCGATGCGAGCTCGAAGGGCGTTTGCCCGAGGCGGTCGATATGCGCGCGCACGTCCTGCTCCTCCACGGCCTTCGTGCGCGCGGCTTCCACGACGTCGCCTTCGGCGGAGCCGACCACGCGGGCGGAGTCGCCCGAATCGGCAAGCGAGAACTCCATGCGCAACGGCTCGCCCCTGCGCAGCTTTACCGAGCCCGCGACAAGCACGCGCGGCGAGAGCGGATCGTCGGCGAACCCGGCAGCGGCGTTGCGCACGCGGAACACGCGGTCGCCCTTGCCTACCGCGCGCTGGGGCGCCGTGCGCACGCTTCCGTTCTTGTCGACCTCGATGGGACCGAGCGTGTGGGCGAAATGACCCTTGTTCGTCCAGAACTCCAGCACGTCGCCCTCGTGCAGCTCCTCTTCGGCCGCGATGGCCGCCACGCCGTCGCGCGCGTACGCCACGCGGCCAACGAACACGCCGCGATTGTTGGGGCGGCCGTAGCTCATGATGTCGTTGCCGCGCTGCCCCGTGAGGTACGCCGTGGTGAAGCCGCGCGAGAACGCCTCCTCGAGCGCGCGGCGCTCGTCAGCGGTGGCGCTCACGGGCTGGTTTTCCGCCTGCGGCGAAACGGGCGATCTGGAGATCGCCCCTGCGGACAACCTCGGCATCCCCCTCGTCGCGAGCACGCGATCGAGCACCGCGCGGTAGGCGGACGTGACCGCGAACACGTAGTCGGCGGATTTCATGCGTCCCTCGATCTTGAGCGAGGCGACGCCCGCCTCCACCAGTTCGGGCACCAAGTCGATGGTGCACAGGTCCTGCGGGGAGAGCAGATGGTCGCCCGGCGAGGGCAGCTCCTTGCGCTGCGCCCGGTTGCGCAGCTCGTAGGGCAACCGGCACGCCTGGGCGCAGAGGCCCCGGTTGGCGGAACGCCCCCCTATCATCGAGGACATGAAGCATTGCCCCGAATAGCACACGCACAGCGCGCCATGTGCGAACGCCTCCACCTCCATGCCGAGGTCGGACGCCGCGGACGACAGGTGCGCCACCTCCGCCAGCGACAGCTCGCGGGCGAGCGTCACGCGGCGGGCGCCCAACTTGGCGGCCGCTTCGATGCCGGCGGCGTTATGGGTGTTCATCTGCGTGGATATATGCAAGCGCGCCTGATGGAGCGTCCGCGAGAGCTCCGCGGCCAGACCGATGTCCTGCACGATGAGCGCGTCGGCACCCGCACGGTACGCCTGCCGCGCGCATTCGAGCGCCCGATCGATCTCCGAGGGCAGGATGGCGATGTTCAACGTCACGTACACGCGCACGCCGCGCAGGTGCGCGTAGTCGCAGGCGTCGGCAAGCGTTTCGAGCGTGAAATTGTCGGCGTTGCGGCGCGCGTTGAACGCGTCGAGGCCGAGATAGACGGCGTCGGCTCCGCCGGCGACCGCCGCGTGCAGCGCCTCCGCGCTTCCGGCGGGGGCGAGCAGCTCGACCGGGGCGGCCTCTTCGATGTGATGCGACATGTCATTCCTCACTGCGTATATTCTGCGGTCAGTTCAAGTTTATGCGTGCGAACAGCCGCTTTATGCTCATTTCCTTGCGCCGGGCCACCTCATTACGATTCGGCAACGGCAGTATGGTAGTATAATCCAACCATGAAAATACGGCGAAAACAGCGCGAAACGCGCACCCATGCCGCAAAGTGGCTTCTGCTCGTCGCAGCGGTGGCCCTTTGCTTCGTAGCGTACCAGGGCGTTCAAGGCGTGCTCCACGTGATGCGCGATTGGACGAACGACCTTCCCAGCCTCGCGAGCACCGACGCGTTCAACTACGCGCAGGAGTCCACCATGTACGCGGGCGACAACAGCACGCTTCTGGCCGAGTTCCAATTGGAGAAGCGCGACCCGCTCACCTCGGCGGACCAGGTGAGCCCCTATGTGCTTAAAGGCACCGTGGACACGGAGGACGTGCGCTTCTACGAGCACACCGGCGTGGACCTTCCCGGCATCGCTCGCGCCGTGTTGGTCAACATCGGCGGCGGCGCCCTCGAAGGCGCCTCGACCATCACGCAGCAGCTCATGCGCAATACCGTGCTGTCCGAAGAGGCCACCGACATCTCGTTCGAGCGCAAGATCCGCGAAGCTCAGCTCGCCATCGACTTCGAGAAAATGCACACGAAGGACGAGATCCTTCTCATGTACCTGAACACCATCAACTACGGCGACGGCTGCTACGGCATCGAGGCGGCGGCGCAGAACTACTTCCAGGTGTCCGCGCTCGACCTCACGCTCGCGCAGGCGGCGACGCTGGTGGGCATCCCGCAGTCCCCCACCTACCTCAACCCCAAGACGAATCCCGAAGCGTGCCAAACGCGTCGCAACGTGGTGCTCGACCGCATGCTCACGGCCGGCGACATCACGAAGGAAGAGCACGACGCGGCGCAAAGCGAAGAGCTGGGTTTGAACCCGGCGCCCGACGCGCCGGCCGACGGCATCTACGCGTACCCGTACTTCACGAGCTACGTGCGCAATCTCCTGCTCAACCATGGGGCGGATTACAACATGTCCGACGGAGACCTATTCGAAGGCGGCTACACCATTTATACGACCCTCGATCCCGCCATGCAAAACATGGCTGAAGAAGCTTGCGCTACGCAGCGGGCACGCATGGACGAAGATCTTGACGCGTCGCTTGTCGCGCTGGAGCCTTCTACCGGACACATCAAGGCCATGGTAGGAGGCAAGGATTTCTACGAGAACCAGGCGAACATCGCCACCGGAGAGGGCGGAACCGGACGCCAAGCCGGTTCGACGTTCAAGGCATTCGCGCTCGGCGCCGCCATCGAAGACGGCATCAACCCCAAAACGCTCATTGATTGCACAGGGCCGATGACCCTCACGGACGGAACACGTATCGAAAACTTCGATAACGCCAACTACGGCATAAGGAGCATACAGAGCGCGACGGCCGTCTCTTCGAACACCGGCTACATACGGCTCACCGAGCAGCTGACGCCCGGCAAGGTTATCAACATGGCTCAGCGCGCAGGCATAACCTCCGACCTCCCCAACGTCCTTGCCGTTACCACGGGTTCGGGCAGCGTGACGCCGCTCGAGATGGCGAGCGCCTACGGAACCTTCGCGACAGGCGGCGTCAAGCACAACCCGGTCGCCATTTCGAAGATCGTCAAAAAGAGCGGCGAGGTTGTATACGAAGCCTCGGATGAGGGCGAGCGCGTCATGAGCGAAGAGGTTGCCGGCGCGGAAACCAAAGTGCTGCGCACCGTGTTCGAGACGTCCGAGGGAACGGCCTACGGCAAGGGACCCCACAACGGGCAGCCCGTGGCGGGCAAGACGGGAACGTCGGACGATTTCGCCGATCACTGGCTCGTCGGTTACGCGCCTCAGCTTGTTTGCTCCACGTGGATAGGCAATCCGTCGGGCCATATCGAGACCGATCGCTACCTGAACTGCAACGATCTTTGGCAGGACTTTATGTCGCAGGCGCTCGAGGGCACGGAGATCGTGCCGTTCCCCGAGACGAAGGATCCTGAGTACAAGAACGCGTTCAACACGGAGCAGAAGAAGAAGTACGAGAAAGAAGAGGAGAAAGACGCCTCGAAGGCACCCAACGTGGTGGGCAAGACACTCGATGAGGCCACGGGGCTGCTTAGCGGCTACAACGCGTACGCGGCGTACGAGTACTCGGACACCGTTCCGGCCAACGTCGTGATGAGCCAGGCCGTGCAGGGATCGAACATCATCCTTACGGTATCCAAGGGGCCGAAGCCAGCCGACCCAACGCCTGACCCGACTCCGACCCCCGATACGGGAACCTGAGACGCACGACGTCACGCCCTCCTGAAACGAACGAACGCCCCGTCCACTTTGGTGTAGACGGGGCGTTCGTTTTGCGATGTGTCGAAGTGTGCGGGGAGTTGCCGATCTGCGGATTCGCGGCGGGCGACTCTGCGGGGCAAAGGGTTCTGCCCCTATCATCAACCTGCGGAAATGCGCCTTCGCCGGGCGAAGCTGTATCAAAAGGACCAGGGAGGCATGTCTGCGTTGGTCGAGCTGTAGGGCAAGGACTCTGCCCTTGCCCTACAAAAACGTCTAAATGGAACTTTTGACACAATCCCCTTGCAAACAGCACTCAAGCTGCACGGTTGCCATAGCTCCTTGAAAAGGCCCTAGTTCTTCTCGGTGGCCTTGTTGTCGCCCGACTGGAGCTTGCCGATGCCCTCGTCGTACGCGCTCTTGATGTCCGCGATACGCTGATCGTAAGTGGACCAGTCGAAGGGCTGCGCTTCGGTGGCGCTGTCGATTTCCGTGTACAGCTCGATGTAGGAGTTCAAGGCGTCTTTGAGCTTGTTCGTACCATCGACGTACTCCTGCTGGACGTCCTTCAAATCGTCGGGCACCGTAAGCTTGCCCAGTTCGTCGAGCGATTTGAAGGCGTTGTCAGCCTGCATCCTCATACCCACGACATCGCCTCGCGACACCGCATCGGTGAAGCTGGACAGCCTGCTTTGCAGGTCTTCCATGACTTGGTTCACCTGGGTCATGTACTGCCGGTTCTCAGCCTGCTGCTTCGTTGCGGCGCTTTCCTGCGACGCGCATCCGGCGAGCGCGGCAACCATCACGGCAGTCGCGCATACGACGCCGACGACCTTGATGAGCATGGAACGTTTCATGTACAACCTACTTCCCTGTCGAGTGAAGCGCCGCTCGATGCGGCGCGTAAGCTTATATGATTCCGGTTTGTCTTATTATGCCGCAAACAGCCCGAGCCCGCGCGACCAAATCGTCGGAGCAGCGAACCTGACCGCCAACGAAGCAGGAGTCGCACCGCCTCCGGTGCCTCCACCGGTTCCACCGCCGGTGCCACCGCCGCCGGTCTCACCTCCACCGGTGCCGCCGCCGGGGTTGTCGCCGCCGCCTGTTTCACCGCCGCCGGTGCCGCCGCCGGGGTTGTCGCCGGTGCCACCGCCGCCGGTCTCGCCGCCTCCCGTGCCTCCACCGGTGCCGCCGCCGGTCGTGCCACCACCACCTGGCGTATCGGTTCCGCCGGTCGTGCCGCCACCCGTGGACGAGCCGGAGCCAGTGCTGCTCGAATCGCTGGGCTTCGACTTGTCATCCGAGGAATCGCTCGAGCTCGAGCTCGACGAGTAACCGTATCCGCCCACATGGTAGGTGCTGTCGGAGAACGTCTTGTACGGAGGATCGGCGGCATCTGCGAAATCTTCGAGCGGGCGACCGGCCAGCGCCTCGTTCATGAAGTTGCTGAACACGTCGGCCGCGGTGGTATGGTTGGGCAGCGCGACCCCGACTTCCGGATCGGAAGAAGAGGGATCGCCCAGCCAAATGGACGTGGACAGCTGAGGCGTGATGCCGCAGAACGTGATGTCCATGTAGTTCTCGCTTGTTCCGGTCTTGGCAGCCACCACCTGGCCGCTGGACAGCGCCGCCTCGGGGCCGGTCGCCTCCGCGCCGGTCACCACAGTTTTCATGACTTCGGTGGCCGCATGGGCGACTTCGGGCGAGATGACCTGCTTGCTCGTCGTTTTCTTGAGGTCGCTGCCCTCTTCGGCCGTATTGTCGATGATCAGGTTTCCGTCGCCGTCGTACACCTTCAAAATGGGATTGGGATCGTTGTAGACGCCCTCGTTGGCGATGGCCGCATAGGCGCTGGCCATGTCGAGCATCGTCACGTTGTTTGTGCCGAGCGTCATGGCCGCCGTCTGGCTCAAAGGGGACGTGATGCCCATCCGCTCGGCCACCTCGGCCACCTTGTCTATGCCAACAGCCATTTGCAGCCGCACGAAACCCGTGTTCGACGATGCTTCGAAGGCGCGCGCTATGCTGCGCGTCCCGTAGTTGCGGTTGTCGATGTTCTCAAGAGGCGGTATCGTCGAACCGTAAGGAGTGTTGGGAATGGTGGCAGGCGACGTGCAGTCGAGCATCGTCTGGGGCGAGATGCCCGCCTCGAGCGCGGCGATGAGCGTAAACGTCTTAAACGACGAGCCGGTAGGCCGACCAGGCTTTAGAGGATCGCCGCCCTCGCCGGTGGCGAGGTTCACGTCGGAATCGCCGCCCACCATGGCCTTGATGTTGCCCGTAGACGGCTCGATGGACACCAAGGCTCCCTGCAATGCATCGCTGCGGGTGGCCTCGTGCAAACCCTCAACCTTTTCGTCTACCGCCGCCTCGGCCTGTTCCTGCATCGCAGGATCGAGCGTGGTGACGATCTTCCAACCACCGCCGCTCACCTCGTTGAGCGAGTACTTGTAGGGACCCTCGGGATCGGTGAGCAGGTTGCGCACGTAGCGCACGAAGTGGGGGTACTGGTAGATGCCCTCTTCGGCCGGAAGGGTTTGGTCGAGCACCAATTCCTCACTCTGGGCGGCATCGTGCTCCTCTTGGGAAATGTAGCCGTTCGACAGCATACGATCGAGCACGAGGTTTCGCCGAGACAGGCAGTTCTCGGGGTTGGCTATGGGGTTGTTGCTCGAGGGCGACTGGGGAATGCCCACGAGAGCGGCGGCCTCGGCCAACGTGAGGTCGGTCGCGTTCTTCGAGAAGTAGCGCTGCGAGGCGGCCTGTATGCCGTACGTGGCGTTGCCGTAGTTGATGGTGTTCAGATACATGCGCAATATCTCGTCTTTGGAGTACACCTCTTCGAGCTTCACGGACAGGTACATCTCGCGCACCTTGCGCTTGATGGAAATGTCGGTCATCTCGTCGGCGAGGATGGTGTTGCGCACGAACTGCTGGGTGATGGTGGATGCGCCCTCGCGACCCGAGCCGGTGAGCGTGACCACCGCAGCGCGCATGATGCCCCAGAGGTCGAAGCCACCGTGCTCGTAGAAACGCTCGTCCTCGGTGGCCACCGTGCCCTCGAGCACGTACGGGCTGATCTGGTCGAGGCTGACGGGGTCGCGGTTCTCGAGCTGGAACCGCGCCATCTGCGTGGCCTCGTCGACCGCATACATATCGGAAGGCATGGCCGTGTTGAACGACTCCGCCTTGGTGACGTCATAGTCGGTCAAGTCGCCGATCCACGAGGAGCAAGCGGCGAAAACGCCCACGCCTCCCGCGAGAATTACGGCCGCCAGAACGCAGACGACGGTGAGCAGCCCGATCTTGGGATGCTTCTTCTTGGCACTGGGCCTATTCTTTATCGAACGTGAAGCCACGTGAACACCTCCAGAAAACTTCCGCCATTGTATCATCGGGATCATGCCCCTCATGAATCAACATAAGTTTGTTGGAAAATGGTCATAACGATATAAGGGCCGATGGGAAGCCGAAAATCGAACGAATCGGAGGGGCGTTCGGAGGCTGATTCTCGAACGGATAAACGAATGTTTGAAGACCGGCCAAGGCGCGCGGCCGCATGGGAAGCGCGCCGACCGTCGGCGGCAGCGGCCGCCCGCCTGTCGGCGAGAGCGACAGAACCGGGCTTCGTCGCGACTTACGCGAGGAGCAAAAGAGCGCGCCGCCCGCACGGAGTTAGAGCGCGCGGGCGGCGCATGCGGGCGGCCTAGAGGGATGCTTCGTCGGCCTCGAGAGCGGCCTTCGCCTGCGCGAGCTGCTCGGCCACCGCGACGTGGCCGGTGCCGCCCTCGGTGGTGCGGGCGGCCACGATACTTTCCAGATCGAGGCAGTTCACAATGTCGGACTCGAACAGCTCGCTTTCCGCGCGGAAATCGTCGAGCGTCAAATCCTCCAAATCGCAGCCGCGCTGCTCGCACAGCAGCACGAGGTGCCCCACCACCTCGTGGGCCCGACGGAACGGCATGCCCTTCTTGGCCAGGTAGTCGGCCACGTCGGTGGCGGCCAGGTAGCCCTTCTTCGCCTGGGCGCGCATGCTCTCGGGCTTCACCGACATCGTCTCGATCATACCGGCCGCGCACACGAGGCAGTCCTCGAGCGTCTTGGCTGCGTCGATGGCGCCCTCCTTGTCCTCCTGCAAGTCCTTGTTGTACGCAAGGGGCAGCGCCTTCATGGTGACGAGCAGCGCCACGAGGTCGCCCACCACGCGCCCCGTCTTGCCGCGGATGAGCTCGGCGAAATCGGGGTTCTTCTTCTGCGGCATGATAGACGAGCCCGTGGAGAACGCGTCGGAGAGCTCGATGAAGTCGAACTCGGCCGTGGACCACAGCACGATCTCCTCGCACAGGCGCGACAGGTGCATGCACGACACGCTGCAGGCGTAAGACAGGTCGAGCAGGAAGTCGCGGTCGGACACGGCGTCGAGCGAGTTCGGGATGACCCGCGAGAAGCCCAGCTGCTCGGCCGTCATCTGGCGGTCGAGCGGGTACGTGGTGCCCGCGAGAGCCGCCGCGCCCAGCGGACTGGCGTCGGCGGCGCGACGGGCGGAGATCAGGCGCCCGTAGTCGCGTGTGAGCATCCACACGTAGGCCAGCATATGGTGCGCGAACAGCACCGGCTGGGCGTGCTGCAGGTGCGTGTAGCCGGGCATGATGACGTCCGGATGGGCCTCGGCCTGCGCGACGAGCGCGCGGCGCAGCGCCACGTTCGCGTGCATGAGATCCTCGCAGCGCTGCTTGGCGAACAGGCGCGTGTCGGTGGCCACCTGGTCGTTGCGGCTGCGGCCCGTGTGCAGGCGCGCGCCGGCGTCGCCGACGTCGGCGATGAGCGCGCGCTCGACGGACATGTGGATGTCCTCGTCGTTGATGTCGAAGGAGAACTCCCCCGCCTCGATGCTGTCCTGCACGCGCTCGAGCCCGCCCGCGATGGCGGCGGCGTCCTCGTCCGCGATGACGCCGGCCTTCGCCAGCATGGCCGCATGGGCTTTCGAGCCGGCGATGTCCTGCGCGAAGAGCGCTTTGTCGACCGGCAGCGACGCGCCGAAGCGCTGCGTGAACTCGCTCACGTTTTCGGTGAACCTGCCTGACCAGAGTGCCATAAATCGTCCTTTGCGTTACGGGTGGTTCTCCGCCTGCGGCGGAGCGGGCGCTCTGGAGAGCGCCCCTACAAGGGCGGAACCGTGCCTACCGGAGCGTGGTTACGCCAGGACGGCTTCGGCTTCCTTGACGACGGCTGCGGCACCCAGCGGGGTGACGTCCTCGTACTTGCCCTTCTTGAGCGGGCCTTCCTGCTTCTCGGCGTCGAAGAGCTCGGCCGGAGCGCCTTCCTGCCTGCGGTTCTTCGCCCAGGTCTTCGTGGACAGGCCGTGCAGCTCGATGAAGCCCTTGGCGGCCGCATGGTCGAACGAGTCGTCCTTGTCGTAGGTGGCCAGCGCGTAGTCGTACAGCGAGTAGGCGCTCTTCCGGCCGACGACCGTGCAGGAGCCCTTGTAGAACTTCAGCTTCACCGTGCCGGACAGGCAGCGCTGCGTGGAGGCCATGAACGCATCGATGGCTTCCTTGAGCGGGGAGAACCATTGGCCGTTGTACACCGCGGTGGCCCAAGCCTGTTCCATGCCCAGCTTGTAGTGCAGCACTTCCCGCTCGAGCACGAGATCCTCGAGCGCCTTGTGCGCCTCGATGAGGGCGAGGCCGGCCGGCACTTCGTAGCACTCGCGGCTCTTCACGCCCACGAGCCGGTTCTCGATCATGTCGATGCGCCCGTAGCCGTGCTTGCCGGCGATCTCGTTCAGCGCGTAGATGATGCCGAGGAAGCTTTTCTGGTCGCCGTTGATCATGTAGGGCAGGCCGCGCGCGAACGTGAGCTCCACGTACTCGGGCTCGTCGGGCGCCTGCATCGGGTCGTTCGTCATGGTGTAGATGTCCGCCGGCGGCTCCGTCCAGGGATCCTCGAGCACGCCGCACTCGATGGCCCGGCCCCACAGGTTGTCGTCGATGGAGTACGGCGACGCCTTCGTGGCGGGCACCTCGATGCCATGCTTCTGCGCCCACTCGATCTCCTCGGGCCGCGTGTGCAGGTCCCATTCGCGCACCGGGGCGAGGATCTCGATGTCGGGATCGAGCATGGTGATGCTCGACTCGAAGCGCACCTGGTCGTTGCCCTTGCCCGTGCAGCCGTGCGCGATGTACTTCGCGCCGAACTTGTGGGCCGCGTCCACGAGGTGCTTGGAGATGAGCGGCCGCGACAGCGCCGAGACCAGCGGGTACTTGTTCTCGTACATGGCGTTGGCGGCGAGCGCCTTGGCCAGGTACTCCTTGGCGAACACGTCGCGCATGTCCACCACGAGGCAGTCGAGCGCGCCGGACTTCAGCGCCTTCTGCTTGATCTTCTCGAGGCCCTCGTGCTCCTGCCCTACGTCGCCCACCACCGCGATGACGTCGACGCCCTTGTTCTCCTGAAGCCACTTGATGCAGCACGAGGTGTCGAGGCCGCCCGAGTACGCCAGAACCGCTTTTTCCTTTTGATCAGCCATGATGAAAACCCTTTCTTGCTTTTTGCTTTTGCTGGATGTGTGCCCGGGTCTACGATGCGGATACGGGTGCGCCTTGGATCCGCATCGCCTTCGAGGACGTGCGGATACACGGGTTCCCGTGCGCATCGCGGCTTTTCGCGATGGCGTGAGCGCCGGGCGGCTCTCACGACTTTACGCTGCTAAGCAGCCTTGGGGGAGGTGGAGGGGGAAAAGCGCCCCTCGCAAGAAAAGTAGACGACTAACGTCGTCGCAGTCGGTCGATGGCGCGCTCGACCTCGATAGCGGCCTCGGGGCTCTCGGCGGCGATCATGATCGTGTTGTCCCCGGCTACCGTGCCGAGCGCGCCGCGCAAGCTCGCTTTATCGAGCGCAGCAGAGACGCCGGCGGCTCCGCCGGAGAACGTCTTGACCACGATGAGATTGCCTGCCACGTGTACCTCTTCAACCAGTTCGGAAACCATGCGCTGGAGGCGCATTTCCTCCGGCAGCACGTAATAGCCTTCGCGGGACTTCACCAGGCCCATGTCCATGATGTCCCGAGAGATGGTGGCCTGAGTGCAGTCGTAGCCGGCGGCTTGCAGCTGATCGGCGAGATCGCGCTGCGTTTTGACATTATGCTCGCGAATGATGTCGCGGATGATGTCATGCCGTTGCTGACGTTTCCTCATGCCCTCGACTCTCTGTCCCTTGCCGGAGAACTATCACATACGGTTTCACAGCCATTCGCCGGGGTATGCAGAAAATCGCAAGTCCGGCAAAATTTATGCAGTAAATAGTAACCCATGACGCTACGTTTGAGCACAAGAATCTTCCAAAACCGCAAAAAAGCTCCGCAAACGGGAGAAGGTGGCGAGCGGATGAGCGGCTGGGATGCGGATCCCCTGTCATCCTGAGCGCAGCGAACGCAGTGAGCGTAGTCGAAGGATCCCGTGCGGCGCCAGCCGCGACGTTTCCGGCTATCGCCGCACGGGATCCTTCGACTACGCGCTTACGCGCTCCGCTCAGGATGACAACCTGAAGCTTTCGCCATCGGTGCTCAGGATGACAGGCGAGCCAGCAGCCGTGCCAAGCCTTCCACGAGCGCGTCCACGTGGCGCTCCTCGCACACGAGCGGCGGCAGGAAGCGCAGCGTGCGCGGGCCGGTGGCGTTGAGCACGAGGCCCTCGCCCAGGCCGCGCAGGACCACGTCGTTCGCGTCGATGCCCTCGGCCACGTCGGCGGCCACCATGAGGCCCAGGCCGCGCACCTCCACGACGTCGGGCAGTTCGGCGAGGCGGGCGCGCAGGTAGGCGCCCACGCGCTCGACGCGCTCGACGAAGCCCCCGTCGGCGAGCGTGCGCAGCGTGGCTTGGGCGGCCGCGACAGCCAGGTTGCTGCCGCCGAAGGTGGATCCGTGGTCACCGGGCTCGAAAGCGGCGGCCACGCTCGCGCGCGCAGCGCACATGCCGGTGGGCATGCCTGAGGCAACGCCCTTCGCGATGGTCACCACGTCGGGCACGATGCCGAAACGCTGGAACGCGAACGGAGCGCCGCAGCGGAAGACGCCGGTCTGCACCTCGTCGCATATAAGGAGCGCGCCGCGCTCCTTGGTGAGCTTGCGCGCCGCCGCGAGGAACTCAGGCGTGCACGGATGGACGCCGCCCTCGCCTTGCACGCATTCCACCATGACGGCGCAGATCTCGTCGCCGCGGGCTGCGAACAGCGCCTCGAGCGCGGCCACGTCGTTGAGCGGCGTGTGCGCGAAGCCGTCGGGCAGCGGCTGGAACGCCTCCTGCTTGGCGGGCTGGGCCGTGGCGGCCAACGTGGCCATGGTGCGGCCGTGGAAGCTG
The DNA here is from genome assembly GCF_019731765.1 of Gordonibacter massiliensis (ex Traore et al. 2017). Taxonomy (NCBI): domain Bacteria; kingdom Bacillati; phylum Actinomycetota; class Coriobacteriia; order Eggerthellales; family Eggerthellaceae; genus Gordonibacter; species Gordonibacter massiliensis (ex Traore et al. 2017). The sequence goes on along the minus strand of NZ_JAASIO010000004.1, from coordinate 112,555 downwards.
CGGTCGAGCGTGACGATGACGCGCGGCGCGGCGGCCGCGGCGGCGCGGGCCTCGTCCTCGCCGGCACCGGCAGCGAGCGCCCGAGCCTCCGCGCGCTTGCGAGCATGCAGGCGGGCGAGCTTGATGGCGCACTCGTTGGCCTCGGCGCCCGAGTTCGCGAAGAAGCTCTGCCACGCCTCCGCATCTGCAGGCGCGCCGGCGTTGAGCAGGTCGGAAAGGCGATGCGCCACTTCCCCGCGGCCTTCTATGTAATAGTAGTTGCTCACGTGGATGAGGCGCTCCGCCTGGCTTTGCAGCGCGCCGACGACGGCCGGATGGCAATGGCCCAGGCTGATGACGCCGATGCCGGCGATGAAGTCGAGGTAGGTGTTGCCCTGGTCGTCGACGAGCTCCATGCCCTCGCCGCGCACGAACTCGACGGGCTTGCGCCCGAACGTGTGCATGACGTAGGTCGCTTCCAGGTTCTGCTGTTCTTCGAGGCTCATATCGCTGGCATCCCTTTCGGTTGCGGCGGGCTGGGTTTTCCGGCTGCGCCGGAACGGGCGCTCTGGAGAGCGCCTCTACGGAGGTTGACGATCATGCGGGCCGGCGTTCCGGTTGCGGGGCGAAGGGCGAACGGGCCGCCGCCCGTTCGCCCGCTGGCTCCGCAACCGCTACGATTGCGGATGCTGGGCTTCGCGCAGGGCCTGCTCGCGGTTCTCCAGCAGCTTGGAGGCGAAGTTGCCCAGGGGGTGCGTGTCGAGCTTGCAGGCCTCCTCTGTGGAGTGCATGGTGGTGCCGACGCCCGTGCTGGTGAGCAGCTCCAACAGCAGCGAGTGCGGCGTGGTGCCGTTCAGGATGTGCGCGCGGAACACGCCCGACTCCAGCGCGTGCACGCACGACTTCAGCTTGGGGATCATGCCCGTGGACACCACGTTGTTCTCTATCATGTACTGGGCCTCGAACAGCGTGAGGTTCGAGATGAGCGTGTCCTTTTCCGCGAAGTTCTCGTACAGGCCGTCCACGTCGGTGAGGAACACCACCTTGTGCGCGCCGATGGCGGCGGCGATGTGCCCTGCCACCATGTCGGCGTTCACGTTGTAGAAGCCGCCGTCCTCGCCGAGGGCGACCGACGCCACAACGGGGATGTAGTCGCCGGCCACGAGGTCGTCCAGAAGCGGGCGGTTGATGCGCGTGATGCGGCCCACGCGCCCGAGGTCGGGGCTGGCCTGCTCCGCCACGATGACGCCCGCGTCCGCGCCGCTCACGCCCACGGCGAAGTTGCCGTGCTCGTTGAGCGCCTCCACGAGCTCGGTGTTCACCTTGCCCATGAGCACCGTGCGCACCAGGTCCATGGCCTCGGGCGTGGTGACGCGCTGGCCGTCCTTGAACTCCACGGGGAACTGCATGAGGTCCATGGCCTGGGTGATGGCCTTGCCGCCGCCGTGCACGATGACGGGGTTCACGCCGACGATCTTCAGCAGCACGATGTCGTTCATGACGTCGGCGCGCAGCTGCTCGTCCACCATGGCCGAACCGCCGTACTTGATGACGACGGTCTTGCCGGTGATGTTCTTGATCCAGGGAAGCGCCTCGACGAGCACTTCCGCCGCTTTGTGCGATACGCCCTTGGGGCGCGTGTCCTTTGCGTACTTCATGAGCGATAATCTCCGTTGATCGTGACGTAGTCGTGGCTGAAGTCGCACGTCCATACCGTCGTGGCTGCATCGCCGGCGCCGAGGTCGACGTCGATGACGATTTCGGGGTTCTCGAAACGCCGCAGCGCCTCGTCCTCGTCGAACGGCACCGTGAGCCCGCCCCGGCACACGGGCATGCCCATGATGTCGATGGCGGCGTCCTGCTGGCGGAAGGCAGCGCCCGACTTGCCGATGGCCATGGCCACGCGGCCCCAGTTGGCGTCGTGGCCGTACACGGCCGTCTTGACGAGCGGCGAGTTCGCGACGGCGCGCGCGGCGGCGTCGGCATCGGCCAGCGTGGCGGCGCCCGTCACGTTCACGGTGACGAGGCGCGTGGCCCCCTCGCCGTCGGCGGCCATCTGCCGCGCGAGGTTCTGGCACACGTCGCCGAGCGCCTGCTCGAACGCCGCGAAGGCGGGCGTGCCGGGCGCGAAGGGCTCGGCTCCGGCCGGAGCGGCCGCGCCGCTGGCGAACAGGAAGCACGAGTCGTTCGTGGACGTGTCGGAGTCGACCGTGACCTTGTTGAAGCTGGTGCCCGCCGCGCGCGCGAGGGCTTTGTGCAGGTCGTGCGGCAGCACGGGCGCATCGGTGGTGACGACGGCGATCATCGTGGCCATGTTCGGCATGATCATGCCCGAGCCCTTCGCCATGCCCCCCACGGAGAACGTGCAGCCGGCATAACCGATGTCCGCGCCGTCGAAGGAGGCGGCCGCCTCTTTGGGAAGCGTGTCGGTGGTCATGATGGCGCGCGCCGCATCCGCGCCGCCGTCGGGCGAGAGCGCCGCAGCGGCTGCCGGAACGCCGGTTTCGAAGGGCTCGAGCGGCAGGTGCTCGCCGATGACCCCGGTGGAGGCCACGAGCACCTCGTCGGCGGGACAGCCCACTGCGTCGCCCACGATGCGGGCCGTGGCGCGTGCGGTTTCCAAACCGCGCTCCCCCGTGGCCGCGTTCGCGTTGCCGGAGTTCACCACCACGACGCGGGCCGTGCCGTAAGCGGGCTCGCCCGGCTGGTCGGCACCCAGCTGCGCGCGCGACACCGTCACGGGGGCGGCGCAGAACACGTTGCGCGTGAACACCGCCGCGCAGGCGCACGGCTCGTCGGCCGCCACGAGCGCCAGGTCGAGGCGCGAGGGGTCTTTGCGGAAGCCCGCATGGACGCCGACGGCTCGGAAGCCGCGGGCACGCGTCACGCCGCCCGGCTCGGAGGCCGGCGGGGCGTCGGCGGAGGACGGCGGACGCAGCGGGGCGAAGCCCGCAGCGGGATCGCCGGATGCTTGCACGCTGTTGGTCATGGATGCCTCTTTCTCGTGAAGCGGCGCCGAGGCGTCGCGGAAACTGCTTGCGCTTGGAGGGCCGCGCTACATGGGCACGGCAACGGGATCGAGCCCTCGTCGCTCGGGCAGGCCGCACACGATGTTCGCGCACTGCACCGCTTGGCCGGCCGCGCCCTTGCCCAGGTTGTCGATGGCGCACACGGCGATGAGCATGCGCGCGGCCGCGTTCACGGCGAGACCGACGTGGGCGTTGTTCGTTCCCGCCACCGAGGAGGTCTTCGGCATGGAACCGGCATCGAGCACGTGCACGAACGCGCTGTCGCGGTAGAAGTCGCGATACAGTTCCACATAGGCGGCGGCGTCGACCGGTGCGTCGGGCGCGAGCGGCACGTTCACCGTGGAGAGCAGCCCCCGGTTGAGCGGAGCGAGGTGCGGCGTGAACACGAGGCGGTCCTGCCCCGCGATGCCGAGGATCTGCTCAATCTCGGGCGTGTGGCGGTGCGTGCCCACGCCGTAGGCTTCCAGGTTCTCGTCGGCGAAGCAGAAGTGCGTGCGCGCCGTGGCCTTCTTGCCTGCGCCCGTGACGCCCGAGATGGCGTCCGCCACCACGACGCCGTCCGTAGCCGCGAGGCCCGCGCGGATCGCGGGCGCCGCCGCAAGCGACGTGGCCGTAGGATAGCAGCCAGCGCAAGCGACAAGCGCGGGTTCGCCGGCGGTGCGGGCTTGGGCTGCGCGCTCGAGATCGGCGCGGAACAGCTCGGGAAGGCCGAATGCGGCGCGGGACAGCAGATCGGTTGCCGTGTGTGGGGTGTTGTACCACTGCTCGTAGACGGCGGGGTCCTTCAGGCGGAAGTCGGCCGAGAGGTCCACGACGGTGGCGCCGCCCGCCACGAGACGCGGCGCCATGGCGAGCGCCGCCGTGTGGGGCACGGCCAGGAACACGAGCTCGCACGCGTCGAGCGAGGGATCGTCATGCGCGGCGAATGCGAGGTCGGTGGCGCCGGTGAAGCCGGGGTACTCAGCGGCCACGGGCGTGCCCGCCAGTTCGTTGGACGTGACGGCGGCCAAGTCGAGGTCGGGATGGCGCAGCACGAGGCGCACCAGTTCGATGCCGGCGAATCCCGCAGCGCCCACGATACCCGTCTTGATAGCCATGTCGATCCCTCGCTTGCCGTCGCGCCGAGCCGAACTCGGCTTGCCGAGGCGCAGAAACCTCAAAATCGTGCATCTGCACAAAAATACGCCGCAGCATCGTTGCGCTCCATCGTAAAAAAGAACGGCACGTTTGGCAAGGCGGGAAATGAAATAGTTACAGGAAATGAACCGCCCTCTCTCTCTTGAATTCGGGGGGCAGTTCGTATTCCTTAGCGAACGAATGCCTCAGGCTATTTGGAGATAGCAGAAATGACAGCTTCGTAATCGATCTAGCTCTATTATCTATGCGCCTATCTGCAGGCCATGCCTTTTCGATGCGCATCCGCTATCGCGCCACAGGAAGAACCTGTGGATTTCCTCAGCCATTAAAGCTCTCGATGAATTCAGCGATACGCAGACGTCATTTGAAGGTGTGGTGGCGTTCCTGCCCGCCTTATCGGAAAAACGGCGCACGCGAGCCTAAAGTGCTCGGACAGTATCTTGCCTCTATCTTCGTCCCTATAGCTACAATTCAAATTGAAACGCTATGGGAAGGCGCTCCGCTATTTCGCAAGTATGCGTGCGATGCGTTCGCTCGCGTGTCCGTCGCCGTAGGGGTTTGAGGCATGCGACATCGCCTTGTACTCTGCCGGGTCGTCGAGTAGGCGCGAGAACTCTCGATAGATGGTCGGCTCCTCGGTGCCGACGAGCCGAAGCGTTCCCGCTTCCACACCCTCGGGGCGCTCGGTAGTGTCGCGCATTACAAGTACGGGCTTGCCGAGAGAGGGGGCCTCCTCCTGGATGCCGCCAGAATCGGTGAGGATGAGATGCGACCTAGCCATAAAATTGTGAAAGTCCACAACCTCAAGCGGGTCGATGATATGCAGCCGGTCAAAGCCGTCCAGCTCCTCATGTGCCGCTTTACGGACCTGCGGGTTCATATGGATAGGGTAGATTGCCTTAGTGTCCGGCCTCTCCTCCATCACACGTCGAATGGCACGGAACATGCGATGCATAGGCTCGCCAAGGTTCTCGCGACGATGCGCCGTGATAAGGATGAGGCGAGAGCCCTCTGCCCAGCCAAGCTCAGGATCAGAATAGCTTTCGCGCACTGTCGTCCTTAGCGCATCGATACCGGTGTTGCCAGTAACGAAGATACGGTCGCCAGGCTTGGCCTCGTCGAGCAGGTTCTGACGGCTGGTCTCCGTAGGTGCAAAATACCAGCTACTGATGACGTCCACTGCCTGACGATTGAACTCCTCGGGCCAAGGCGAGTAAAGGTTACGAGTGCGAAGTCCAGCCTCCACGTGCCCTACCGGGATCTGCAGGTAAAATGCCGCGAGGGCGGCAGCAAACGAGGTCGTCGTATCGCCGTGCACGAGTACGACATCCGGTCGTTCATCCGCGAGAACAGATTTGATTTTCGACATCACGCCGCTCGTGATGTCGAACAGCGTCTGCCCCGGTCTCATGACATGGAGATCGTAATCCGGCTTCACACCAAACACGCCGAGCACCTGGTCGAGCATTTCACGGTGCTGCCCCGTGACACACACGACCGTCTCGAAATCTTCAGGTCGGGACCTCAGTTCGTTCGCAAGTGGACACATCTTGATGGCCTCCGGACGGGTGCCGAAGACGAGCATCGCCTTGTTCATCGCTTCGCCTTCCTCTTTGTATTCAACTGATTTGGAAGCCTTGAACTAACAACGTTCAGAACCAAGCCGAATGCCTTTCTGTTCAAGAATGCTACGGCGAGCAGCACTGAAAACGACACAAGTACGCCCACTAAACCCAGATGAGCCATAGACAGTGCGGAAATGATGAGCAAGACAGAGCAGCAAACCTGTTCGCGCCTGCAACGCGGAAAAGCAAAGAATTTTGCCGTATGAACATCCCTGACAACGTAGATGAGCACGTAACTTGCAAGTGCAGATATCGCGGCTCCGTCAATGCCGTAAAGAGGAACTAAAACGCAGCATAAGCTAACATTGACCGCAGCGCCAATCACGGCAGAGAAGAACAACATTCTCGTTTTCATCGCTGACGTGTATACCGAACCCAGAAATTCATCCATGGAGTGGAAGTAAACGGCAATAGTGAGTAGAGGCACGTACCTCCACGCTTCCTGAAAATCAGATGCATACATTATTGACGCGATTGGCTGGACAAAAAGTATGAGACCTGCCGTCAGCGTAGAAGCAAAGGCGATCAATCCTTGCAGAATGTGAGCATAAAAATTCTTGGACTCTATCGAACCGAATCCTTTCACCGCCGAGATTCGCCAAGCCGTCATAAAAATCCCGCAGAGCGCGTAGATGATTGCCGGGATCTTTTGAGCAGCTGAATAGATGCCAGATTCCGATATCCCACAAAATAGCACGACGGAATACAGGCCAGCTGAATTGCTTATCCACCAACTGATGCTATTCGGAATCATTGGGGCAGAATACGAGATGAGTTCCTTGACCAGCGCGCCTTTGATACTGCAAGGCCGCAAATACCGCCAGCCTTTAACCACAATAAAAAGAACAGCTGCGGAAAGAGTGAAGGAGATAGCGTAGGCAGAAATGTAGCCAGCGAGGCCAAGGTCGAAGACGACAAGAAATAGGATGTTCAAAGCTACTGTCAACACGGTGTTCAGCACGCCGCAGAAAGAATAGGCAGCTATCGCTTCAATTCCCCTGGCAAAATAGGACACCGTCGCGTAAATCGCATAGCCGATGTAATACACCATGAAGAGCGGATAGCATTCGGCGATCGCCTCGATATTGTTAGCGAAGGGAGCGATTGCGGCAAGTATGAAGAATCCTGCGAACGTAATGATAATGCTGACGGTGAAGATGCCGGCTTTGTCTGAATCATCCTCCAGACAGTACCTCAGCAGGCCTTCGCAGATTGTAAGCGTAAGCACTTGGAACACGAGCAATGACGTTGTAGTGATAATGTCGGCGAGTCCGTATTGCCCGGTCGTCAACAAAGCCGTATAGAGAGGGACGCAAAGGAATGTCAGCAGCTTTGACGAGAAGCTCCCTATGCCAATGAGCACTGTATCTTTAGCAAGCCGCCTGTATCTACTCATTGTCTACCTGCGAAAAGAGCGCTTGGCCTTCCTGATTGATTTTTGAATCCTTCGTTCGGGACACCAACGTTTTTCCAGCTCCTTTAACGACTTAGCAGGATCTTTCAACTCCGAGACAAGGGCATCCTTATGCACGGGCTTGGAACGGTTCTTGAGTTGCTGCACCGTTAGATAGTCCGAGATATCCTGCAGCTCACAGTGGGACGTCCTAGTCCGCGAGAGGCGCTCTACGGCTTTTTCACCTTTCTCGGTGAAAACAACGACCATCGAAACGCCCTCCTGGTTGTCGGAGAAGCGCTTTCCCCAGTAATCGCCAACGCGTATATCCGCAGCGGAAGATCTCCTCCAGAGGCACTCATAGCAAGAATCCATATAGCAGTTGCCTTGGTTAAAAAATGAATAAAATGGGGCTTCGTTGGATTTAAGAGATTGTTTTCTGCTTGTGCCGATGATACTCATGCACCTGTCCTGCCACGAGCCTGACTCTTTATCACGAAATAGAACTTTTAGGAGTTCATCTTGCGATTCAGATAGCGACATGAACTCGTTGATCGTCTTTCTGTAAAGATGCGCCGAAGGCACCCCGTGACAGATGAGGTCCACGAGTAGATATCTCTCTTCCTCGCCCTTGAGAACAAGGATATTTCGCAGCGCAGCGATTTGACAAGGGGTACCGAACACAACCTGAAAACCGCTGTGCCTTAGCGTTTGAAATGCCATCGTGAAGTTGCTTTGGATGTATTTCGATCCCTGGAATGCCTCCGGCAATCCTTCATCGAAAGAGATGGTATTATGAGCAGCCCCACAACAGCCCTCCTCCAAGGCGCACCCCGTCACTTCGCACCCGTGCGCAAGGGCCTCAATTGTAAGATCGTTTGAAATACCACCCGAAGCGCTTCGCTTAAGCGCCGCCGAATCTGCGGTGACGTATGAGAACATTTTTGCTCTCTCGATGTCTGCACCCTGCCGATTTGAGAAAGGACACACTTTGACGCAGATACCGCACTCGATACATTTGTTTCGATTAATGAAAGCCTCGAAAAAGCCATTCTCGTTTTCATGAAGGTGAAGGGCTTTCGCAGGGCATACCGATACGCAGGCCCCGCAACCGCAACATGTCATCGTCGGCGGAAATGAGGCCAACTCGCTGGTATAAACATGATCGGATATTTCTTCAATCGATTTCGATAAAAACGCCTTTGAGGCGCATCTTGCGCTTTCGATTCTCCTGTCCACTTCATTCCAATCGATTGCACTGACAGGCTTCCGAACTTTCGACTGTACGTCATGCAAAACGCTGTCACCCAATCCTGCTATTGCAAGTATGTTGCTGATACGCGAGTTTTGATTTGTACTGCTGGAGTCGGAGAACCGCTTGTACACATGCAAATCCTTATGAAAGAGCAGCGAGAACATCGTCCCATGGAAAGAGTCCGTGAACACGGCATTAGATCCAGCGATGAGTGAAAGGAATTCGATTGGCCCGACGCCGTAACAGAGCTCTACGCCACGTGTGGCATCCTTCTTGAACACGGGGATACCCAGCAGGCGCAACTTGTTTTCCTTCGCTATTCTTTGCGCATCTTCCCATTTGCGTCTGTCATCACTAAGAAAATAGCAGACAGCATACGGATTCTTCGCATCCTTCGAGTTGCCTATCGAGAATCGTTCGAGCCACTCCTCCCCCGTGAGAAGAGCCGTCGGATCAAGGACAACCGTCGGCCGAACGCCCAGGAGAGACTCTAGGATTTCCGCACCACGCTGCTCGCGAATAGAGAGATGGGCAATCCTGCCAGCTAGCCTTGCAACTTGTTGCCCTATCGCTTTATCGCGTATTTCCGGCAGGCCAATACTTGGCGCATATGCTAAGGTTCTTGCCGGATCCTTTGCGAAATCCAAATAGTAGCGAGGATTGAAGCTGGTAGGAGCCCAAATCTGATCGCTACCGCACGCCAAAATTTCATACTCTTCGTTTAATTCATAGAAATCAGAAGCTAATACGCATCTTTTCGTGTAGCGTAGATGCATCTTTCCGAACTCGTGAAAGGCTTCATCGCGAGCCTTGTCTTCGTACTGTGGGTACACGAAATTTGCGAAAAACCCATTTTGGCCTGCATAATGCTGCTTGAGGAGCCTCCTAGCATGATATTTTACATACCCTGTCGCCCCTGAAAACTCGTTTCGCTGAAAATCCCTCGGATCATAGTCCACTAAAAACGAAGTCACGTTGTTCTGCAGGAAAGCTTCCTGCAGCGCATAAGCCTGCAGCAAAGAGCCGTAGTTTTTGTAAGTGTGCCATGTCATTACTGCAGCTTTCATTTATATTGCCGTTCTCTCAAACGAAATCCGCCCTCGGCGCTTCCAATTGTTTGCGCTGTTCCTGCCCTACAGGGGATAGCTTTGAACACTTCTCCAGAAGTGGAATTGATATCGGATAATCGCGATGCGTCTTTCGCTTCTGCACTAATCGAACCAAGCAGAAACATAAAAGGAATGATGCACTGCGGCGCAAAAGTGTTGTCCTGAAGCAGCGAAACAGCTAGCAAAATGATAGGTAGCGAAAATAGCGCCGCACCCTTACTGGAAGGCAGAATGCTTCTACTTGTCTTGCAAAACGCGATCATAGTGAGCAGAAGAAGAAGAACTCCTGGGATTCCGATTTGATACATAAACGACATCAGCGCGGACTCTTCGCCGGTTGAAAGCCATTCGCCCAATGCCGAATTGAAAGCATAGGCAGCGTTTCCTCCACTGCCAAGACCATGCCCAACCGGACGCGAAATTACATTTTCCCACGTATTGATTACCGCCCAAAAATGAGGCCTCACAGCCCCACCGACAAACAGAAAATACAATATTGCCGCTAGAGAAGCTCCAGTTAGTATTATCCCCAAAATAACAAGAGGGCGCCTTAAACCATGCTCGTCGGTTTTTCGTTTTGTGCTTGATTTGTAGAACAACAAGAACAAGACAAATACGCCAGCCACCATCCAGCCGCCCTTACCGAAAGTCAAGAATAGACCCAGAGCAACAATCAATAGCGCCAAGTATTTCGGTACCCCCTTCTTCCAAGTCAACCCGATGCATATCAGGCCAGCAGATAACAAATACGCTAGATTTACCGGCTCATAGTACGTCGACATCATTCTGACGACATTATGAATTCCATCAACCGAGGTAACGAATCGATGACCCCATTCTGTTGTGAGTGAAATAGGAGATTGCTTCGCAATGTAGACCTCAGAAAGTCCCATATTCATCCAGAAGGCAACATCCTGGGTCATCAAAACTATGCCAGCTACCGAAACAATTACGCAGCATATGCCAAATTGGAAATAGAATCGTTCCCGCTCGGAATCTTCCTTAAGGTATTCTCTTGCTATGCAGAATGCCATGAAAAAAACCGTTGCGTTACGAACACTAACCAAACGTGCCGCTAGAGACCCTACTCCAAGAAGAAACATGACGGCAATCCAAATAGCAAGTAGAATAAAATACTTATTAATCCTATCGACCATGGGCTTATTCATGCGATCCAAAATGACCGAAACAAATAAAACGCCAGTCACCGCAAAAGGAATTTGCGTAAGCCAGATCAAATCGCCGGAATCATTGCCTGAAACATGAGCGCCGACGCCAATCATTAGATTCTGGAGTGACAGCAGCCACACGATCAGGATCGGCGCATTTGCCTTCTCTTTCCAACCCATTGAAGCGTAAAGAGTAGAAATCAACAGGGCAATACCAAGACATGCTATCTCCTGATGCATAAACGCTCCGAAAAGCAAACATAGCGTTAAGGCGATGAGCCATGGCACGATATTAAGAAATGATGATTTGTCCTGAATGCCGGAAATAGTCACAGCGCAACTCCTTCCTCTTGGGCAATCAGTGATAAATGCAACCTGTACAACCGATACACTTTCGCATCATTGAGACTGCCTTTCACCATTTTTCTGTTAGCCCTCTTCGAGACATGGTCTCGTCTACTGCCCCATTCCCTTTCCTCGACGCTTCTTCAATTTTTTAAACAGGGGGCTCAGACTTCTCTCCTTGATGCAGAGGGCGAGATTTGCGGCGACAAAAATGCACTTATGAGGTGCCCGGGGAAACCTTCTTGCTAAAGCTTGGTGCAGCTCCACCTCTTGCCTGTCTTCAGGATGCCACGATCCGCTGAAGTGATGGATTGTGTAGGAGTTATCGGTCAGCTCGATTAATCCTGTATGCCAACTTTTTGGACAGAAGAAGTCCTTTGGATAGAGAGCGAAGCCCTCGATTGTCTGCTTCCGTCCGTTCAGAACAAGCCCCGCATCGAGGCACGTATTCGTAATATACTTCGTGTTTGGTGTAGTATCGAAAGCGCCGTTTGGGAGTATGAATCTTCTTTCATCATACTCATCCAACAATCGTTTAAACAGCGGGAACCCCTTTCGGCATGCCATTATTCCGGTCGGAATACTGGTATTGGTTTCAAAACCCGAAAAGGCTTCTTCGAATAAAAAGCGGTCTATTGATCGCAGAACCTCAACGTCTGCATCCATATAAATGCCGCCATAATCAACAAGAACTTTTAGACGGGCATAATCGCTTACAAAAGCCCATTTTTTGCTTTTATACGCTTCAAAGCAATATCGATTCTGAGTTACGTCGAAGTTCGACTCATCCCAGCGAATTATCTCGTAATCAGGGCATTGTTCCTTCCACGACGCAACACACTTTTCTGCTAGGGGGGTCAGAGGATTTCCCCCAAACCATACATAATGAATTGTTTTAGGTATCGAATGAGAATTCGTCATCGCTACAATCGTCATTCCTCTTCGTTCGATGGATGGCACAAGCCTGCACAAACAAGACACCAACAGAGACCCGAGCCCGCATGTAAACCTAATCCCGAAGCAGCAAAACTAGCCGTAATTATCTGCCGGTCGGCAGCCGACGCCTTATCTGCCACCCAGCAGATCAAATTGCTATATCAACTAAAGAAAGCATGCAATGGGCCAACGACAGCACGGCAGCATCACTCATCCGCCGCCTCATCCCAGAACGCCTTAATATGATTGCCGGCGTTGGTGTGAATCACCTCTCCGGAAATGCACTTGGAAGCGTCTGACAACAGGAAGAGCGCGACCTCAGCGACCTCTTCGGGCAAGAAAGTCCTTCCCGAGGCGCAGTCGCGCCAAAGGTTGCCGTCGGATGCGTCAGCATATTCGGCTGTCATGTCAGAAAGCGTCACACCCGGAGCAATCGCGTTTACGCGGACGCCGCGCTTGTATGCGCGACGCGAAGCAGCGCGCACGAAGCTGTCCATAGCAGCCTTGGTCATGCCGTAAGGAGTGTCGTAAGCCTGCATCCCGGTCTCCGAAGTGACGACAAGCAGACTCCCGGAGGGCTCTGCCGCGCTCAAACGGCGCTCCAAGAACTCCTTGGAAAGGAAGAAAGCCCCGCGTACGTTGGTTTCGAACTGCGCGTCGAACCCCTCGACCGTGACGTTGGAGAAATGCCCCTCGTGCAGCGATACTCCGGCGTTGCAGACGAGGCTGTCGGCGGAACCGCCCAACCGCTCTTCGCAGGCGTCCAGGAACCTTGGAGCATGTTCGACATCGCGCACATCGGCGACCATGTACGACGCCGACGCGCCGATCTTCCCGCACGCACGTCTTAGGGTTTCCTCGTTGCGACCGGACACAATCACGCGGGCGCCCTCCGAGGCGAAACGCTCGGCAATGGCAAAACCGAGACCTCGCCCGCCGCCGGTGACGATGACGCGTCTGCCCGCAAGGAGCGAGCCTGATTCCACCCGGGCCACTTCAACCGTCACGTGCTGTGTCGACGAGGAGGACAGGACGAACTTCGCGACCTTCCTTATGTATCTCTTGATTCCCATGCTAGCCCCTCTTGAAGATACCCGCAATGTGTTGGGCCTTCTCTTGTCCGATCGTCCTCTTGACAAGCTCCTTGGAGCGGCGAATCGCCTCGGACTGTGCATCGCGCGGGCGGGTCGCATCGTAGATGTCGTAGAGCGCCTCGGAATCGGAGCACATCTCAGTGAAAACCTCCAGGATGATGGGTTCCTCCGCACCGTCGTCGAAGAACTCCTCCAGCGCGGCGTCCAGCTCCGCCTCGTTCCGCGCAGACAGGTACCGGAACCCGCACTCGCGGATCCAGCCCTCGCCTTTCGTGTGGTGGCGTGCCGTCGTGTGCAGGTCGGACGCCTCGTTCTTCCACATGCGGTTGTAGTAGAACTCCTCGCCGCCCTGGTTGTTCAGAAACAGAATGCGAACCTTATCAGAGACGTGGCGAATGCGAAGGGCGTTCATGTCGTAAAAGAAGGCGAGGTCGCCAACCACCAGGTAAGCTGGCTTTCCGTCTGCTGCCGCCTGGCCGAGCAGAGACGATACGGGACCGTCGATACCGTGAGTCCCGATATTCGCATACACCTTGATTCCGGGATTTAGCTCGAAGAAGTTGGTGATGCGAATCGCATTGTTGATTGCAAGGTGGAGAATCGACCCGGAAGGAATCCTCTCGACGACCTCCCTAATGGCGAGGACGTTCGACCACGGCAGTTCTGGGACTGCCGCCGATGCTTCATACGTCTTGAGCGAAGCGAGATACTCCCCATCGTTCGACCCTCCCGCAAGGGCGTCCGCCATGCCGCCGAAGAAGGCCTCCGGCGTGCATTCGAAAATGGTCGTAAGGCTCTTGTACATATCGCAGACCGAGCCGTCCTCGCGAACGGACCAATGCTCAAAGCATCCCGCCTTCTTGCGGAGCATATCCTTGAGCCCCGCCGTCATGTTCCCACCGAAAGAAATCACGATGTCAGGCACGAACTCGGAGAACTTCTTCTCCGTTATGTAGCGGTACTCCATGCAAAGCGTGGGGTTGAAAGCGTGGTCACGCGGAATGTTCGCCATAAGCTCGGCGGCCACGGCGACGTTGCACGAGCGACAAAAGCGGTCGAGAGCTTCCGCGAGTTCGGGCGAGGCGCCCGTGGTCTGCCCGGCAACGACGAGGACGCGCTTAGCCCCGGCCAACATCTCCGCATAGGGTGCCCAGTCATCACGCTCCTCGACGCAGCGAATCCGCGTGACCCTCGGCAGCTCGCGCACGTTGAAAGAGTTGTTGTAGCTCTTCATGGGCACGTTAATATGCACTGGCCCCGTACCGCGATGGTCAAGCTCGAGCAGAGCCTCATTGACCAAGCGCTGGCAGAAAAGGAAATCGTCGTGGTCATTTACAATCGGCAGGTTCACTGACTTGCGCACGTGACGATCGAACATGCCCGCCTGGTCAATCATCTGGTCCTCCCACTGCCCAAGCATCGCTGGGTCGCGATCGCTGGTAAGCACAACAAGAGGGACGCCCTGGTAGAAAGCCTCGGTAACCGGTGGCCAATAGTTGCAAGTTGCCGTCGACGACGTGCAGGAGATGACGACCGGCTCGCCAGATTCCTGCGCGAGGCCGAGTGCGAAGTAGCCCGCGCTCCGCTCGTCTACAATCGAGTAGCACTCGAAGAACGGATCCTCTTCGACGGAGTGCACAAACGGCACGTTACGGCTACCCGCCGATAACACGCAGCGGCGAATGCCGTACTCCTTCAGAAGCGAGATGATGATTTGGTACGCCTTCAACTCTGTGTACATGCTGAGACCTCCTTGGCCAGGTATTCGGCAGCGTCGGCGCGGCCCCTCTCAATGCGAGCACGGGCGGACTCCCAATCCGGAGCCTCATCGAGCAGTTGCGCAAAATCTTCTTTTGATGAGGCGATCCTATCCTCCAGATCGAGCCTGCCAATCAGATCGGTCAGCTTCTCGGCATTACCGTAGCCCTCCGTGCGAACGATCGTGGCGAACGGACGCTCCGCGATGGTTGAAAGAATGGTTCCGTGGAACGTGTCAGTGAGAACGCACTCGGCCCCTTTGAACGCCGCCAAGACCTCGAACGGGCCGAGGTCGAGGAACTCGTCGCAGCAGCCCTGCACGCCCCCGACGTTCACAACTTTGAGGCGGCGCCTGTCCGCATAGGCACGCAGCGCCGAGCACTCGCTCGCCGCGAGCCTGCCCGAATAGGCGTAGGCAATCATGTAGCGACCCGCAACGGGAGGTGCCGGAACGTCCTCCTCACCGAAGAAATCCCAGGCGAGAACGGGATCCAAGTTCCGGACGGGATCGGCCCCAATGAGCTCGCACACGACCGACGCACTATTCTCATCCCGCACAGATACTGCATCGAAACGGGAAAGCCAACCCGAAACCTCGTCCGCCACCCCATACTCATGTAGCTTTGCAACGGTGGTGTTTCCGCAGGAGGCGGCGTAGGTGACGAGCCGTCCCGCCTCCGACGCCGCGCCGAAGAGGTCCGAGGTGTAACCGACATTGGGATTAGACTGCACGCAGTTGAACACCTCGTCGGAACCAATCACGAGCATGTCAAGGTCATCTGTGCGGTAGTCAGGCTCATCCGGCAGAGCGAGCAGCGGCCATGATCGCAAGTCGTACCGGCGTTTGTAGTTGGCATACGCGATCTTCGCGGCAAGTGGACCGGGACCGCTGAGGACCTCGGTGAGCTTGGCTGCAGGACGCGGAAGACGGGATGCTTTCGACTCGACTAGACAGCGTCCCGGACGGAAGTCCACAAAGCGTGCCTCGCAGCCGAGCGATTCGAGCAGGCGTTTCAGCCCATACGCCTGCAGAAACGACCCATAGTTGCGTATGCGTTGCATCGACAGTATGCCGACCTTTGGCTTGCGCATCTTCTTACAATCTTTCTATCAGAAGCTCAAGCTCGTCGCAGAACTTCGCGTTATGGCTCTCAAAGCTCATGCCGTCTGCGGTGCGACGCCGAGCCTCTTCGATGGCGGCGGGCAGATCAATCATGTCTGAGACGGGAACGATGCCGCCCTGCCTCTCGGCAACCTCATGGACGAAATCAGTTTGATGATCGTTGACGTGCTCACCGAGCTCTGCCCGCCTGGGAACCACGACGGGCACCTTGCCCGCAGCCATCGCCTCGATGAAGCTCGATGGGCCACCGTGAGTTACGACGACGTCGGCAGCTTCCATGCGGGAACGCATCTCGAACGCTGGAAGAAACTTCTTCCATTCGCAACTCTTCGGCTCGTATACGCAATAGCCCGTTTGAATGAAGACGGGCTCATCGACAGCCCCATCCGCCACCAGGCGGTCCATCGACTTGACCAGGCGGTCGAATTGCTGCTCATGGGTGCCCACGGTCACAAAAATCATCTGCCGCCTCCCCTAAAAAATTGATCCGAGGTCAACAGATCCCTGGTAGACCGAAGTCATCTCAGGCCATTGAACGACAAAGAGATCGGTAAACCGGCGAACGAGCCTGCCGGTGAGCGTCGGAGCATCGATGCGGTCGAAAACTTCGACATAGACGGTTTTAGCGCCCATCAGTTTTCCGACAAGAAAGAAAGGCACGGCTACCGCCGCCCCCGACGAGATAATCAAATCGGGGCGCTCTTTCCGGAGAATCCCAATCGACAGTATCGTGTTCCTCACGGTGTTTTTTACATTGCGATTCGTAGGGAAGAAACAATGGTAGACTCGCTCCCCGGCAAGAGCCGCGTTAGCATCAGCCTTATCGAAAGTCACCCAGAAGCGGTCATGCGCCTTCTCTATGACAGGCATGAGCATTCTCATGTGAGTGAGATGCCCACCACTTGATGCGGGAATGCACACCTTCGCCTTGGACAGCTCCATCAGCATGCCCCCTTGCCCGTGAACATTACCGCAACCGTGCGGGCGATCACCTTGAGGTCGGTGATGACCCCACGCTCCCGGATGTACTTGAGGTCCAGATCCACCATGTCGTCGAAGCTCGTTTCGCTGCGGCCGCTCACCTGCCAGTAGCCCGTGAGTCCGGGCTTCACCGACAGGCGGCGCATGGCGCGCTCGTCGTATTGGGCCACCTCAGAGGGCAGGGGCGGCCTCGGACCCACGCAGGAGAGATGTCCGAGCAGACAGTTCACGAACTGCGGGAGCTCGTCTATTGAATGCTTGCGGATGAAGCGGCCGATGCGCGTTACGCGGGGGTCATCCTTGATCTTGAACAGCGGGCCGTCGGCCTCGTTCATGTGCTGCAGCTCGGACAGGCGCTCGTCGGCGTCGGCATACATACTGCGAAACTTGTACATGTCGAACGTCGCGACCTCGCCATTACGGCTGACGCGGCCCACGCGCTTCTGGGAGTAGATGGGGCAACCGGACGACTCTATGCGAATGGCGATGCATAGCGCGATGGACGGAATCAGCAGTACGGCGATCGCGCCTAACGAAAAGACGATATCGAACGTGCGCTTCGCAAAACGGTAAGCCACCCGCCTTTCCGCACTTAAGGGGATCGAAGCGAGGCTCTCCGACGCTGGTTCGGACACGAGAAATACCGCATCAGGCACCTCGAGCGTCTCTTCCCCTTCGACCGCTACTGCGGGTTCTTCGACGGTCATGCGGCCGCCTTCTCTTGGCGATTCGTTCGGATGATGCGGAACACAGCTACCTCGTCCGAGTCGGCAGGTGGAAATGCAACTGGCAGAGCGCTAAGATCAACGCCCCCCCCCCGATTGCGCACGCCTTAAGAGATTCGGCTGACGCCGCAGGAGATCCTTCGACTGCGGCGGCTCCGCCGCCTCCGCTCAGGATGACAGGGAGAACCGACTTTCGGCTTCCGCTCCGCACGCCATACCGCACGGGGATGTTGTTATTTTTCAGGCCTTCGGCCGACAATTGCGAGTCCGATCTCTACGTTGATGGTTCTTCCGAACATGCTCACTTCGACGCGGGCGGTTCCTTTGCGGCAGTTGACCTCGGTGATCCAGCCTTCGCGGCCGATCATGGGACCCTCGGTGACCACCACCTCGTCGCCTTCCATCACCGCCTTCGACAGGTGAATCGTGCGATGCTTCTCGGTGGTGAAGGCGTTGATGAACGCCTTTTCCGACCGATCGAGGGGAACGAACGACTTCTCGCTGCCGAGCATGCGCGTGAACGTGGGGATCCTTCCCAAACGGTCGTTCAGCTCGCCGACACGGTTGGTGACGGCTATGACGTAGCCGGGGAACAGGTTGCGCGTGAGGGTGCGGTACTGCCCGTGGAACTTGCGTTCCACCTGGTAGCGCGGCACGAAGCATTCCTTGAGGACGGGCCTGCCATCCCGGGAGAGCTCGCCGGCTGCATGCAGGTTGATGAGCTCGCACGCCTTGTCCTCTTGCCCTGACAGCACTTGGATCACGTACCACATGAGCGGCCTCCTCGTTCTCGGGCGGACACGGCTTCGCCATGCGGGCCCTTCGGCCCGCGGCATCGAGAGTATGCATTCCCCTGGTTCCGCTCGGCCCGCCGATGGCACCGCCCGCGCTTCTCAGGATATGTTCGTCGCGGTTTCCCGCTGGGAGCCCAACGCGCCTCCGCTTTGGGCTCCCAGCGGGAAACCGGGGTCGTGCTAGTTCTTCACCGGAACGTTCAGCGCCGCTTGCAGCACGCAGTCGCCGTCGCCCCCTTCGTCGAAACGGAGATAGGCCATCCGCTTGTGGCGGTTGATCTTGCGCACACGACCCTCGCAGCCGCGCAGCGGGCCCCGCTCCACGCGCAGGACGCCGCCCTCGATGCGGCCCTCGCTCGCACGCAGCACGTGCGCGTCGTCGAGCGCCGATTCGAGCCACGTCTGCACCGCGGACGAAAGCGGCGCGTACGAGCGGTCCCTCCTGCCCACGAGCGACACGGGAAACGACAATTGCCCGAGCGCCTTCGACAGGGCACGCACGTCGCGCGTGGCCACGAACACGTACTCGCTGAACATGGGGTGGACGACGATGCGCCAAGCGCCCTCGTACTTCATGTACCGTTCGTATTTGGGAACGAAGCAGTCTTCGACGAGATCCGACGCCAGAAGCTGGCGGCACTTACCCGCCACCGCATCCTCACGGCCTTCGGGCACGTGAATGGCGTACCAGCGAAGCGCACCGTCGCGAGACGGGCCGTTCGACAGGAACCCCATGGGCAATTCTCTGCGCTGTCGTGCCTCCGCTGCCACCGGCTTCCTCCCTCGCATGCTTCGTGCAAGTTCGGATGCTGCGGCTGACGGGGCGAATCGCCGCCACGCCTGAGCCGCTGTAGCAAACGTAGACTTTTTGACAAAGATGGCCGATAATCTCGATTGAAAGAAAAGCGCAGGTCGGATGCAAGGCCTTGGAAATATGGCAAGCTAGTTATACGTGCGACAAAAAGTCTACGTTTTGGCAACGAAAATTATTCAGACGGCTTTTTCGACTGGCCTTTCGCCGCGAGCGACTTCTTCGTTTTGAGCGCCCTCTTTTTTCATCCATCGATCGAACGTCCTGGTGCACACGCACAGGCGCTTGGCAGCTTCCGCGCGTGTGACCTGGCCCGATAGGTATGCCGTTTTGACGGATTGAAATGTGCTGGGCAGCTCGATGGCCGGTCGGCCGAACCGCACGCCGCGCGCTTGGGCCGCTGCGATGCCCTCCGCTTGCCGTTGGCGAATGTTTTCACGCTCCAGTTGTGCAACATAACTGAGGAGCTGCAAAACGACATCGGCAAGGAACACGCCCGTGATGCCGTTTTGGTCGTTGCGCGTGTCCAAGAGCGGCATGTCGAGCACCACGACATGCACCCGCTTCACCTTCGTGAGGATGCGCCATTGCTCGAGTATCTCGTTGTAGTTTCTCCCCAGCCTGTCGATGCTCTTAACCACCATCACGTCGCCGGGCTCGAGCCGCTCGACCAACCTGCGGTATTCGGGCCGCTCGAAATCCTTGCCGCTCGCCTTGTCTGCGAAGATGCGCTCCGCCGCAACGGGAAACTCAGTCAAGGCGTCTATCTGTCGACTGAGCTTCTGATCCTTTGCCGATACGCGCGCGTATCCGTACACGTTGCCTTCTCGCTTCATTGCTCACCCCATCGCTTTCGGAAAAGCGAGCCCTTTTGGGCCGCTTCGCCATCGGCCGCCAAAAGAGGAGCCGACTGGCGCACGGCCCGTCGGCTTAGGGTTTATTATCGCGAATCGGCGTCGTTCGGGCCATGCGAGTGGAATTGAGACGAGGGAGCATGCTGTGGAGGTGTAGGTGCGCTTGCCGCATGGGTTTCGCAGGGTGCAGCAGCCCGCCCCTACGGAGGGGGTATCGCCAGCCGGAGAGCTTCCCTACGCGCAGTTCTTGGTGTGGCGGTAGGTGGGGACGGCTTCCTCGAGGATGCGCACGGCTTCCTCGTCGGTTTTGCCGATGGCCCCCTCCAGCTCGTCGAGCTTGGCGGCCACCTCGTCGTAGCTGATCTCCTGGCCGGTGGATATCATGATGGACTTGTTGTCGGTGGGAAGCGTGCTCTCCTCGTCCATGAGCAGCTCCTCGTACATCTTCTCGCCGTCGCGCAGACCCGTGAACGTGATCTTCACGTCCACGTCGGGCACGAGGCCCTGCAGCTGGATGAGGCCCTTCGCCAAGTCGACGATCTTCACCGGCTCGCCCATGTCGAGGATGAATATCTCGCCACCGTGCGCCATGCCGCCCGCTTGGATGACCAAGCGCGACGCCTCCGGGATGGTCATGAAGAAGCGCTCGATCTCGGGGTGCGTGACCGTGACGGGGCCGCCGGCCGCGATCTGGCGCTGGAACACGGGGATGACGCTGCCGTTGCTGCCCAGCACGTTGCCGAACCGTACGGCCGAGAAGATGGTCTTCGACGTGCGGGCGTAGTACTGCATGATCATCTCGCCCATGCGCTTCGTGGCGCCCATGACGCTCGTGGGGTTCACGGCCTTGTCGGTGGAGATGAAGATGAAGCGCGCCGCGCCGTACGCGTCGGCGGCCTTCACCACGTTGAGCGTGCCGAACACGTTGTTGTGGAGCGCCTCGCGCGGGCATGCCTCCATGAGCGGCACGTGCTTGTGGGCTGCGGCGTGGAACACGGCGCCGGGGCGGTACTTCGCGAACACCTCCGCCACGCGGGCCTCGTCGCACACGCTGCCGATCTCGATGATCACGTCGATGTCGTCGTACTCGGACAGCAGCTCGTTGCGCAGCATGTAGGCGTCGTTCTCGTAGATGTCGAACACGACGATGCGCGCGGGCGCAACCTTGCACAGCTGGCGGGCGAGCTCGCTGCCGATGGAGCCGCCGCCGCCCGTGACGAGCACCGTCTCGCCGGCGATGTAGCCCGACACGGCGCGCGTGTTGAGGATGATCTCCTCGCGGCCCAGCAGGTCGGCCACGTCGACGTCGCGCAGCCGCACGTCGCCGATCTCGTCAAGCGAGAGCTCACGGATGTTGGGCAGCGTGCGCAGCTTGCACTCGGTCTTCGTGCACTCGCCGTAGATGCGCTTGCGGTCCTCGAGCGAGGCGGAGGGGATGGCCACGACGATCTGCTCGATGTCGTAGCGCTCCACCAGCTCGACGATGTCCTCGGTGGTGCCCGCCACCTTCACGCCGTGGATGCGGCTGCCGCGCTTGGAGACGTCGTCGTCGGTGGCGACGATGGCGACGCCGGGCATGAGCGGATCCTTCGACGCCATGCGGCCGATGGCGAGCGAGCCCGTCTCCCCCGCGCCCACGATGAGCGTGCGCGGCCGGTCGCAGGCGCGCTGCGCGGAGCCCAGGGCGCGCTTCTTCTGGCGCATGACGCGGAAGATCAGGCGTATGCCGCCCATGAAGAATATGAGCAGGAAGCACGAGACGAAGAACACGCGGATGGGCAGGCGCACGTCGATGATCCACAGGAACACGGCGCCGATGAGCGTGGACAGCACCACGGCGAACATGATCTGGATGGCCTCGTCGACGCTGGCGTACTCCCAGAGGTTGTTGTACAGCCTGAACAGGCCCAACACGGCCACGTTGATGAGCGCGAGGATGCCCAGCATGAAGAAGATCTCGTTGTTGACGAACACCTCGTCCTCGACGGCGGTGAGCAACGACGCGAGCCAGTAGGCGGCGTACGTCGCTACGATATCGAGCAGCAAAAGCAGCGCTGTTCTTTTTGTGATATGAGCATCCAAAGGTTGCCCCGTCCCCGAATGGAAAAGCGAATGATGACATTTTGCCGACAAAGCATGGCAGCCAAAAGGGTATTGTATACAAAGTAACGTAACCTTGCACGGACCAATGCTTTTCAGGAGCTTGCTACATGAATAAAACAGCCGCAGCGGATGTGGTCGACACACCCGCGACCGAACCGGATACCCCCGTTGACCAGCCCGCACGGTCGAGCAACGTCGACGCCATCGTCTCGTACTTCGAAAGCGGCATCACGCCCGCCGACGCGCCGGGCGAGCTGGGGATCGAGCTGGAGCACACCCTCGTGCACGACAACCTGAGCCCTGTGTCGTACAGCGAGCCCTACGGCGTGGAATGGCTGCTGGGCCAGCTGGAAGCCGACTTCCCCTCCACGACGCGCGATCCCGAGGGCGACCTTCTGGGCGTCGCCCGCCCCGGCGAGGCCGTGACCATCGAGCCGGCGGCGCAGGTGGAGCTCTCGGCCGGACCGTACCGGAACCTCGACGAAGCGCTCGAGGCGTTCGAGGCGTTCGAGCGGAAGCTGTCCTCGGTGCTGGAGCCGCACCGTGAGCGCGCGCTCACGGTGGGCTACCACCCCTCCGCCAAGGCGCTGGATTTGGAGCTCATTCCCAAGCGACGCTACAAGTTCATGAACCTGTACCTGGGCGAGAAGGGGCCGTTCGGGCCGCGCATGATGCGCGGCAGCGCCTCCACGCAGGTGTCGATAGACTACTGGTCGACGGCCGACTGCCTGCGCAAGCTGCGGCTGGCGTTCGCGCTCGTGCCGCTGTTCTCGCTCATGTGCGACAACGCGCCGGTGTTCGAGGGAGCGCCGCGCACCCACGAGCTCGTGCGCACCGAGATATGGCGGTACTGCGACCCCGACCGCTGCGGCCTGGTGCCCGGCGTGATGGACCCGGCGTTCGACCTGCGCCGTTACGCGGAGTACATTCTGGACACGCCGGCCATCCTCATACCCTGCCGCAAGGAGCAGTGGTGCTACTCGGAGCGCACGTTCGGCGAGATATACGCCGAACGCACCATGACGCGCGCCGAGGTGGAGCACGCCGTGTCCATGTTCTTCAACGACGTGCGCTTGAAAACGTACATCGAGATCAGGCCCGCCGACGCCATGCCCGTACCCTATGTGGTGGCGTACGCCGGCCTGGTGAAGGGGCTGTTCTACGACGCCGCCAACCTCGACGCGCTCGACGAGCTGTTCGCCGGTGTGGACGGAACCGCCGTCGAGGCGGCCAAGGACGCGCTCATGGAGCGGGGCTACGAGGCCGAGGTGTACGGGCGGCCCGTGGCCGAGCTGGTCGACGAGATCGTGCGGCTGGCGCGCCGGGGGCTCGCGGAGGACGAGCGGCGCTACCTGGAACCGCTTGCGCGCCTCGCGGAGCAGCGCGTCACGCTGGCCGATTTGGCGGAACGCGAAGGCTAGGGAGAGCCTGACGGCTTGTCATCCTGAGCGGAGCGAACGATGGCGGCAGATGCAGAGCAAGGAGGTTGACGTGGACAACGCGGGCAAGATGGTGAGGGTGGCGTACAAGGGCTTCTTCGACGACGGTGCCGTGTTCATCGACCAGACGGAGCAGCCCATCGAGTTCCCCTGCCTGGACGGGTGGATGCCTCCGGCGTTCATCGAAACCGTGCGCGATATGGAGGTGGGCGAGACGCGGCGGGTCCATGTGGGCGCGAACGAGGCCTACGAGGAGCGCACCGACGAGCGCGTCATGGAGGTGGAGCGCGCGAAGATCCCCGCATCGGTGAAGCTGGTGGTGGGCGAGATGGTGAATTTGGAGGATCCCACGGGTCAGACCTACCCGGCGCGTTTGGTGGAGTTGACCGACGAGAAGGCCGTGTTCGACATGAACCACGAGGCCATCGCCAAGGCGCTCAACTTCGAGATGACGCTGCTGGGCGTGGAAGAGCTGCCGCATCGCTGAGCGGGGCGGGCCGCATGCTCCGGCGGGCCGCATGCTCCGGATGTCAACGAACTTATGGCAACTTGGAGAGGGTTTCAGCCCTGGGACGAGGCCGCATGAGCCGTTGGGGTAGACTGGATCCACGGTTTTTCACATTGAGAGGAGCTCGTTCATGAGCAACGAAGGCAAGAAGGTCAAAGTCCACTACACCGGCACGCTTGACGACGGCACGAAGTTCGACTCGTCGGTCGACCGCGGAGAGCCCATCGAGTTCACCTGCGATGCCGGCCAGATGATCCCCGGTTTCGACGCCGCGGTGAAGGACATGGCCCAGGGCGAGACGAAGAACGTGCACATCCCCGCCGCCGAGGCGTACGGCGAGCGCCGCGAGGACATGGTGCAGAAGGTTCCCGTGAGCCAGATCCCCAACGGCGAGCAGCTTCCCGTGGGCCAGACCGTGTACATGCGCGGCCCGGGCGGTCAGTCGTTCCCCGTGTTCGTTGAGTCCATCGAGGACGGCATCGCCACGTTCGACATGAACCACGAGCTGGCCGGCAAGGACCTCAACTTCGAGATCACGCTGGTGGAGGTTGCCGACTAACGGCATCCTGTTTGCAGATGCGTTGAGAAGGGGCACCCGCGGGCGCCCCTTCTTCTTTGCGATAGGTGCGCGCGCCGGAGCGCCGCGCACCGCAGTCGCGCGCTCACTCCCGCGCGGCGCCCACGACGCCGGCGTCGATGATGGAGCACAGGGCGCTGCTGGCGCGCTCGCCCTCGATGCCGAGCGTCTCGAAGCGCTTCGCCAACTTGAGGCAGTAGCTCAGCTCATGGAGCGGCAGCTCCGCCAGAGCCGACACGGCTTGCTCGTTGAGCAGGTTCTTCATGGGGTTCTCCTCTCGCTCGCTTCCCTTGCGCCTCCCAGTGTACGGCGCGGGCGCCGGCAAGCGTTTGGAGGGGCGTGACAATCGGGAGGCCTCCTTTTGTCCGATCGGACAAAAGGAGCTACGCGCCCAAGGCCACGAACGCGAGGAAACGGGCGAGCTCGCGGTCGGACGCCTCGGGCATGCCGAGCACGTCCCTTGCCTTGCGCAGGCGGTAGCGCACGGTGTTCGGGTGCTGGCCGAGGCGCTCGGCCGCCATGCGAACGTCTCCGCACGAGGCGGCGAACGCCTCGGCCGTCGCGGCGAGCTCGGCGTCGTTCGCCTCGTCGTAGGAGGCGAGCAGGTTGCGGTAGAGCGCGCAGGTGCGGGCGAACAGCCGGTCCTCGCGCGCGGCGATGCGAAACGCACCCTCGCGCATGTCGGCCCAGAGCACGGCCGCGACGTTGCGGGAACGGGCCTCGCCGAGGGCCGCGAGCGCCTGGCGGATGGCCAGGTCGCCCTCCGAAAGCGGCGTCTCCTCCCCCATGCCGCAGAACAGGGGCGCGGCAGAGGTCGCGCGAGCGAGCAGGTCGGCCTCCGACCGCGAGCGCGCGCAGGCAGGCGGCTGCGCGTACGACACGAACGCGAGCAGCGCGCCGTGGTAGCGGCAGGCGCGCGCGTCCACGACGCTGCCCCAGTCGCGGCGGAACGCGGCGAGCACGCCGTCGAGCACGCCGAGCGCGGCGTATAGCGAGCATTCGTCGTCCGCTCGCGGGGCGACGGCAAGGCACTGCACGGTCGACCCGGTGAGGCCGGCTATCTCGTAGAGGGCCGCGCGCAGGGCCGAGCCGTCGTGCCCGGCGAGCAGCGCGTCGATCTTGCGCCCTTTGTCCGACTCCTCGCCGTCGCGCCGTATGAGGTCGAGCGCCTGGTAAGCCACGACTTCGTGGTAGTCGCCCTCGTAGAGGAACAGGGGCACCCCCTGCGCCGTGCTCGCGGCCAGAACGCGATCGCCGATAGGCGGCGCGTACACCGTCTTGACGGCCACGGCGGCCACGCCGCGGGCGAGCATGGCCAGGAGGGCCCGCTCGCAGCGCTCGGGATCGTCGCGCGCGAAACCCAGGTTCGACACGATGAACTCTCCCGGCAGGTAGTCGGCGTAGGCCCCCTCGTCGGGCATGCAGTCCATGATGCCCACGTTGGACACGGGGCGCCCGTACCCGCCCGGGCACATCGCGGCAAGGCGCACCTGCTTGAAGGCGGGAAGCGCCACGATGTCCGCCACGGTTATCACGTCGACCCTCCTCTCCTGCCATCTCACGGCTTTCGGCCATGATACGGAGAAACGGCGCGGAAGTCGAGGCTAGGACGCCCTAGTTGGCGTACATGGATGCGTAGGGGCGCGAGGAGGCGGGCCTCAACCGGAAAAAGCCCGCGCCCGTCGTATCGACCGGCGCCTCGAGCTCGTCGACGAACAGCTCGTTGTAGCGGCCGAGCAACGTGCGCAACATGGCGCGGTCGTCGGCGTCGAGCGGCTCCTGCACGAGCCCGGAGGGAACGTCGGCGTCTGCAAGCTCGTGTTTCAGGTATATGACGCCGCCGTGCATGCCGGTGGCGAGGTACGCGCCGGGCTCGCCCAAGAGCACGATGACGCCGCCGGCCATGTACTCCCCCAGGAAGCTTCCCGCATCGCCTCCGACGACGATGGCCGGGCACTTCTGCTCGAACTGCTTCATATGTATGCCCACGCGCCATCCACACCCGTCGCGCACGAATATCTGCCCGCCTCGCATGCCGTACCCCGCAGCGTCGCCGCAACGCCCGTGCACCACGATGAGCCCGTCGTTCATGGTGTTGCCGATCTGGTCCTGCGCGTTGCCGAACACCTCGATGGAGCCGCCGTCCATGTAGCAGGCCATGTCGTTGCCGGGAACGCCGTGGATCTTGAGGGCCTTGCCCGCCGGCATGCCGCAGCCAAGGTAGCGCTGGGCGAACGCCCGCTCGATCTCCACCGTGTCGGCAAGCTCGAACGCCTCGCGCACGACCTCGTTGGCCTCGGTGAAGTGCTCGGTGCCGAGCGACACCGTCACCGCATTGCCGCTGACCCGCTCGGGTGCGGGAGTCGTCGTATCCGTCATGCTTGCTCCTTCCATCCGCGCGCGTCCCGATCGGCCGGGTAGCACTTGTGCAGGCGAGCCCACCGGACGTCGGCAGGGAAATCAAGGTTGAGCGGGGCGTCGGCGAATAGATCGCCCGACAGGGACGAGAGCGGGATGCGCTGCTCGATGAGCGCCGTGTATATGCCCGCGTTCGCAGGACGGTTCAGCAGGATGTAGCCCACGAGCCGGTCGTCCTTCGTCACGAACTTCGCGTACACGGAGCCCTCCGCCACCGTGCGCACATCGTAGCCGCCATCCTCGGGCGGGTTGATGACGCCCGCCGTGAGCAGCGAAATGTCGAAGAAGTCGACGGCGTTCACCGCGAAGCTGCCCAGGTAGGGCTCGGCGTCGTCGGCCCCGGCCATGTGCAGGCCCGCGACCTTGCCCTGCCGCATGGCGTTGGGCCACAGCGCAAGCGGATGCTGGGAGCCGTCCAGCAGGTCGGTCACCTGGGTCACGTCGCCGGCCGCGTACACGTCGGGCAACGTGGTTTGCAGGTCGGTGCCGCATACGAGGCCGCGCCCCTGCTCGGCGCCCGCATCGACCGCCAGCTGCGAATTCGGGCGCACGCCGACCGCCGCCACGCACAGGTCGCAGGGCAGCTCCTCGCCGTTCGTGAGCGCGAGGACGTCCACTTCGCCGTTCGCGCCGCGCAGCTCGTCCGCCGAGGTGCTGGTCAGGCAGGTGATGCCGTGCCTTGCCAGCAAGTCGAGCAGCACGGCGGCACCCTGGTCGTCCAGCACGGCCGGCAGGATGCGCGGCGCCAGTTCGAGCACGACGACGTCGTCGACGTGGTGGCTGAGCGCCTCGGCCGCCTTGAGCCCAATAAGGCCGCCGCCGATGACGACGACGCGGCTTTTGCGCTCCTCGGCATGGGCCCGCTCCGTCGCCGCGAGGGCCGCGTACCACACGCCCTTGGCATCGTCGAGCGAGAGGAACGTGAACACGTTCCTCTTTCCCTCGAGCCCCTTGATGGGCGGCATGAACGGAACGCTTCCGGTGGCGACCAGGCACTTCCCGTACGCGACGACGTCGCCGTTCGCCAGCACGGCTTCGTGCTCGGCCGCCCGGAGAGCCACGACCTCGAAGTCGGGGCCGAGCAGCGTGTCGATGGCGTTGCGCCCGTAGAAGCCCTCGTCCTTGAGGCCCATGTCCTCCTCGGTCGTCTTGCCTTCTATCAAATACGAGATAAGCGGCCGTCCGTACACGGCATAGGGCTCGCGGCTGACGACGAGAATGGATCCGCTTTCGTCGCGGGCGCGCAGGTACTCGGCGGCGGTGACGCCGGCGGCCGAGTTTCCGATGATGAGGTAGTCGGTCGTGCGGTTCGCCATGCTAGCAGCCCTCGCTTTCAACGTAGATGAGCGCGCGGTTCGGGCAGGCCGCCACGCAGCTCGGCTCGCCCGGCTGTCCCAACCCGTCGCCGCAGAGATCGCACTTGTAGGCCACGCCCTTCTCGACGGCGTCCTCGATGCGCACGCAGCCGAACGGGCACATGCCCACGCAGGTGCGGCAACCGACGCACTTCTCGGGATTCGACGTGACCACCCCGGTGACCGGGTTCTTCGTCATGGCGCCCGAGATGCAGCCCTCGACGCACTTCGGGTCGGCGCAGTGCCTGCAGTTCACCGCCACCGACAGCTGCAAGCCGCCTTCCACGCGCACGCGATTCTGGGGTTCGGGGTATTCGACCGTGAAGGCCTTGACCGTGTCCTTGCTGTGGGAATGGAACGTCTTGCAGGCCACCTCGCAGCGCTTGCAGTCGATGCACCATTGCTCGATCGCGTAGATTCGCTTCATGTCCCTCACTCCCCTGCGTGCTTCACGCCGAGTATTTCAAGTTCCTTCTCGTTGAGCCCCACGCCGCGCAGCATAAGGCGGTTACCCCTCAAGCTGTCGATGGCGTTGATGCCCATGCCGCCCATCATCTCCTGGATCTCGTGGTTCCAGGCGCGCACGAGGTTCACCACGCGCTCGGCGCCGATCTCGGGGTTGAGGCGCCGCGTGAGCTCGGGACGCTGCGTGGCGATACCCCAGTTGCACTTGCCGCTCGCGCAGTCCTGGCACTGGTGGCAGCCTAGGGCGATGAGCGCGGCGCTCGCGCAGTAGACGGCGTCGGCGCCCAGGGCCACGGCGCGCACGACGTCCGCCGAGCTGCGGATGGATCCCGCCGCCACGAGGCTGACGCGGGACCTGATGCCCTCGTCGCGCAATCGCTGGTCGACCGCCGCCAAGGCGAGCTCCAGGGGAATGCCCACGTTGTCGCGTATGCGCGCGGGGGCGGCGCCGGTGCCGCCCCGGAATCCGTCGACCACGATGACGTCGGCTCCCGCGCGCGCCATGCCGCTGGCGATGGCGGCGGCGTTGTGGACGGCCGCGATCTTGACGGCGACGGGCTTGGCGTAGCGCGTGGCCTCCTTGAGCGAGTAGATGAGCTGGCGCAGATCCTCGATGGAGTAGATGTCGTGGTGAGGGGCCGGCGAGATGGCGTCGGTGCCCTGCGGGATCATGCGGGTTTGCGAAACCTCCTCGTTGATCTTCTCTCCCGGCAGGTGGCCGCCGATGCCGGGCTTGGCGCCCTGTCCTATCTTGATCTCGATCATGGCGCCCGCGTTCAGGTAGCGAACGTCCACGCCGAAGCGGCCGCTGGCCACCTGGACGACGGCGTGGTCGCCGTAGCGCTCGAGGTCCTTGTGCAGGCCGCCCTCCCCGGTGTTGAAATAGGTGCCCAGCTCCTCGGCGGCCATAGCGAGCGACTTCTGCGCGTTGAGCGAGACCGACCCGAAGCTCATGGCCGAGAACATGATGGGCACGTCCAGTTTGATCTGAGGAGGAAGCGGGGCCGCCGCCGTGCGCGCGCCCTCGTTCACTTTGAGCGCTTCGGGGCGGCTGCCCAGGAACACGCGCGTTTCCATAGGCTCGCGCAGCGGGTCGATGGACGGGTTCGTGACCTGGCTCGCGTTGAGCAGCAGGTGGTCCCAGTAAATGGGATAGTGCTGGGGGTTGCCCATGGACGACAGCAGCACGGCCCCCGTCTGGGCCTGCTTGGCGATGTCCTGCATGGCCTGGAGCGTCCAGTTGTTCGAGCCGTTTCCCACCTGCGGCCAACGCGTTATGGCGAGGGCCTGCGTGGGACACATGACCACGCACCGCTGGCAGTTCACGCACTTCTTATGGTCGGCCGTCACGCGGCCGAGCTCCTCGTCGACCCGATGGACCTCGTTGGCGCACGAACGCTCGCACACGCCGCACTGCACGCACTGGTCGTTGTCGCGCAGCACCTTGTAACGGGGAAGCAGGTAATCGAGCACGGTCTACACCTCCCTTTTCTCGTTGCAGGCCACCGTGACGCGCGCGGCTGGAACGCACGATGCGACGGGGTCGGACGGACCCTCGTCGACCTTGCGGGCCTTGCGAGCGGCCACCTCGTCCAGCTGCACGACGAAGGGCACGCCGCCGTCGATGGAGCGCACGTTCTCTACGTCGGGGCAGACGATCTCGATAGCCGCCTGCTCGGACGCCAGATACACCATGCTGCCCTTCTCGCCCGCCATGAGCGCGCGCAGCTTCAGGCGGTCGTTCAGCGCGAGCATGCCCTCGTCGGACCCCAGGATCACCGACATGGGCCCGTTCACGAGGGCGCTGGAATACACGCAACGGAGCGCCGTCTCGAACGCGGCCCGCTCGGGCTCCATCTTGTCGATGACGTCCCAGGCGGGTGCGCACATGATATGGGCCGCCATCTCCTGGGAGAACCCGTGTCGGCGCACGAGCAGGTCGAACAGGTAGGTGATAACCTCGGTGTCGGTCATGAGGGCGCAGTCGTAACCGTACTGCTCGACGTAGCGCCGGTTCGCGTCGTAGCTGGATATCTCGCCGTTGTGCACGATGGACCAGTTCAACAGCGTGAACGGATGCGCCCCGCCCCACCAGCCGGGCGTGTTCGTGGGAAAGCGCCCGTGTGCCGTCCACAACCAGGCGTCGTAGTCGCGGATGCGGTAGAACTCGCCGATGTCCTCGGGGTATCCCACGCCCTTGAACGCGCCCATGTTCTTGCCCGACGAGGCGACGAAGGCGCCGTCGATGGAAGCGTTGATGCGGAACACGTGCTGCATGGTGTACTCGGCTTCGTCCAGGCCGCTCATATTGAGTTTCACCGGGTGGGGTGCGGCGAAGTAGCGCCAGATGTCCGGCGGGTCCTGGATGCCGCGCACGTTCTCGGTGGGTATGCGTTCCTGCTTCTCGCACATGAAGTGCGCGTCGAGGTACGCCTCCGTCTCGGTGCGAGCTTCCTTGCTCTCGTACATGATGTGGAACGCGTACAACTCGGCGTATTCGGGGTAGATGCCGTAGGCGGCGAAACCGCCTCCCAAGCCGTTGCTGCGGTCGTGCATGAGCGCGATCGACTTCAGGATGTCGTCGCCGTCATGCCGCCGCCCAGTACGGTCCATGATGCCGGCTATGGCGCATCCGGACGGGATGCGCGTCGCACCTTCCCGGAGCCTTTCCCGTGGGGACATGGTCACTCTCCTCGTCTGCAAGCCGCGCCAACCGCGCGGCGGCACCTGGCCGTTCGCAGCGGAGGCGGTCGACGCGCGCCGCGAACGGTTGTCGCCGTTCATAAGAAATGTGGGGGCTTTGCATCCTCGTCGCAGCCGTCGGGACGACGCGCGGAGGTCCGAGTCGACGCGCCGTCCGCAGCTGTTGCCCGCCGCGAAGCCGTCGCCTGCGAAACGCAGGCTCCTTCGAAGCGGCAGACGAGGATGCAAGGCACCCACATTCTGTGGTGCAACAAGTTTACGGCGCTTATGTTTCGGCCACGTATGTGTCGTGTTTCGACTCTGTTACGGCCCCCGACGATCAGCCCGCGCCCGCGTCGAGCACGCGCAAGGGATCAGCCGCCCCTCCCCTCGGCGACGTGAAGGGGCCTTCGCCGCCTCCAAGCAGGATCGCCTCGAAGGCGGCCGGCGACAGCACGACCGCCGCCTCTTCGGCTCCGTCCGCGATGACGACGGGACGGGGGTACCCGCGAACGAGCCGGATGAGCGCGCGAAC
The DNA here is from genome assembly GCF_019731765.1 of Gordonibacter massiliensis (ex Traore et al. 2017). Lineage (NCBI taxonomy): Bacteria > Bacillati > Actinomycetota > Coriobacteriia > Eggerthellales > Eggerthellaceae > Gordonibacter > Gordonibacter massiliensis (ex Traore et al. 2017). The sequence continues at coordinate 80,356 of NZ_JAASIO010000004.1, read as the reverse complement.
GCTCCCCGCATGGGCCAACTGCAAGACATCCATGTCGTCAGCTCCTTTCCAAGCAGCGTGCGAGATCGAGCATGCGCTCGTAGAAGGCATGGCGAGCGTTGTGGTTCATCACCGCAACGCGCTGAGAAAGGCTCTTGAGCGCATCGTCGGAAAAGCGATCGGGGACGCCGAGGCCGTAGTCGACCGGCGCCGCGCCAAAGCGGCGGGCGCTCGCGAAGCGAAGGGGCTTTCCTCCTTCGTCGAGACTCGAGCCCATCAGGCGTGCAGCCTTCTCGCGAGCCATGCGTGCTTGGATCTTGTCGTACTCGAAGCCGAAGAACGTCATCTCCCAGAACGCGCTCGCAAGGACGAGGTAGCGTTCGCGCGTGCGCCAATCGCCCCCTAGCCACACTTTGCACCCAAGCGTGCGCTCCCAGGGCGACAGCGCGTAGCTCCGCTCCCCGAAAGCGTCTTCCTCCAACGAGCCCCGCCCGCCAACCGTCAAAGAACGCAAGCGACGATCGGCTGCTTTCACCTGTTTGTACGACACCGCTTGCCCACCGGAGGCGTCGAGCAGGCGTTTGGCGGCGGCCACGTCGTAGCGCGGGACGAGCGCGGCGCAGAGCCGCCACGCTATCGACGCTTGGCGTGCATCGAGCACGTACGACTCGCGCGGAGCCAGCACCCATCCCTTGTTCGGCCCCCGTTCGACCCGAAGGGCGCTCATGGCGTCGAGCGACGCGTCGAGACGGCGGCGCATGCGCTTGAGGCGCTTCGCGTCGACGCAGGTGCCGCGGCAGGCGAATTCCTCGAGGATGACCCGCTCCAGAAGGTGCCGGTCGCATGCGTCGAGCGTTTCTTGGAGGGTAGGCAGATCACCGGGGCGCAGGCGCGCGCGATCCCAGAGGCGCGCGGCGCTCATGACGCCCTCCTTCCAACGCGGCCCGCATCGACGCACGCGCCGCGCTCTGCAAGCGCGCAAAAGTCATGACGGCTCCGGCCGCACGCAACCACTCGGACGCATGCAACCGACTTCCCACACCCTGCCGACATCGCAAACGCGACCATGGCAAGACACCTCGCTTCCCTTGGGTTCCTGGGGCTGAGAGGATCCTGCAAGCGTGGTACGGGCGACGCGGAACACCGCCGCCATCTATGGGCTGCGCCGTCGCCTTCGGCGACGGGAATGGCAGCGCTTGCACTGGCTCTTTCGTTCGTTAATAGTGTAGCATATTATACGAACGTTTGTTTGTTAAATTTTCTAAAGGTGACAACTTTTCGCCTTTTCGCTGCTTGCTCCATCCATGCGGAACAAGCAGGTTGGGTCTCAGCTGTCGCCCCGCCCCGCTCCCGTGCGGTCGTCGGCACCCCTTCGCGTCTCCTGGTGCTTGCGCATGCGGTAGTACACCGTCGCGCCCGCAACGACGAACGCGGCGATGCCTCCGGCAACGAAGGCGGCCGCACGCCAGTCGCCTCCCGCCGCAAGCGAAGAGGCCAGCGCCGACGCCGCGATGGAGGGAAGCCGCCCCGCCGTGGTGATAAGCAGGATGCGCAGCGGCTTGACGCCGGCGAGCGCCGCCACGTACGTCATGACGTCCTTCGGCGCGACCGGGATGAGGAAGTACAAAAGCAACAGCAGCTCGAAGCGCGGCGAGTCGCCCAACCGCTCGAACCGCTCAAGTTTGCCAGGGGACACGAGCAGCCCCAGCACGCGATCGCCCACCAAGTGCACGGCCACGATGATGGCAACGGTACCGAACACGCTTCCGACAAGGTAGACGAGCGAGCCCTCCCAGAAGCCGAACGCGTAACCGGCCGCCAGCTCGAAGGGTTCGGCCGGAATGAACGCGGAAAGCTGCTGCACGACAACGAGGACAACGAAGGCGATAGGCGCCACCGGCCCCAAACGGGCCGCTTGCTCCTGCACGCGCCGCCCGTCGGCGAGATAGGCGAGCGCGTCCCGTCCGTAGAGAACCGCCAGCACGGCGAGGGCTACGGCAACGCACGCGACAACCAAAACGAACGCTTTCCGTCGCCTGCGCAGTGCCCCGTTGTTTTCGCTTTTCGCCATGCCATGAATTGTCGTACGCCGAAACGGCTCGTGCGTTCGGGCGGGGAAACAACTTGGCAACCGCCTGGGAAATGTACCAAAAGGCACCTGTCCCCAATCGGGGACATGATTCGGCGGTTTTTCCACGGCTTTTTGCCGGCCTCGAAAGCGTTGTCCTAGGTCAGAATTTTTCGCCCTGGAGACGATTGCCACAGCCGCACCTTTTTACCACCCCGCACGACACCGGGTCGCCTGAAAGGGACGGCCCGGCACCGGGGAGCGGTGCCGGGCCGAGCCTCCTTAGGACAGTTTGCGGCGGGCGACGAGGGCGACGCAGACGGCGGCCAATGCGCCGACGACGAGGGGCACGGGAGCCAGCGGGTCGCCCGTGGGTGCGAGCGCCTTGCCACCGTTGTCGCCGCCGCCGTTGTCGGGCGTGGGCGTCGGACTCGGCGGATCCGGCGTCGGCGGATTGGGCGTCGGGCCGGGATCAGCCTGCACCACGGTGAACGCCGCGCTGGCCGATCCGTCTGCGAACGCAACCGTCAGCTCGTGCGCGCCAACCGAGAGCTCGGCCAGGTAAGCGGCCGAAAGCGTCACTACGGTGCTGCCCTCGGCAACCGTGTAGTCCGCACCCAGAACAAGCTTGGCGCCGTCCACGGTCACCGATAGGAACTTGTCCAGCGGCCCGTTGACGGTGAACGCCAACCCGGACTGCCCCGGCTTCCACGTGCCGTCAGCCCCGGCGATCACGCGGTAGGCCTGATGCACAAGCGTGGTGAACGAGGGTCCTAAGACCTTCTCGGAAGCCAGGACGTTGTCGCCCGACCCCCGGAACGCCTGGACGTACCACTCGTAGGCCGTGCCCTCGGCCAAGCCGGACAGCGGCAGCGTCGCACCAGTCAGCCCCGCGACCTCCGTCCAATCGGCTCCGGCGGCAACCGCGCGGTACCCCACCGTGAAGGTGTCGGCGGCCGCGTCGCCCTCCCACGAGAGCACCGCGTCCGCGAACCCGACCTCGCCTGCTTGCAGGTTGCCGGGCGTGACCGGCCTCACCAGCACGAGCGCCTCCTTGCTGGTCACGACGACCGGCGCACCCCCGTCGAGCGCCTGCGCGGCCGTGCAGCGCACGTAACCGCCCGTGCCGGCGTCCAGCGTCACCGAGCGCCCGCCGTCGCCGACGGGATGCCACGCGTCCACATCCGCAGGATCGGAATCGAGCGCTCGCAGCTCCCATGCGTACGCGACGCTCGCATCCTCGTCGCCCAGGTTCGTGGCGGCCTTGAGCGAAGCCTGCTCGCTCGGCCCGATCTCCTGGGAGGACGGATCCACCGCGATGCTTTCCAGAACGGGTTTCACGGACCGCGTGGAGAACGAGCCCGTGCCGGACCACGCGGAGTCCACGCCGTTCTGAGTGGCCTTCACGCGCCACTCGTACGCCGTGGCGGGCTCGAGGCCCTTCAAGACGCACTGCATGGCCTGGACGTCCACGTTCTCCGCAGATGTCCACGCCCCCTCGCCCGCTACACGGTACTCCACGGCGAACGAGCCCGCAGCGCCAGGGCCTGCCCACGCCCAGGCGAGCGTCGCTTCGTCCACGGCAGCCTCGGCCGCGAGGCCCGAAGGAGCCGCCGGCGAGAGCGCGAGGACCGCCCCGTTGCTCTCCACCGCCTTGCTCGGGCCGTCGCCGCGCTGGGACGTGGCCACGCAGCGGAAGCCGTGCTTGCCCGCCTCGCGGGACTCGTCGGCCTTCACCTCGAGCGTGCGCCCGGTGGCGCCGGCGATGTCGACCCACGAGCCGCCCTGGTCGGACTGCCACTGGAAGGACAGGCTCTCCTCGGCGTCGTCGTCCACGTTCGTGGTCACGGCGAACGTCGTCGCAGCGCCGGAGCCGGCGATGCCCGACGCGGAGGCCGGCGACACCGTGGCCTCCTTCAGCAGGCTGCCCTTGGACGCGGTGCGGAACTCCGGACCGTCGACCCACTCGGACGCAAGGCCGTTGGGCGACGCCGCGCGCACCCGCCACACGTAGTCGGTGCCGGGTTCGAGGCCCTCCGCCTGGTACGACGCGTCGTGCAGGTCGCCGACCTCGGTCCACTCGGCAGCGTCCGCCTTCTTATAGGACAGCTCGTAGGAGCCTCCCTCCGGCAACGTGCCCGACCAGGAAAGTCGAACCTCGGTCTCGCCCGGCTCGCCCGCCTTCAACTCCGCAGGCGCGGCCGGCTTCACGCGCACGACGGCCGCGTCGCTCGTCTTCGACACCTTCGAGCCGCTGCCGAACGCCTGCTCAACCGTGCAGCGCACGTACGCGTCGGTGCCGGCGGGCAGCGTGAGCTCGCGACCCGTCTCGCCCTCGATTATGCTCCACGCGTCGGCGCCGGAATCGAACGCCCGACGCTCCCACGCGTACGAGAGCGTGTAGCCCGCGCCCTCGACGTCGTCGAGGTTGGTGACGGCGGCGAACGTCGCCTGCGCGTCCGGCGCGACCTCCTGGGAGGCCGGATCGACCGTCACGCTCTCCAACGCCGGAGCGGTGGAGAACGAAGCCATGTCGGACCACGCGGAGTCCATGCCGTTCTGGGTCGCCTTCACGCGCCACTCGTACGCCGTGGCGGCCTCGAGGCCCTCCAGGACGCACTTCATGGCCTGGGAGTCCACGTTCTCCGCAAGCGTCCACGGCTCGGTGTCCGCCACGCGGTACTCCACGGCGAACGAGCCCGCCGACCCCGGACCGGCCCACGACCAGGCAAGCGTCGCCGTATCCGCCGCGCCCTCGGCGGCAAGGTCGGAGGGAGCCGCCGGCGAGAGCGCCACGACCACCGTGTTGCTCTCTACCGTCTTGGGCGCGCCGCCCTCCGGCGTGCCGGTGACGAGGCAGCGCAGGGAATGCTCGCCCGCCTCGCGGTCGGCCACGGACAGCTGGATGCCGTCGCGCGTCTCGCCCGGCAGATCCGCCCATGCGCCACCAACGTAATTCTGCCACTGGTAGGCGAGCGCCTCGCCTACCCCGCCGACGATCTCGGTCACAGAGAATGCCGCCGGCTCGTCGCTTCCGGCCACGCCCTCCACGCGCTCGGGGGCCGCGACCGCGCCCTCGAGCGTGCTGTCCTTCGCCTTGGTGGAGAACGCGGGGCCGTCGACCCATGCGGACGCAAGGCCGTTGTCGGACACCGTGCGCACGCGCCACTCGTACTTGGTGCCGGGGGTGAGGCCGGTCACGGTTTGCGAGGCTTCCGCAAGCCCGGCGACCGACGCCCAGTCTTCGGCTCCGGCCGCCCGGTACGACAGCGCGAAGGTGCAGCCCTCGGGCAGCGCGCCGGACCACGAAAGCGCGGCCTCGGTTTCGTCCAGGGCGTCAACCGTCAATCCAGTCGCGATCGCGTCGGGCCGCACGCGCACGCGCGCCTCGTTGCTGGGCTTCGTCACCGGATCGGCCCCCGGAGCAGCCATGTACGTGACCAAGCAGCGCACGTAGCCGTTCGTTCCGACGGGAAGCGTCGCCTTGGCCTCCGTGGCGCCCTCCACCGTTTGCCACGCTCCAGAGCCGGAATCGAGCGCACGCGTCTGCCACTCGTAAGCGAGCGCGCCGGCGTCCACGCCCTCCACGCCGTCCAGGTTCGTGGCGGCCGAAAGCTCCGCCGATTCGCTTGACGCCATCACCAGGTCGGTGGGCTCGACGACAACCGCCTCAAGCTGCGCATCGGAATGCTCCGCGGCCGTGGAGAACACGTTCGCGAACGACGGCAGCGATTCCACGTCGTTCTGCACGGTTTGCACGCGCCACTCGTAAACCGTGTCGGGCTTCAAGCCTTCGACCATGCACGACGTCTGAAAAGCCGCGACCTTCGTCCAAGTGACGGTGCCGCTTTCCCGATAGAACACGTTGTACGCGGCCCCGGACAAGCTGCCGCTCGACCACTCCCACGCAAGCGTTGCCTTGTCGGATTCGACGGCGGACGCCGTCAGCCCCTTCGGGGCGGCGGGTGCAAGCGTGCAGGTCACCGCGTTGCTGGGCACGAGGCAATCGGAAACGCTGCCGTCTTTTTTGGGGGGATGCATCGTAACCAGGCAGCGATACGTGCTCGTTCCGGCCTCGGCCGCAGCGTTCGCCTCAATGCTCAGCGTGGGCGAGGTTTCGTTCTCCAGGTTGGTCCAGCTGTTGCTGTCGGCCCCCTTGCGCTGCCACTGGTACCCCGTCGGTTCCTGCACGCCCACGTCCACGGCAGGCGTGGCCGTGAACGTGAGGGTGCGGCCGTTGCCGACGACCGCCGCCGCCCGCGCCGGCGTGGCATCCACCTTCGGCGCAGTGAACGCGGGGCCGTCCACCCACTCCGTAACCGGGCCGTCGCTCATAATCGTGCGCACCCGCCACTCGTAGGAGGCGCCCGGCGTTAGCATCGAGTAATTCAGCGTCTCGCCCAAACCGACAAAACTGCTGCGCGTGGTCCATTCGCTCGCACCCGCCATGCGGTATTCCATCTCGTAGCCGTCGACGCCGTAGCGACGACCGCTCAAAGTCCACCCGAGGGTGATGCCGTTGTTGTAGTAGTTTTCATTGAACACCACATACGGATCGCTCGGCGGCGAGGGCTCGACGCGTATTCTGGCCGGGTTGCTGGCCACGGCCGTGCTCGTCTCGCCGACGGTCTGCGTCACCGTGCAACGCACGTAGCGGTTTGTCTCCCCCTGTTCCCCGGAAAGCGTCAAGCTTGCCCCCGTCGCACCCTCGATCTCTTTCCATGTTGTCTCGGTTTCGTAGGGCTTCTCGGTTAGCGCGCACCACTCCCACCGGTACTCGAGCGTGCCCTTGCTCTGGTCGTCGTCCACATTCGTGGCAGCGGAGAGCTCCACCGAATCGTCCGCGCCCACCAGCTGGTCGGACGGCGCCACCGCCACCGCATAGAGCCCCTCGACCGGCTTCGTGGGCGGCGTGATGAACGCGGAAACCTCCGACCAGGACGACGTTACGCCGTCCTTCACAACCCGCACGCGCCACTCGTAGACGGATCGCTCCGCCAACAACGCGGCCTTGCACGTCCTGTTCTCGTTGTCTACGACGAGCTTGCCGTTGGATATGATGTCCTCTTCGTTGCTGTAGTGCCAGGGGTCGTTTTTGATGCCGGCAGGACCCGCAACCATGTGGTAGCCCACGACGAACTCGTCGCCCTCGGCCAATGCACCGTCCCACGTCCAACCGAACGTGGCCGTATTCGCCTCGATGTCGCTTTCCTGAAGCTTGACGGGCGCGAGGGGCGTCACGGTCACGATGGACTCGTTGCTCGTGACTTCCTTCTCGTAGATGCCTCGCGCTGCCTTGACCACACAGCGGTAGCCGTACGTGCCAACCGGCATATTTTTCGTGGAAACCTGCAACGTGGCACCGGTCTGCTCCTGCAGGTCGTCCCAACCGGAATCGGCGTTGCGCTGCTGCCATTGGTAGGAAAGCTGCTCGTGATCGACGTCGTTGTCGGCCTTCGCCACGAGCTCGACGGTGCTGTCCGTGCCCACCACGACGCTCGGCGCGGACGGCGCAACCTCCACCTTCGAGAACACGATGCTCTCCGGCAACGTGACGAACGGAGGGCCCGCCACCCAGTCCGAGCTCAGCGGATCGCTGTACGTGGCGGTGGAGCGCACGCCCCACTCGTACACCGTGCCCGGCACAAGGTCGGGCAGGCGCACGGGCGCGTCGCCCGGATCCCAACCCAGCGCCTGGTTCCACTCGCTCGCGCCGACGGCACGCCACATCAGGTCGGACTCGACGTCCTGCCCCCCATCGTCCCACGTGACCACAGCCGATTCCTTCTCCACGTCGCTAACCTGAAGGTCGCTCGGCGGCGCGGGCGTCTCGCGCACGCGCGCCTCGTTGCTGGTCACGGAGGTTCCGGCCAGCGGCACGGCCGCCAGCCCCACCGGGTTGTACGTCACCGTGCAGCGCACGTAGGCGCTCGTGCCGGCATCGAGCGTCAGCACGCGGTCCGTCGCGTCGTCGATCACGGCCCAATCGCTTGAATCGAGGCCCCGCTTCTCCCACACATACGTCTTCGTCGCGACCGAGGAGTCGACGTCGTCCACGTTCGTGAGCGCAGCGAACGTTGCCTGCTCGCCCGCTTCGACCGTTTGGTCCATCGGACCCACCACCACATGCGTAAGCTGGGGCACAAGCGGCAGCGACTGCGTGACGAACAGCGACGTTGCCGAGCGCACCGACGGCGTGACGCCGTTCATCACCTGCACGTACCACTCGTAGGTGGTGGCGGGCTTCAGGCTGCTCAGCGCATACGAGGCCTCGCGTTCGGTGCTGGCGCTCTGCCAGTCTGCAGACCCCGATTCGCGCCAGAACACGCGATAGGACAGGCCGTCGCCCTCGTTCAGGGCGTTCGTCCACGCAAGCTCCGCCGTGGCCGCCGTGATGTCGCTCGCCACCAGGCCGGCAGGCACCTTCGGCACGGTCACGAAGCTCACCGCCTCGCTGGCCATGGACTTCAGCGCCACGCCGTCCTTACCGGCCGTCACCACGCAGCGGTACAGGCACGAGCGCGGCGCGCTGCTCGAAGCGTCCGCGACCATCGTGCGCCCCGTCTGCTCCGGCATGTCGCTCCATTGGTCGCCGGTCGCGCTTTCCTGCCACTGGTACGACAGCGTTTCCCCGTTTTGGGCACCGTCCAGGTTCGTCGTCGCCGTGTACACGACGCCCTCGCCGCTGCCCGCCACGGCCGTGCCGAAGCGGGGCGTCACCGACACGGCGGAAAGCGCGCTCGTCTCCGCGAGCGTGACGAACGTGCCGCCCGACGCCCAGTCGGACCGCAGCTCGCCGCGCACCACGGCGCGCACGCGCCAGGAATACACGTTGTTGGGATCGAGGCCCTCCACGTCGCACGACGTGTTCGCGCCCACGTTCTCCACGTCAACCCACGCGTCATCGACCGGTTTCGGCCCTTCCGCGTACTGCACCTCGTAGGTTGCCGGACGCACGTCGGCGCTTGCCCAGGACAGGTGCGCCGACGTCGTGCTCGCCTCGGCGGCAAGCTGCACGGGCTGCCCCACGGGAACGCTCGTCAGCAGCAGTCCGGTGGAGCTGGTCACGCTTTTCCGATCGGTGCCCACTACTTTGCCGTAGTTTTTCGTCGTTCTCGTAGACGTGACGATGCAGCGGTAGGCGTCCGCCGCGCCGCCCTCGGGCGCCGTGACGGAGAGCGTCGCCGCGTCGCCGCCGTCCACGTCGCACCAGCTGTCGCCGAAGACGTTGCGCTGCCAGCGGTACTCCAGCTCCTCCGATGCCTCGGCGTCGACGTTCGTCGAAACCTTGAACTCCACCGTTTCGCCGGCATCGACCTGCTCCTTGTCCGGCGACACCGTCGCCTCGGCGAGCGCGCTCTCTTGCGGCAGCTTGAGGGTCGCGTACGACTGCGAGGCGCTCGACCAGAAACCGGCCAGCGGCGCGGCGTACACGTACACCGAGTAGTCCATTCCGGGCTGCAGCCCGTCAAGCTGACAGGCGCCCGTCTGCGCGCCCTCCTCGATGGTGACGACCTTCCAGAGCATGGGCCCGGCCTGAGGATACGCCATGCACTGGTAGCTCACCGCGTAGCGGCGCACCGCGCCGCTCGGAGTCCAGGTGATCTCGCCCGACGTCGGGTTGGTCGCCTGCGCCTGCACGTTCGCCACCGGAGCAGGAACCACCGTCAGGTAGGCCGCCCCGCTGGCCGCCTCGGCCGTCTGGTCGCTCTTCGCGTTCACCGCCACGCAGCGGATGGCCGCGCCCACGTCCGACGCGTCCACATCGCGCACCGTGAGCGTGGTCGCACCGGTGGTTTCATCGGTGCCGATCGCATACTTCTCGCTCGCCGCGATGTCGGAGAAGTCCTGCTCGTCCATCGCCTTGCGCTGCCAGCGGTACGAGAGCGCGCCGCCTCCGTCGCCCACGCTCGCTTGCGCCGTGAACACGGCATCCGCGCCCGGTTCCACCCGCACGCTCTTCGGCATCTGCGAGAAGGCGGGCACCTCGATGGTGGGCTCCGCCAGCGTCTTCACGCCGCTCGACACCCCGGATTCGCCTTCCACCCCGTTCGCGAACGCCGACACTATCACCCGGTACTCCGTATCGGGCTTGAGGCCGGTTAGCTTGCGATGCAGCTTCCCGTCGGCACCCGCCGTGGCCTCGCGGGCGTTCACCAGGTACGTCGTGGAGCGCACGATATAGTTGTTCTCGTCTATCTCCTGGCGCTCGATGATGTACCCGCCGTCGGCGTCCTTGATCCCCTCGATCTCCGGGAACGTCGCCTTCAGGCTGTCGATGGTGGCCTCGCCCAACTCCACATTCGTCATCCGCGGCGGCTCCACGTCGGCGGCGGTGGGGTTCGTCCACACCGTGGACGTGCCGTCGCCCCGCTCCGCCACCACGCACACCCTCCACTGCCGCCCGTAGTCGGCGGAGGTCAGCTCGTGCTCGAAGGTCATCGTGCGCGACTCGTCGCTGTTTCCGACCGTGGCCGTCTCGCCCGTGTCCACCCAGTCGTCGTCGCCTTCGCGCCACGTGTACAAGTATCCGGTAGCCGCCTTGAAGTCGCCGCTGTCCGCCGCGTAGTCGGCTGCGATGTGGAACGTGTCCGTGCCCACCACGCCCTGCTCCTCGGCCACCGACGCAGACCACGTGCCCGCCTGGGGCAGCTCGGCCGTGGTGAACGACACCGGCTCCGACGCGGCCAGGTTCACGTCGCTGCGCGGGTCGCAGGCAGACACGGTCACCTGGTAGTCGCCGCCCGGAACGAGGTTCTCCAGATCGAGAGTCTGCTTCCCAGGAGAGGGTACCTCCACCGTGTAGCTGGTCGCCCCCGTCACTGTGATGCGGTAAGCGCGGGGGGTGCCTTCCTCGGACGATCCCCACGATACCGAGGCGCTGTACGACCCGACATTCTCCACCGTCACCTTGAGCGGCTCGGAAGTGGCGTGAAGGACCGGTATGGGAAGAAGGTGCTTCTCCGTGCCCTCGACCTTCTTCGTGGGATTGCCGCGGCTGTCGGTCTCCCACACCGAGGCGATCACGTCGCACCACTCCGCCTTGGTGGGATCCCAGCCTCCGGGAAGGTTCTTGAACTCGTTCGGATAATACACCATCGAGTCATCCGTGGTGACCATCGAAAGGCTGAAGTCTTCGTCCTGAGGGTCCTCCAGCTTCTTCGTGAGCCGCCATTCGTATCGAGCCACATGCTTGCCGTCGTCGTAGCCCGCCCAGTCGTAGTCCACGCTGCACCATTGCCCGATGCCGTCATCCGTGAGATGGGTCTGGTCCCAAACGCACGTTAGCTCGCCCTGCGTATCGAAGTCGCAGGCATCCCAATTCTTCTTGCCGCCGTCGTACGCCTCCACGGTCGCCACGTAATGCTTCTGGGATTCCAGATCCACGTACACAGGCTGGCCGGGCTCATGGCTGTAGAAGCTCTGCTCGTACACCACCGAGTTGCCGAGCTCGACCGTGACCTTGAAACCGCCGTCCGGCTGGGTGCGGCCTGCACCGTCGCTCCATGCCCAGTCGATGGCCGCGCGCGTGCCGTCGCCGACGATGTCCACGGCGATGTCCTTCGGCGCGGGAGCGAACACGGTGAGCTCGCACGGAGACCATTCGCTCACCGTGTCGACGGGCGCCGGCGGCGTGGACAGCCGCACTCGGAAGCGCGCGTCGTCGAACTTCATATCGGCCCTCACCGTGGCGTACAAACGCGCGCTCGTGCGGTCGTCGTTCCAAGCCACGCCCTTGATGGGGTTGCCGGCGTCGTCCTTGACGAAGAACTCGTCGGGCACCTGGGACCATCCGTCCTTGTAGTAGTCCCACAGAACGACCGGATCGCTGTCCAAGGGCTGCGCGAACTCGACGTCCGCCGCGAGGTTGATCGTTTCGTTGGTGAACGCATCGTAGTCCTGATGGAAGTTGACCGGCTTCTTGCCGTTGTCGGTGTCCTTCACCACGGGCTCGTCCGTCACCTGCACCGGCGTGATGCTGGCGGCCACGTTGTCGGCATACGGCACCACGAACGGCACGCGGTACGGCTCGCTCTCGCCTTGGTAGTTGCCCTTTATGTTGTAGCGGGGGGACGTGCGCGCCACGCACAGGGTGTAGGCCTGGCCCTCGTGCAGGTGCTGGTTTTCCAGCGTGAACGAGCGGGTCGAGCCGTAGTCGGGTTCGAAATACTGCTTCTTCGTGATTATGTTGGTGGGACCGCCCTCTATCCATGCCAGATGGCCGTAGTCGGAGGAGTTCTCTTGGTCCATGAGCACGGGGATGTCGCCCACGAGGCTCCCATTGACGTCGTAGGAGTGCGTGCCCAGGGCCTCGTCCTCCTCCGTGTCGTCTTTCAGCTCGACGGACGAGACCTTCGTCTGCGTCTGCGGGATGTCCAGCACGATGCGCGCCGAGCCGGTGTAGACGGTGCCCTCGTACGGCCACGCCTGGTAGTCTATCTTGAAGCGGTAGTCGTAGCGGGCCTCGTCCATGGAGTCGATGTAGAAGATGTGCTGCGCGTCGTTGTGCCCGACGGGACACACGTCTTCCCACGTGCCACCCTTCTTGCGCTGCAGCGTCGTGTCGAAGCCGTCCGAGGAGCTCGTCTTGAAGCTGGTGGCGAAGTCGAAGCAGACTTCGTGGATCGCGTCGGCTTCCGCGGAGATGAGCGTCCAGTCCTCGGGCTGCCGGAAGATCTCGAACGCGGGAAGCCCCGGCTCGCCCCATTGCGCGTACAGCGTGACGGTGTTTTTGCTGTCCGCGTAGTCGGCGAGGTCGGCGGTGTCCTCGTGAGCCCAGGTTGCCGAGGGGTCGCTCCCGTCGCGCTCGGTGGCCCAACCGAGGAAGGAGCAGCCTTCGTCGGCCTTCGTGCCCGTGTACGAGCAGACGGGCAGCGCGCCGAGGGGATCGCCTTCCATGACCGTCTTGCTCGCCTCCGTCCCCGTCGGATCCATCTTGTACTGGTTGATGGACCCGGGAGGGTTCAACTCGAATTTGACAGTGTAGGAGTCGGGCACGCAGTAGGCGTAGAAGACGGGCTCGCCTCCGTAGATGCGGTCGTGGATGTCGTTTTGGTCCATATTGTATTTTTTGGGAGGCGCGTCCCACGTGCCGTCGGCCTTGGGAGCCTCGCGCGTCCAGTAGGCCCGATGATAACCGTCCGGCGAGTACGAGCTGGGAAGCTTGAAGTAGCCGTCGTCGCCCGGAATCATGTTCCAATGATAGCTCGCTTGGTCCACCCTGCTGGTCAGGGGGCTTATCCACGTCGATTCGATTCTCAGACCGGCGCCCGTCTCCTTGAGCACCGGATACTCGGAGTTCGTGCACGACCACGACCTGTCGTCTTCGTACACGTCGTAGCCCAGCTCCGAGAGCACGTGCGAGGAGGAGAGCTCGGCATCTCTCACAATGGTGCCGTTGCGACTATTGTCGCTCACGGCGCTTTCCGGCACGCTATCGCGAGAGGTGAAGCTGTGGATGACGTTGCCCCTGCCCCCTTCGCTAACACCGCCGATGATGCCGCCCGCATGGTCGGCCAAGGCCCTGATGAGGCCCGCGTTGTAGCACCCCTCGTGCTGTGAGTTGGAGTAGTAGAACGTGTTATCGAAGTATCCCACCAGGCCGCCGGCGTACTGGGCGCCGCTGTAGGAGAAAACCGTTCCCTGGTTGAAGCAGTAATCGAAATCGGCGAGGTAGTTCTCGCCCACGCTCATGCATCCCGCCATGCCGCCGGCGTTGCCGTTGCCCCACGCCGTGATGTAGCCGTTGTTGGAGCTGTACCGGATGGCGCAATCGCGCCTTACCGTGCCCGGCGTGTCGATGCGACCCACCATGCCGCCGGCGTCGCCGTCGTTGGAGGTGACGTCGCCGAAGTTCGCGCAGTTCGTGACAAGGAGGTTTCCGTACTCGTTGTCGTAGTAGGCGCCGATGAAGCCGCCGCTGTCCTTCTCGCCGAACACGTAGGCCTGGCTCGTGCAACTTTCTATTTTGAGGTGGCGATCGTCGGAGGGGTTGTCCTTGGTGCCGATGCTTTCGAACAGGGTGGCCGCACGGTCATCGGAACCTGCGTGGGCGTGCATCACCGAGCCCAGGAGGTGGAGGTCCTTGACCGTGGTGGAGCCGCCGGCCCCGTTCGGCTTGCCGCCGGTTTTGAACAGGCCGCCGTGCTCGTGAGTGGTGAGCTGGAGTTCCACAAGGTGGCCGTTGCCGTCGAACTCGGCTGCCTGCAGGTCGGGGTGGGCCATGTCCTTGACGACGTCGTCGGTGATGGCGCCGCCGTACTCCGTGCCGTCGATGCCGGGGCCGGTGAGGTCGTTCATGAGGCGCGCGTACTGGGTGCGCTCCCAGTCGGGGCCCTTGGCGGTAAGCTCGTTGCACCATGCGATGAGGTCGTCGGTGTTGTAGATGAGCGTGGGCTCGTCGGCGGTGCCCTTGCCTTGCAGCTCTGCCGCGAAGGCGGGCGAGGGGGTCGCGAAGCCGGTTAGCGCGAGGAGTGCCGCCAGCACTCCCGTTGCGAGCAATGCCGCGAACGCCGTCCGCTTGCTTCCGTGTTCACGCTTGCATGTCCGACCCATACCGCACCTCGTTCTCGCAGGAAAGCACAACTCAAGGGAAAGTTTACCGAGGTGCGAAAGCGAAAACCGCTTTCTGGCACGAAACGAGACGATGTGGCACGAAAGCAGGGCGACCGCGCCGCCAGCGGCGAGTGCGGCGGGGATGCGCCTTAAAGGCAACGCCGCGTCCGCCGGCCGAACACGGCAGCCCGCCTGTCGCCTGGATGCGGCAAGCTCGTCCGCCCTTCGGGGCAACCAGCACCCCCTTCCCGACCCCACGGTTCGCCGGCGACCCAACTCCCCTCGAGAGAGCTTGCCGGCGCGACGGTGAAACGTTTCCGAGAATGGGAGGGGCACTGCATTATACTGTTCGCCAAGCGATCCCCGGCATGCGCGAGCTGGCACGAAACACGGCGATCTGGCACGAAAACATCCGTCGACCTTCGACGATACCGCCAAAATGGAAAGGAGGCTCGAATGACGCCCCGCACAAGCGATGCGCGCCGTCTAGGCGAGCCTTTTCCTGCCGGCCTGTACCGTAGAAAGAGACCGATGAGAATCGCCATCGTCGACGATTGCACCCATGATGCTGAAACCCTTGAGCAAACGCTGCGCACGCATCTGGAGAAGCGCGGACGCACCTGCGATATCAGCCGCTTCAGCAGCGGCGAAAACCTGTTCGAAGCCCCCGATGCGCTCGCCTACGACCTCGTGTTCCTAGACGTGTACCTGGACGGGGCCAACGGCATCGAGGTGGCCGAACGGCTGCGACGCGAGAACTACCCCGGCCTCATCATCTTCACCACCATATCGAGCGAGCACGCCGTGGACGGCTTCCGCGTGCGCGCGTTCCACTACTTGACCAAGCCCTTCTCACCCGACGACATCGCCGCCGCGCTCGACGAGGCCATCGCGCGCCTGGCCGGCGACGAGACCGTTCTGCGCGTGCACGACGGCGCCACGGCGGTGAACGTGCCGCTGTCGCAGGTGCGCTCCATCACCGCCGACGGGCACTACCTGAACCTCAGCACCGTGAACGGACCGCTGCGCTGGCGCCAGTCCTTCAGCCGGCTCGCAGACCTGGTGGCCCCCTATCCGCAGCTGTTCGTTTGCAACCGGGGCATCATGGTGAACCTCGCCCACGCCGACGACCTCACCGACGACGGCTGCTTCCTCATGGACGACGGCACGAAGCTGCCCGTGCGCCAGGCATCGCGCACCGAAGCACGCAGCCGCTACTTCGACTACCTGTTCTCCCGCGCACGGGGGTAAAGGCGGGCGCGCTCGGACGCTTGCGGGGGGGCACTTCAAAAGCGGACGGACTTTGCAAACCCGAAAACAGGCAGAAATCGCGACTTTGCAAACCCGAAAAGGGGCTGTTTCCGGGACTTTGCAAACCTCACGCGCCGCCAGAAAACGCATTGTCGCCCCAAAGACGCGGTTTTGCTGCGAAAAACGCGTCTTTGGGGCGACAATGCGGGCGCTCGCTGCGGGGAGGGGGGTCTACCAGGATAGCAGCTCGCAGCCGTCCTCGGTGACTACCAGCTGCACTTCCCATTGGGCGGTGTCGCTGCCGTCGGCGGTGCGCACAGTCCAGCCGTTCGGGTCGCTCATGTCGATCTCCTGCGCGCCGGCGTTGATCATGGGCTCGATGGTGAACACGAGGCCCGGCACCAGCACCATGCCCGTGCCCGCCTCGGCCACATGGCTTACGAACGGGTCCTCGTGGAAGTCGAGGCCGATGCCGTGGCCGCCGAACTCGCGCACCACCGAAAAGCCGCACGCGTTCGCATGCGCTTTCACCGCCGCGCCCACGTCGCCCAAGAGGCCCCAGGGCTTCACGGCGGCGATACCCGCCTCCATGGCCTTCTTCGTCTCATCCACCAGGCGCTGGCGCTCCGGCGACACCGCGCCGATGCAGAACATGCGCGACGAGTCGGAATAGTAGCCGTCCAGAATGGTGGAGCAGTCCACGTTCACGATATCGCCCTCTTGCAGCACGTCGTCCTCGGAGGGGATGCCGTGGCACACCACCTCGTTCAGAGAGGTGCACACGCTTTTCGGATAGCCCTCGTAGTTGAGGTCGGCCGGGATGCCGCCGTGCTCCACCGTGTAATCGTGCACCCAGCGGTCGACCTGTTCGGTGGTCACGCCGGGCCCGATGCGCTCGGACACGTAGTCCAGCACACCGATGTTGATGGCCGCGCTGCGCTTGATGCCCTCGATGTCGGCCGCGCTCTTCAACAACGCGCGCTCGGGCACTTCGAAACCCTGCTCGTACAGGCCCTGCAGCCGCTCGTCGAAGTCCAAGTGGCATTTCTTGTACTTGCGCCCGCTGCCGCACCAACACGCGTCGTTGCGGCCGGGCCGTTCTTCACCGTCGTACATGCTGATTCCTTTCGCTCGCGGTCATTGTACCGCTTGTTAGACGGAGCGAACAGGCAGAAGGGAGCGATCCGCCGTTTCCGCAACCGCTTGGAAGGAGAAGCGTACGAAAACCCGACAATTCCACCGGCGAAATCGTGTTACCTGATAATGGCCGGGCAACCGCGCGGCTTCGCCTGCGAACGGTCGTGCCGACCGGGCGCAGGCTACGTGGCGAGAAGCCCCGTCGAAAGGAAGCGCCCTATGCCGCAGCAACCCCGTCTCATCCCGATCGCCTGGTGCTTCGCGCTCGCCCTCGCCTGCGCGACGATCGCGGGGTGCGGCGCCGCCCCTCGGGAAAGCAACGACCCGGACGGCTCCGTTTCGCCCGAACCTTTCGGCGAGCAGGTGACCGACCGCGAAGCCGCCCCTCTTGAAATTGCGGATGGCGCAGACAAGGTCGTTGCGCAGCCCTCATACGGGGTCGACCCCGCCTCGATCGCCTCCGCCTACGACCTCGGAGCCATCCTCTCGCTCGACCCCGCGGAGACCCCCGCAACCCTGGAGCGCCTCGGATTCGAATACGAGATCGGCGTTCCTATTGGGGCTTGGAAGAGCGTGTCCGCCGACACGCCGCTTTCGCCCGCCGACTCGACCACGCGCCTGCATACGGGCGTCGGCGGGGGCGAGACCACGCCCGACCTCATGCTCGAGGGAAGGCGACCCGGGGCTATCAGCATGAACGTGACGGCTCCGCTCGCCAGCGAGGAGGAGGCGGAAACCGTTTGCGCTTCGCTGCTGGAAGCGGCCGGTTGCGAGGGCGAGCTATCGCGCACGGTCGTGGACAACTACCGGTTCAACCGGCACGAAGTCACGCGCATCGGAGCCTGTCCCGAAGGGGGCGCCGGGGTGCTGTGGCGGCTGGATGTTTGGAGCCAGCGGCTGGAAGGCGAGTCCTCCTCGTACAGCTCCACCACGTACTCGCTCGCCTTCTACACGCGCGACGGCGTGCTGAGCTCCG
The DNA here is from genome assembly GCF_019731765.1 of Gordonibacter massiliensis (ex Traore et al. 2017). Classification (NCBI taxonomy): domain Bacteria; kingdom Bacillati; phylum Actinomycetota; class Coriobacteriia; order Eggerthellales; family Eggerthellaceae; genus Gordonibacter; species Gordonibacter massiliensis (ex Traore et al. 2017). The sequence goes on along the minus strand of NZ_JAASIO010000004.1, from coordinate 62,390 downwards.
GGGATACGAGCCTGATGGAGGCTATCGGCATATACGAGTCGGCGACGGCCGCATCCGCACAGGGCTGACGCGCGGGGGCTGACGCGCAGAGTCGGCGACTCGCCCTACGCGAACTGGCGCTTCGCGCAGCCGATGCCCAGGGCGCCGGGGCCCACGTGGCAGGCGATGCTCAGAGGCAGGCGGTCGACGTACACGTCGGGCGTGCCGAAATGGGCGCGCACCTCGTCGGCGAACGTTCGGGCGTCCTCGTCGCGGTTCGTGTGCGCCACGTAGAGATGCACGTCGGCCACCTCGCCGAAGCGCTTGGCGATGTCGGCCGCGAGCGCCTTGATCATGGCGCGCTTCGCCGCCTTGAACGTCTTAGCCACCGTGAACGCGTCCAGCTTCTCGCCCTGGATCTGCAGAACCGGCTTGATCTTGAGCACCGAGCCGATGGCCGCCGCAGCCGGCGTGATGCGACCGCTCTTGCGCAGGTGCGCCATGGTGTCCACCATGAGGTAGATGCTGGCGTCGAGCTTCGTGCGCTCCAGCAGCGCGCAGGTTTCAGCGGCCGACTTGCCCTCGCTCACCCAGCGCAGCGCGTCGAGCACCGCCTCGCGCTGCGTGACCGAGATGCGCTGGTTGTCCGCCACGTGCACGCGCCCGCCGCTGCGCTCGGCCAGTTGGCACGCCGTGGCGCACGAGCCGGACAGGCCGCTCGACATGGGGATGTAGACAATCTCGTCGTGCGTTTCGAGCAGCTCCTTCCAACGTCGGCCCAGATCGACGATGGACGGCTGCGACGTGACGATGTCGGCACCGTCCGTTTGGCGCGCGTAGAAACGCCCCGCGTCGAGGTTCACGCCCTCGAAGCACTCCTCGCCGTCCACGACGAAGGGCATGGGCACCACGTACACGCCCAGCCGGTCGGCCTCCTCCTGCATGATGCCGCTGTTGGTGTCCGTGACGACCGCGACGTTCTTCCCCACCTGCTCCACCCTCTCAAACAATGAGCGACGGGATTCCCCGCCGCTCGATGCGGGCGAGCGGCCCCCCGGCCGCATCGCCCGTTTCTCACGCATAGAGACCTATTATGGACGATCTGCTAGCCGCGCACCTCGGCGCCGGTGGCCCCGCACACCTTTTTCACCAAGCGCTCATGAGCCTTGTCCACCTCGTCGCTCGTGAGCGTGCGGTCGGCCGCGCGGTACGTGAGGGCGTAGGCCATCGACTTCTTGCCCGCGCCCACGCGCTTCTCGTCGCGGTACACGTCGAACAGGCGCGCGTCCTCCAGCAGCTTGCCGCCCGCCGAGCTCATGCACTGCACGAGCTTCTCGTGGGACACGCCCTCGTCCACCACGAAGGCCACGTCCATGGACACGGCCGGGAACGACGGGACGTCCACGTAGTCGCGCGCGGGGCGCGACGCCTTCGCGAGCGCCTCCACGTCCAGCTCGAACGCCACCACGGGCGCATCCGCCTCGAAGGCGTCCACGGCCAGCGGGTGCAGCTCGCCCACCCAGCCGAGCACGGTGCCGCCGGAGAGGACCTCGGCCGCGCGTCCGGGCTGCAGGTGCGGGGCCTCGTCGGCGGCGAGCGCCTTGAAGCGCAGCTTCGGCAGCGCCAGCTCGCGCGCCAGGCTCTCGATGACGCCCTTGCCGTCGAAGAAGTCGAAGGCGGCGGGACGGTCGTTCCAGCCCGCGTCGCGCATGGCGCCCGCGAGCACGCCTGCCAGACGGCGGCGCTCCTTGGGCTGCTTGCGGCCTTCGTGCGCGAAGAACACCATGCCCATCTCGTAAAGCTGGACGTTCTTCACGCCGCGGCTCTGGTTGTAGGCCACGCTGCGCAGAAGGCCCGGCACGATGCTCTGGCGCATGACGGACTGGTCGGCGTTCAGCGGGTTGATGAGCTCCACCGGCTCGCCCAGGCCCTCGGGCGCCATGCGCAGGCGGTCGAGGTCGTCCGGCTCGGCGAACGAGTAGGTCATGGTCTCGTTGAGGCCGCTCGCGCGCATGACGTCGTTGACGGTGTCCAGCACGTGCTCCGTGTGCGAGCGCGTGCCCACGCGGCCGGGGCCGCCGGGCAGCGTGGCCGGGATGCGGTCCATGCCCCACAGGCGCAGCACTTCCTCGTACAGGTCTATCTCGCGCTCGAGGTCGGGACGGAACGTGGGGGCGACCACGGCCAGCACGTCGGCGTCGCCCGCCGGGTCGTCACTCACCGTGCAGCCGAGGCGCGCCAGGATGTCGGCGATGTCGGCGCGCGGGATGTCGGCGCCCATCATGGCGCAGAAGCGCGGGATACGGAAGCGCAGGTCGCAAGGCGTGGAAGGTGCCGGCCACTCGTCCACGATGCCGTCGTCGTTGCCTGCGGCGGCGCACACCGTGCCGCCGGCCACCTCCACCATGAGCGCCGCGGCTGCGGCCGAGCGCTCCGCGATGCCGTGGTCGTCCACGCCGCGCTCGTAGCGCATGGAGCTCTCGCTGAACAGGCCCAGGTTGCGGCTCGTGCGGCTCGTGCGGCCGGGCTCGAACGTGGCGGCCTCCAGAAGGATGTCCACCGTCTCGTCCGTGACCTCGGTGTCCAGCCCGCCCATGACGCCCGCGAGCGCCACCGCGCCCAGCTCCGGCGTGGATATCACCGTCATGTCGGACGTGAGCTCGCGGTCCTCGCCGTCGAGCGTCGTCAGGCGCTCGCCGTCTTGCGCCTCACGCACCACGATGTGCGCGAGGCCGTCGGCGTTCTTCAGCTTGGCCAGGTCGAACGCGTGCAGCGGCTGGCCGAACAGGAACAGGATGTAGTTCGTCACGTCCACGATGTTGTTGATGGAGCGCTGGCCGATGGCCGCCAGGCGCTCGACCATCCAGTCGGGGCTGGGGCCCACCTTGCATCCGCGGATGACGCGCGCCGTGTAGCGCGGGCAGCGCACCGCGTCGTCGATGGTGATCTTCACCTGCTCGTCCACGGGCGTCGCGGCGGCGTCCAGCTCCAGCTTCGCCGCCATGTCCGCAAGCGGGCTCGCGTAGTCGGCGCGGTACATGGCGCCCACCTCGCGCGCCATGCCCACCATGGAGAGGCAGTCGGGGCGGTTCGGCGTGATCTCCAGGTCGAGCACCGTGTCGGCCAGCTTCAGGTAGTCGGCGATGGGCATGCCCACCGGCGCGTCCTCGGGCAGCACCATGATGCCGGAGTGGTCGCCGGAAAGCCCCAGCTCGCGGCCGGAGCAGCACATGCCGCTGCTGGCCACGCCGCGCAGCTTCGACTTCTTGATCTTGAAGTCGCCGGGCAGCACCGCGCCCACGCAAGCCACCGGCACCTTGATGCCGGCCGCGATGTTCGGCGCGCCGCACACGATCTGCACCGGCTCGCCGGCGCCCACGTCAACCGTCACCACGTGCATGTGGTCGCTGTCGGGGTGCGGCTCGCACGTTTCCACGAACCCCACGCACACGCCGTCGAGCGCCGCGCCGGTCTTCTCGACCGCCTCCACGCCCGTGCCCGTCAGATCGAGCCGGTCGCAGAACGCCTTCGTGTCCGCCGGCACGTCCACATACTCAGAGAGCCATTTGAGTGATACTTTCATCGTTCGCTTCCTATCCTTGATGCGCACAGGGTGCATATTACTTCCGTTCGCATGCGCGCTTTCGCGCCGCACGGGATCCTTCGACTACGCGCTTCGCGCTCCGCTCAGGATGACAAAGCGCAGTTCCGCCGAAACGGGCGATCAGGAGATCGCCCCTACGGGGCCTTCCTCTCACCAAGCGCTTGTCTGCCTGAACGCCCCCCAGCACCGGTGATAAGCGCACCCGTGCTTCATGCAACGCTGTCCATCGTGCGAAGGCGCAGGCGGGGCGGGGCCCACCAAGCGAGTTCCGCAGCGCAGCGAGGACTGTTTGAGCGACTGGGCTCCGCCCCGCCTGCGCCGCCAGAAACCCTAAAACTGCCGCAGGAAGCGCATGTCGCCTTCCAGCAGCATGCGCAGGTCGGGCACGTTGTACTTCAGGCAGGCGATGCGCTCCACTCCCATGCCGAACGCGAAACCGGAGTACTTCTCCGGGTCGATGCCCGACATGGACAGCACGTTGGGGTCCACCATGCCGCAGCCGAGGATCTCCAGCCAGCCGGTGCCCTTGCACATGCGGCAGCCTTCGCCGTGGCAGATGCCGCAGCTCACGTCCACCTCGGCCGACGGCTCCGTGAACGGGAAGTAGTGGGCGCGGAAGCGCGTCTTGCGCTCCTCGCCGAACACCTGCTTGCACAGGTAGTCGAGCGTGCCCTTCAGGTCGCCGAACGTGATGCCCTCGTCCACCACCAGGCCCTCGATCTGGTGGAACTGCGGAAGGTGGCTGGGGTCGGCCACGTCGCGGCGGTACACCTTGCCCGGGGCGATCACGTAGATGGGCAGCTCGCGGTCCTCCATCGCGTGCACCTGCACGCCCGAGGTCTGGGTGCGCAGCAGCACGTCGGACTCGCCGCGCACGCTGGACGCCTCGCCCGAGCGATCGACCACGTAGAACGTGTCGGCCAAGCCGCGGCTGGGATGGTCGGCCGGGGCGTTCAGCGCCTCGAAGTTGTAGTAGTCGGTCTCCACCTCGGGGCCGTGGGCCACCGTGTAGCCCAGGCCGAGGAATATCTCGGAGATCTCGTCGGTGATGGCGTTGATGAGATGGCGCGTGCCCATCTGCTGGGCGCGGCCCGGCAGCGTCACGTCCACGGCGGCCGCGTCGATGGCGGCGGCCAGCTCGGCGGCGTCGAGGGCCGCCTTGCGCGCGGCCAGCGCCTCCTCCACGGCGGCGCGCACCTCGTTCACCGTCTTGCCCACCTGGGCGCGCTCTTCCTTGGCCACCTGGCCCATGCTGCGCAGATGCGCCGTCAGCGTGCCGGCCTTGCCCAGCACCCCGATGCGCACCTGCTCGAGCGCGGCCGTGTCGGCCGCCTGTGCGATGCGGGCGAGCGTCTGCTCGCGCAGCGCCGCCACCTCGTCCACGATACCCATGTCCTCGCGCTTCCTTTCCGTCTCTTCCCCGCGCCGCCTGCGGCGGACGCACACAAAAAAGAGCCTTCTCTCGCCTTGGTTCGCTGGGGATTGCTCCCCGATCCAAGGACGAGAGAAGGCTCTCGCGGTACCACCTCGGTTGACGGCCGCTCATGCGTCCGCCCGCTCGTTTCGCCCTGTGACGGGAGCGCCCGTCGCGTCCTACTTGGCGTCTCGGCGCGCAAGGCGCACCGTCCGCGTTCAAACGCGCTGCTCGGAAGGGAATCGCCGTCCTGGTCGTCCGGGTGCTTTCAGCCGGTGGCACCCGTCTCTGGTGACAACCGCGTCGCACGGCGCTGTCTTCGTCGTCGCATGTAACCGTGAAGTGTAGCACACATCCGATGCTGTGCGCAAAAGGGGCTCATAGCATCGAAAGCGCGGTTTCGTTGGTTTTGTAGGGTGCTGGCTTTGCCCTTGCCGCTCAACAAGGTGTTTTTCCGCAGGTAGACGGCAAGGGCAGATGCCCGTGCCCTACGACGCGATCGCCGAAAGCGCGCTTTCGCCGGCTTTTGATACGCCTAATTACAGGAACCGGTAGTTCACCGTGCGCAGGCCCCAGTCGTTGCACGACGAGAAGCCGAAGGCCTTCCACACGCCGGGCTGCAGATCGAGCGAACGGCTGCCGCCGCCCATGTAGCCGCAGTCGTTCACGGTGGCGAGCACGGTCATGCCCATGTAGGATATCTCGACGGTGCGGCCGTAATATTGCCAGTACCGGGGCCACGCCATGGGCACGGCCACGCCCATGGACCAGTCGTCGCACGTGTCGCCGGTGGCCGTGGTGCCGGGGTTGGGCGTGTAGGGGTCGGTGGAACCGCCGTAAGCGGAGGCAACGCCCGTCGACCAGCCTATTCCCGGGTCGGGCGTCGGCTCCGGATCGGGCGTCGGCGAGGGGGTCGGGTCGGGCTCGGGCTGCTGCACCTGGTCGCCGGGGCGCATGGTGTTGGTGTTCGATTCCTCAACGGCCACCGGCTCGCTCACCCCGCCCTGGGCCTCCGCCTCCTCGGCCTTCCGTTGGAGCTCCTCGATGACGGAAGCGTACTCACTCTGCGCCCCTTGCAGCTGGGATGACGCGGCCGTCACCGTCTGCTCGGCCTCCGCCTTCTTCTCCTCGAGCTCGGCGAGCTTCTTGTCCTGCTCGTCTTTCTGCGCGTTCAGATCCTCGATGAGCGCGTCGAAGCGCTCGGAGCGTTCTTTTTGCGCCGCTATCTCGTCGGATTGATAGCGCATCACGGCGGAGAGGTAGAAGAGGTTGCGCACGAACTCGTCGAAGTCCTGCGAGTCCAGCAGCACCGAGACGAGCGATTGCGCGGAGCCGCCGCGGTATTCGTAGGCGGCGGCCTTGCCGAGGGCGGAACGGCCTTCGATGAGCTCCTGCTGGGCCGCCATGGCCTGGGCGGTGGTCTCGTCGATGCGTTGCTGCAAATCGGCGACCTCCTGCGCGAGCGCCGCATGGTCGGCCGAGATGCCCTGCATCTGCGACTCGGCACCGTCAAGTGCGCCCTGCGCCTCTTCGACGGCCTTTTGGGCCTCGGCCGCCGCGGCGTCGTCGGGCGCGTCTTCGGCCCAAGACGCTTGCGGGCCCAGCCCGCTGACGAGTGCCGCGGCGAGAACGCAGCTCAGCACGGCGCGGGCGGCCGTCCGCCCGGCCCCTCGTGCACGGCTCGTCGCGCCGGAGGGTTCGAGGTCCCGTGCGATCGTGTGCGTGTTCGGTTCCATAGGTGGGTCCTTAAGCTGCAAGCAGCCGGTCGTGCGCCTCGTCGAGCGCTGCGATCAGGTTCGTGATGAGCGGTTCGTTGTCGGTGAAGTACTCGTCGTCGTAATCGGCATCGGACATGACGGCCAAGAGGTAGTCGCCGGACGCGGGCTTCACGATGCCCGCGTCGTTGAGCGCGCCCATAGCGTACCACGGGGTGTCGATCTCGTAGCCCGCCTTCGCGAGCACCTGATGGTCGGCCCCGAGCGTCCGGCGGATGAACGAGGTGCCCGTTTGCGCGAACAGCTCCTCGCACAGGGCAGCCTGCCCGCTGCCGCTCCTCAGGTACTTGCCCACGCCCAGCCAAAGCTTGGCCAGGTCGCGCGGCGTGTAGTACGGGTACCACTCGCCGCCCCAGGCTGCGGCGTCGACCCCGGTGGCAGCCGCCCACTCGTCGAAACCGGCGCCGTAGTCGTCGCGCAGAAGCGCATAGCCCGTGTTGTCGGAATACACGATGGTGTTGGTGAGCACGGTCTGCAGATCGTAGGTGCTCGCATCGTCGGTGGCCATGATGCCGGTGCCGTCCATGACGATGTCCTCGAACACCTCGTCGGTCAAAGCCGCCCGGCCCTCGTCGACGAGCGCCTGCGCCACGTAGGTGACGAACGGGGCCTTGATGGTGCTGGCCGAGAAGCACTCGAAATCGGCGTTGCAGCCCAAACCCCGCTGCGTGGCGAAATCGTACACGACGAAACCGGCCTCGTATCCCGCCTCGCGGAAGGCGTCGAGCGCCGCGGCGACGCCGGGCACCTCGGACGCGTCCACCGTGCGCTGGGAACCCGACGCGTCGAACAGGTTCACGTCGCCCGAGCCGGAAGCGGCGTCGAGCGCCGAGGGGGCCACCACGGCCGCCTCGGCGCTGGGAGTCGGAGCGGCAGAAGCCTCGGCGTCTGCGGCGGGCGCCGCATCGTCGACCGCCGTGCCCAACGACGGGGTCGGCTCCTCGAGACGGTCGGCGGTGGCGCCCAGCGCGGTGGCGATCCCGAAGAACGCCACGACGCCGCACAGGACGGGAACGGCGACCTTCGACCAGCCGGGCAGGTGCCGCACCCGCCGGCGAAGCCGGCGCAATCCCGCGCTCACGTCGATCGCCACGTCGCCTCACCCCTTTCCGTCGCATCGCTTCCGCCTCGCGCCCCGAGCGCATGCCCCGAGCGCAACACGCCGCCTTGACGGCGGCGCGTTCGAAGTTTTTCTGTTTCGAGTATTCCGTAACGGCCCGACAACGGCAAGACGACGCGCGCGAACAACACAACAGCGCCACGGTCTGACCGCAACGTTTCCGCACGCGGCGGAAAGGAACCGTCACTCGTCGTCGAGGTCCTCTTCCAGTTTCGCGATACGGCGTTTCGCCAGGTGGTAATAGGCAAACAGCGCCAAGAACACCAGAAGTCCGGCTTGCAGCCCCATGACAACGCCGACCACGTTCGCAGAGGCTACCTGTCGCAAGCGCGCGCCCGAAGTCGCGAAAATCACCGCTGTGAAGCGATTTCGGCGCCTTGGAAAGCCTTCGCCGATTCCGCAGCCGCCATCTTCGCGTGTTCTATACACGTTATCCCAGGTCGCGAAGAACGGGTGCGGCAATTATCGTATCTCTGAGCTTCACAGCGGTGATTTTCGTGTCTTCGAGCACCGTTCGCGTGCATGTTGCAGCTCCTTGCCAAGGATCGGCGCGAACCCGCTCGTGGTAGTATGGGGCTGCGTGGATCGACGCAGCGCGCGCGACCTACGCGACCCGCCTTCCCGCTCCGGCCTGAAAGGATCGAACCGATGGACCCCTCCCCACGCGAGACCTGCATGAGCGTGCGACTCGCGACACTCGACGATGCGGAATCCATGCGCGCGGTGTACGCGCCGTACGTCGAGGCGCCCGTCACCTTCGACACCGCGGCGCCCTCCCCTGCGGAGTTCTCCGCGCGCATGGCCGACGCGATGCGCGCCTACCCGTGCCTCGCCCTCGAGCAGAGCGGACGCATCGTCGGGTTCGCGTACGCGCACGCCCAGGCCAGCCGGGCGGCCTACCGGTGGAACGCAGAGCTGTCGGTGTACCTCGAGCAAAGCGCGACCGGCTGCGGTCGGGGACGCGCGTTGTACGACGCGCTGCTGGAGCTGCTGCGCGCGCAGGGCATGAAAAGCGCGTACGGCTTGGTGACGCTGCCGAACGCGGCAAGCGAGCGCCTGCATGAGGCCTTCGGGTTCAAGCGTTGCTGGGTGCAGCCACACGCCGGCTGGAAGGCGGGCGCATGGCACGACGTGGCCTGGTACGTGAAGGAGCTCGCCCCCTTCGACGACGATCCGGCGGATCCCGTGCCGTTCGACGAGCTGGCCCGCACGCGCCTCGACTTCGTGCGGCAGGTCCTCGCGAACGCGGGCGCCGCGCTCGCCCACCGCGCGTAGGGGTCGGCCATGCAGCCCCAGCGCCTGTTCGAGATCGTGTATCTGCTGATGGAACGCTCGCCGCGCCCCGCAGGCGAGCTGGCGGCGCGCCTCGAGGTGTCCGAGCGCACGGTGCGCCGCGACGTGGACGCGCTCTCGGCCGCGGGCGTTCCGGTGTACATGACGCGCGGCAAGGGCGGCGGCGTGCACCTCATGGACGGCTACGTGCTGGACCGCTCGGTGCTGAGCGAGCGCGAGCAGGACGACATCATGGCCGCGCTCTCGGCGCTCAACCGCACGGGAGCCGCCGACGAGGCGAGCGACGAGACGGCCGCGCGCCTGGGGCGCCTGTTCCAGCGCGAGAACGTGGACTGGCTGGACATGGACTTCTCGTTCTGGGGCGCGCCGCCGAACTACCGCGCCGCGTTCGACACCATCCGCGACGCCACCATCGGGCGGCATCCGCTGTCGTTCGCCTACTTCGACGCCGCGGGCAACCGCACCGAGCGCACGGTGGAACCCGCCCAGCTCATGTTCAAGGAATCGTCGTGGTACCTGCGCGCATGGTGCCGCGAGCGGGATGCGTGGCGCCTGTTCAAGCTGTTCCGCATCGACTGGGAGACGTTGCGTGCGCTGCCGGAGACGTTTCAGGCTCGCGAGCTGCCCGCGCTGGACGAGGGCGGTCATATGAGGGGCACCGATCGGCTGGTCATGCGCTTCGCCGCGCAAGCGGAGTCCCGCGTCCGCGAGGAGTTCGCGCCCGAGACGATCACGCGCGAGGCCGACGGCAGCTGGCGCGTGACCCTCGCATGCGACATCACCGAGCGCACGCACTACTACCTGCTGTCGTTCGGCCCCCTGCTGGAAGTGCTCGAACCGCCCGACGTCCGCGCCTGGCTGCGCGAGCAAGCGACGGCCGTGGTAGGCGTATACGAATCTCGCGAAAATTGAATTCTTGATGATATCTTAATTCTTTTGCTTCTTAGTCATAATATTAATAGCCTAGCATATCGGTAATCCGACCCTCACGGAGGAACTACCCATGGACTCCAATATTGCGCCATCGATGCTCAGCATCATTGCAGGCATTATCAGCGTCGTCGGCGCGGTTTTAACCTTTTTAAAAGACGGACGCGCGGGGTTGTTCAGCCAAAAAGCCAGCTTCTTGAAAAGACAGTTTGCCGACATTCCTCAAAACGTCACATCCCCAAGTTACGAATTCCTCGTCTCGCATTACGAACTCCTTCAATATGATCGGTTTGCAAAGAAACTTGGAAAGGAGCACAGCGGACGGTACATTTCGCTTTCCACTATCAATACCGTATTTATGCTACTTTTCTTGTACTTATCAGTCACTTTTCTATTTGTTGCAGCGACGCAGAGTAGCTCGATTCCACAGGCTCTTTGGTTAGGAATCGCAACCGTCTCCGGAATCGGCTGGATTTTTTTCTACGTCTTGATGGCAGCCAATCTTCCCGTCTGGGCAATGAGGGAAACGTTGCACGGGAGACGAAAAACAAAAGAGTCACGCAAGTCTGGCTATTACGCGACATTCGAACAAGCCGCCAACATGGCTCGAGAAAACAACTCGTTTCTCTTCGTTGACGCGCGGCCCGAAAGCGTATCCGACAAAAAGCCTTTGCACGGAGCCTTCCGCTTATCAAGTAACCAGCGAGTCGCAGAAGGATCCATAGAAGCCGCCTCGGACGCAAACGACATCCAAGCTGCCATATCAAGTAAGGATGAGCCCGTCTTCGTCCTCTCGGAATACGGAGTCGAGAGCCACCTAATCGTGTCCATGCTCCGCAAAAATGGGTATTTCAGAGCATTCGATCTCGGAGGAGTCGCAAGCACGCTCGTACTCGCGAAGCGTCTAGCCTTCGAGCTAGAATTCATCCGTTCAATTCCAAAGTCTTTGACGTAACCGGACACGCCCTGTCCGGTAGCGTTCGGTATCGTGTCTTTCGTCAACGCAACCTAACGAGAGGACACTGCCATGAACTACGAAATCGTCGAGCTTCCCGCGCGCACCGTCGTCGGGCCCACCGTGCGCGCCTCCAACAACTCGCCGGAGGAAGGCGCCGTCATCGGCCAGCTCTGGCAGCGCTTCATGGGCGAGGGCATGGACCGCTCTATCCCCGAGACGCGCGTGGAGCCCTACGGCTGCTTCGGTCTGTATTACGACTACGACATGGACGACATGAGCTATAAGATGCTCGTGGGCTGCGAGTCCGACGCCGACGCGCCCGAGGGCATGGAGGCGCAGGCCATCGCCGCCGGCCGCTATGCGAAGATCGCCATCCGCGGTGGCGACTGCGTTGCCAGCGTCCAGAAAGCATGGGAGGACATCTGGGCCGACGAGGAGCTCACGGCGCAGCGCGCGTTCACCGTGGACTTCGAAGCCTACCTGCCGGGCGAGGACATGTCCTGCGCCGACATCGACGTGTTCGTGGCGCTGAAATAGCTCGCCGCGGTTGCTTGCCGAAGCGGCGAGGCACGTTTCGGCAAGCCCGAAGCGCGCCTCGCCGCTCGCTCTTCGGCAAGCTCCGGACGAGGCAACCGACGGTTGCTTGACGGAATCCGGAGCGCATGGTTCCATGGTGGGAGGTTTCGAACAACCCCGGAAAAGGAGCCAGCATGGCGATCAAAGACACGCTCATCGAAATCAGGGAGCAGAACGGCCTCACGCAAAGCGAGATGGCCGAGCGCCTGTTCGTCACGCGGCAAGCGGTGTCGCGCTGGGAGTGCGGCGATACGCAGCCGGGCATCGACACGCTCAAGCTCATCGCCACCACGTTCCACGTGCCCATCGAGGCGCTGCTGGAGCTGCCGATGCAAAGCGTGTGCCAAAGCTGCGGCATGCCGCTTTCGGACCCCAGCCTGCTGGGCACCGAGGCCGACGGCTCTCCGAGCGAGCACCACTGCAAGTGGTGCTATGCGGACGGCGGGTACCTGGGCGACTGCACCATGGAGGACATGGTGAACATATGCGTGGAGAACATGACGAAGACCGAGGCGCCGTTCACAGAAGCCGAGGCGCGCTCCTACATGGAAGCGCTGCTGCCCCGGCTCGACCGCTGGAAGGACGCGGCGCCGACCGAGGCGCGGTAGTCCGAGGCGCGCGGAGCCCTGGGAAGGATCGCGTCGCGCGTGCGGCCGGAGCGCCCTTCGTAGGGACGGTGCTTGCGCCGTCCGTTCGCGGGCCAGCGCGTAAACGCGCCCTCGGTTGCTTTTCCGGCTTCGCCGGAACGGGCGCTCTGGAGAGCGCCCCTACGGAGACGACCGCAGATGCGGACGGGGCGACCGCAAAAGGCGCACCTCTGCGGCGCAACCCCCGCAACGAGAACAGGAGCAAACCATGGCCGGAGCGTTCGACTTCAAGAAAGAGTACCGGGATCTCTACCTGCCGAAAGCCAAGCCGGCGCTCGTCGACGTGTCGGCCATGAGCTTCGTCGCCGTGGCCGGAGAAGGCAACCCGGACGAGGAGAACGGCGCCTACGCCGAGGCGCTTGCGCTCCAGTACGCCGTCTCGTACACCATCAAGATGGCGAAGATGGGACCATGGCAGCCGGAGGGCTACTTCGACTACGTCGTGCCGCCGCTGGAGAGCTTGTGGTGGACCGCCGCGGGCGGGTTCGACGGGCGAAACGTCCTCGACAAAGACAAGCTGAACTGGGTGTCCCTGATTCGCCTGCCGGAGTTCGTCAAGCCCGACGTATTCGCTTGGGCGCTCGAGCAGGTGACGGCCAAGAAGCCCGAACTCGACGCGGGGAGAGCGCGCTTCCTGACGTTCGCCGAAGGGCCGTGCGCGCAGATCCTGCACAAGGGCCCGTACGACGACGAGCCCGCCACCGTGGCCGAGTTGGAGGCGTTCATCGCCGCCAACGGGCTGGCCGACGACATCGCCGACCCGAAGAGCGCCGCAGCCCTGCTGGACGCGCTCGACGCAGACGGCGGCGTGCCGCCGGTGCGGCTGCACCATGAAATCTACCTGGGCGATCCGCGCCGCACGAAGCCGGAGAACCTGAGAACCGTCATCCGCCATCCGGTGAGGCCCGCGTGAGCGGGAGCGCGCCCGCACCCTGCCCCACCGTGCGGGCGCGCTCCATCCTGCAGAAGGTGCGCCGCCACGGCGACGAGTGGTTCGGCATCGACTACAACATGAACCTGTACCGCGGCTGCTGCCACGGCTGCATCTACTGCGACAGCCGAAGCGAGTGCTACCGCGTGGACGACTTCGACCGCGTGCGCGTGAAGTTCGACGCGCTGGCCATTCTGCGTCGCGAGCTGCGAAGCCGCCGCGTGCGCGGCGTGGTGGGCGTGGGCGCCATGTCCGACACGTACAATCCCTTCGAGCGCAACCTGAACGTGACGCGCGGCGCGCTGGAGCTGCTGGCAGAGCACGGCTTCGGCGTGTCGGTGGACACGAAGAGCACGCTGGTCACACGCGACATCGACCTGTTGCGAGCCATCGGCGGCGCGGGCGGCGCCATAGCCAAGCTCACCATCACCACCGCCGACGATCGCCTGGCGCGCCTCATCGAGCCGCATGCGCCAGCGCCTTCCGAGCGCTTCACGGCGCTGGCCGAGCTCGCCGAGGCCGGCGTGTTCTGCGGCGTGCTGTTCACGCCCACCCTGCCGTGGGTGACCGATGACGAGACAACCGTGCGCGGCGTGGTGGAGGGCGCGGCCGCGGCGGGCGCGCGGTTCGTCTACCATATGACGGGCGTGACCATGCGCGACCGCCAGCGCGACCACTTCCTCGAGCGCATCGCCGCGGTCGACCCCGCCCTGCCCGACCGTTATCGGCGCGCGTTCAGCGACCGCTACTTCTGCAACAGCCCGCGCGCGGCCGAGAACCGCGCCCTGTTCCGCGCCCTCTGCAAGGAGCACGGCCTGCTCTGGCGCATGCCCGACATCATCGCCGCCTACAAGCCCGCCCAGCCCGTAGGCTCGCAGGGCAGCCTGTTCTGAGCGAAAGGGGCGAACGATGCCCGCCTTGCGCGCGCCGCGCCCGTCTCACGCGGCCGTGCCGCTCCAAGGCTTTATCTTCTCCAACTCGTCCGACAGCTCCCGGAGGGCCATCTCGGTATCGTATGCGACTTGCGCGCGCAACCAATACCCGTTCGAGAGGCCGAAGAACTTGCACAGCCGAAGATCGGTATCGGCCGTTATCGAGCGCTTTCCGGCCACAATCTGGCCGATGCGTCCCGCAGGAACACCAACCTCCTTAGCCAACCGATATTGGGTGATGTTCATCGGCTCCAGAAACTCTTCCTTCAACAGCTCCCCCGGCGAGATGGGGACAACCGCGTACTCTATTCTTCCCATTATGCAAAACCTCCTTAATGGTAATCGACAATCTCAACGTCTTGGGCGCCTGCCGTCGTCCAGCGAAAGCATAGTCTGAACTGGTCGTTTATACGAATACTGTAACAGCCGTCACGATCCCCCTTCAACGCCTCAAGCCTATTGCCAGGAGGGACGCGCAAATCATCCAGCGTCAGCGCGATTTCTAACTGGCGTAGCTTGCGGCGCGCCACGCGCTCGAACGACACGAACCGTTTGACGCGAATTCCCTTCGCAAGCTTTTCAGCATCTTGGTCTTTAAAGGAAACGATCATGAAGAAATAGTAACGCTCTACGTTAATAACGTCAAGCGTTACTATTTCTTCGGAACCGAAGTGTTGACTCGCCAGGTGTGCCGGGCGCAGGCGAAAAGAGAACGGGAGATGCTGGAGTGCCGCTACCGCTCCAGCAGGAAGCCGTGGCCGAGCGGGTCGGCGGCATCCACGAGGCAGGTTCCCACTCCCGTGAGGAACGCCGATCCCGTGATGCGCGGGACCACGGCGGGCACGCCGCCCACGGTCGTTTCCCGCTCCACGACGCCCGTGAAGCGCGTGCCCATGAAGCTCTCGCAGACCACAGGCTCGCCGCGCCCAATGGCACCGCGTCGGTACAGCGCGGCCAGCTTGGCGCTCAAGCCCGTGCCGCACGGCGAGCGGTCGACCTGCCCGGCGCCGAACACCACCACATGGCGCAGCGCCGCGACGGCGGGGTCGGGCGCAGGGCCGTAGAACTCCACCAGATCGACGGTGTCGATGTCGAGCGTCGGATGCTCCACGCGGATCGAGCGGTTCACGGCCTCCCGCACACGCGACCCGAGCTGCGCGTAGGCGGACGCCGTCGCCGGCCCGATCTCGCCAAGGCCCAGCGGCGCGGCGTCCACGAGCGCGAAGAAGCTGCCGCCGAAGGCGATGGCCAGCGAAACGGCGCGGCCGTCCACGTCCACCGTCGCTTCATCGCAGAAGACGAACGAGGGCACGTTCTCGAACGAGACGGACTCCACCTTCCCGTCGCGCACGCGCGCCGCGGTGCGCACGAGCCCGGCGGGCGCCTCGAGCACGACCTCGTTATCGCCGTCGCGAGCCGCCACGATCCCGGTTTCGAGCACGGCCGCCGCTACGGCCATCGTGCCGTGCCCGCACATGTTCAAGTAGCCGCCCGTGTCCATGAACACGACGCCGACCTGGGCTCTGGGGTCGACCGGCTCGCAGAGGAACGCGCCGAACATGTCGTGATGCCCGCGCGGCTCGAGCATGAGGGCTCGCCGGAGGTCGTCGCAGCGCTCCTCCATCCAACGGCGCTTCTCGATCATCGTGGCGCCTTGCGGCTCGGGAAAACCGCTCACGGCCACGCGGCACGGCTCGCCGGCCGCATGCACGTCCACCACCTGCACCGCTGCCTCGAAGCGATCGAAGTCCACCTTCGCCGTCAGATCCATGCCCGCACCTTCCGTCGTTTGCCCTGACGCTCCGAGCATAGCACAACGACGAGGAAGGCGCGGCTGATGCACCGCCGACGCCCCGAAAGCCCGTCCTCCTCTCCAAGCACGCCATAACCCACGCTCATCCATGCCGGACGCCCGCGCCGCATGAGGCACCCGCCGGCAGGCAGACACCGCCGCTGCCCCCCCTTCGCGCCAAGCCGCCCGCACAGGGCCGGATGCGCCAGCCGCGCTTCCCTCCCCTGTCCGAGCATGACGTCCCGAACGAAGCGCAACGCCTTGCGGCCGGAAAGGCCGAACGGAAAGCGCATCTACGTTGGTTCCGACAAGGAACCTTGGCACGAAATCATCGCTATGAACGATTTTTTTGCACACCGATAAATCCCGACCTGCGATTATAGGAAGGAGCATGTGAAAAAGAGATGCAAAAATCGTTCATAACGGGAATTTCGTGCCACACGGTCGAACTCCCGTCGCCAAACCCCGCGATCCTGCCAAAGAGCGCGACCCGATGCAACTTGCGCGTCGCTGGGTGCAACTGGGCTCAAGCGGCCTTGTACGGGCAACGCGCTTTCGGCATACTGACGGCGTTAGCCAACCGCACACCACCGACCAGAAGGCGCATCATGAACGTGACCATCACCGAAAACCCCGCGCTTGACGACATCGAGGTTTCCGTCGCGTGCCCGCGCATCGACGACCGCGTGCAACGCATCGTGGCCTCGCTGGGCGCCTTCGACCGCAAGCTCGCCGGATCGCGCGACGGAGCCGTGCACCGCATCGACCCCGACGCGGTGTGCTACGCGGAAACCGTGGACGGCAAGACGTTCCTCTACACGAAAGACGCGGTGTTCGAAACGCCGATGCGGCTCTACGAGCTGGAAGATCGGCTGGCCGGAACGGAGTTCGTGCGCGCGTCGAAGCAGATGATCGTGAACTTCGACCACGTGGCCTCCATCCGCCCGGCCCTGAACGCGCGGTTGCAGCTCATGCTGGACAACGGCGAGGCCGTGATCGTGTCACGCCAGTACGCGCCCGCCATCAAACGCAAGCTGGGGCTGTAGGCGCCGCGGTCCGCACCGCCTGTTGCCGCCCCGATCAACGCTCGCCAAGGAGTTCGCCATGAAGAAGATCCTCGCCCACACCGCCATCGCCGCCTGCATCATGTTCACCGTGATGATGGCGTGGTTCCTGGGGATGGGCTACCTGTTCGCCGGCCCCAGCTACGGCCTCAACCTCACCGCCAGCCTGTACGGCGCGGCGATCGGCATGGCCGCGCTCCAGGCTTTCTGGTTCACGGGGGCCGTGTTCAAGAAGCTGGCCTACCCTGCGCGCATCGCCGGCTTCGGCGCGTGCCTGCTGCCGGTGCTTGCCTTGTGCGCTTGGCTGGGCCCGTGGATCCCCGCGGACATGCCCGAGGCGTGGGCTTGCTTCGTCATCATCTACCTGGTCATCCTCGCGGGTATGACCGCCGGTTACACCGTGTACTTCAAGAAGACGGCCGGCGGCTACGACCAGGCCCTCGCCCGCTACCGCGAGCAGAATCGCCGCTAGCCCCCGAAAGGAACATCCCCATGAAAGAGAAGCTCGCCTTCGGCGCGAAGGTCACGGTCGCGCACGTCCTCACCTACACGCTGTGCGGCATGCTGGCCATGACGTTGTTCGACTACCAAAGCTCGGTGGAAGCCATCGGCATGCGCCCTCTGGACGATCCCGTCGTCGGGATGGCGCCGTTGTTCCAGATCGCGCGCGGCGCGCTGTTCGCCCTCGTGCTGTGGCTTCTGCGACCCGCGTTCGAGCACCGCAAGTACGGATGGCTCGTCGTGTGGGCGACCGTCGCCATCGTGGGCGTCTTCAACACGCCGGCCACCTCCCCCGGCTCCATCGAGGCGCTCATCTACCTCGAGCCCGCCGGCGAGCCGTTGAACACGAGCGTCGGCGGCACGGTGGAGATCCTTGCGCAGACGCTGCTGTTCAGCGCGGCGGCCACCTGGTGGGTCAAGCGCCCGGCGCGTCACGCCTCGGCAGGCTCCTCGCCCGAAGGCTCCGGCACGGCGAAATCCTCCGACCCGAAGTTGCGGTAGTAGCGCCCCGTGTCGGCCGTGAAGCGCAGCACGCAGTAGTCGGGGTCGGTCACGCCTAGCGGATAGTACGTCGTGTCGCCCTCCTGCCAGATGAGCTCCTTGGCCCACGCGTCCTCGAGCACCTCCATCGTGCCCTTGAGCATGACGCCCCGGAAGAAGCGCCGGTCCGCGAAGTAGATGCACGCCTGCGGGTGCGCGCGGTAGTGGCGCACCCGCATGGACGACGTGTTCGTGGTGAAGTAGAACGTGCGCAGGCCCTCGCGCCGTCGCGGCGGAAGCATGGCCTTGATCTCGGGGCAGCCGTCCTCGTCCACCGACCCGACGAACGACGTGTTCTGGTGGTCGATCAGGTTGCCGATCGTTTGCTCGACATCGCGTATCATCGCACCTCCTTCGGTTTCGCCCGCAGCATCATGAGCGCCTCGGCATCGCGCAGGATATCCTCGCTCGTCACGTCGATCATGAGCCAGCGACCGAAGCTGCCCTCGGCGCTGCGCTCGTACAGCTCGCGCACATACGGGTCGCACGCGGACAGCAACGCTTCGGCCTCCGGCTTCTCCTTCGAGCCCACCGACACCATGCAGGTGAAGAACCCGTCGCGCGGGTAGACGGTGCACAGCGCCCTGCCGCGCGCCTTGTACTTCACGTTCCAGCCCGGCGCGCCGCCGCAGCGGCTGTGCTCGATGCGCGGGGCCGCGTTCCACGTCTCGGCTACGAACGCCGTGAACGCATCCCACAAGGGGCTCGCGACGTACTGCGTGACGTCGGCCATCGAAGGCTCGCGATCGATCGGATAGAGCTCGTTCCACGGCATGGGGACTACCGCCTTTCGGTTGCGGGGTCGCTGCGGGGAGTATACCATACAGCAACCTTTGCGAACAGTATTTTAAGAACTAATGTTCCTTTTCTTGGCACAAGCGCGGCTACGCCAAGATCGCGGGCTCCCGCCCGCTCTCGACCCCTTGCCGCCCACCGGCGGTTTTGGCACAAACGCCTCTGAAGTGCGCCTTTGGCGTCAGGCGTCCAACCCACTTGCCGAACGCCGCTGGCGCGGCGGAACCCCCGTCTTTAGGATAAGGGCAATCCGCGAGCTCCAACGTCACGCCCGCCTGCGCGCTTCGCCCGCCGGCCGCGTCTCGGACTGCGGAGCAACCTGTCAGCACGAGCACTTCGGGGGAGTGATAGCCATGACCATAGCCTCGCGGTTCCGTCGCGCGCGCGGCGCCGCCGTGCCCCACCGCAAGAACACGGCGGAGCTCGCCACCATCGACATGCCCGTTCCCCGCGAGATCGTGCTTCCCATGCAGCAGCACATCGGCGCGCTCTGCGAGCCCGTGGTGAAGAAGGGCGACCACGTGGACGTGGGCAGCCTCGTGGGCCACGCGCCGCGCGGGCTGTCGGCCGACATCTTCTCCGGCGTGTCCGGCACGGTCACGGCCATCAAGCCCGTGTACTACTCGTCGGGCAAGACCGACACCACGGTGGTCATCGAGTCCGACGGCGCCCAGACCGTGGCCGACACGGTGGTCCCGCCCGAGGTGTCCGACCGCGCGTCGTTCCTCGCCGCCATCAAGAAGAGCGGCCTGGTGGGCCTGGGCGGCGCGGGCTTCCCCACCGACATCAAGCTGGCCCCGCCGAACCTCGAGGAGATCGACCTGTACGTGGTGAACGGCACGGAATGCGAGCCGTACCTGTCCACCGACTACCGCGAGATGATGGAGAGCGCCGACGACGTGCTGTTCGGCATCCGCGAGACGTGCAAGTACCTGGACATCCCGAACGCGATGGTCTGCATCGAGGACAACAAACCCCGGGCCATCGAGCATTTGCGCGCGCTCACGAAAGACGACCCCGCCATCGAGGTGAAGTCGCTGCCGAGCCGCTACCCGCAAGGCGCCGAGAACGTGCTCGTGTACAACGCCACCGGTCGCGTGGTGCCGCGCGGGCAGCGTCAGACCGACGTGGGCGTCATGCTGAACAACGTCACCACCATGGCCTCCATCGGCCGGTTCCTGAAAACGGGCATGCCGCTGGTCAAGCGCCGCTTCACCGTGTCGGGCGACGCCGTGGAGCGCCCCTGCAACGTGCAGATCGTCATCGGCACGCGCCTGCGCGACGTCATGGACTTCGTGGGGCTGGCGAAGGAGCCGCGCAAGGTGGTTTTGGGCGGACCCATGATGGGCAACGCCCAGATCGACCTGGACTACCCGGTGATCCGCCAGAACAACGGCGTGCTCGTGTTCAGCAAGGAGGGCATGGAGCAGCCCAAGACCACGCCCTGCATACGCTGCGGCCGCTGCACGAACTCGTGCCCCATGCGCCTGTCGCCCGTGGCCATCAGGAAGGCCTACGCCACGCAGGACGTCAAGCGGCTCGACGAGCTCATGGCCGATCTGTGCATGGGGTGCGGCACCTGCTCGTTCGTGTGCCCCGCCAAGCAGCCGCTCGCCCAGACAAGCAAGCTCGCACGCGACTTCATGCGCGCCGAGATGGCGAAAAGGAGGAACTAGATGGAGCATGAGGACAACGTCTCCCGCGTCCGCCCGCTCGTCCTCTCGACGGCGCCGCACGTGTTCGACGGGATATCGACGCAAAAGGTCATGCTGAACGTGCTCATAGCACTCGTGCCCACGCTCGTGGCCTCGGCCGTCATCTTCGGTTGGCGCGCCCTGCTCGTGACGGCCGTGACCACCATCGCCTGCGTGCTGTTCGAGTACCTGTGGTGCCGGCTGCGCAAGACCGCCCAGACCGTCGGCGACCTGTCGGCCGTGGTCACGGGCCTGCTGCTGGCGTTCAACCTGCCGTCCACCATACCGCTGTACATGGCAGTGATCGGCGCGTTCGTGGCCATCGTGGTGGTGAAGGAACTGTTCGGCGGCATCGGGCGCAACTTCGCGAACCCGGCCATCGTGGCCCGCATCGTGCTGTCCGTGTCGTTCACAGCCGCCATGACGAACTACGCCGCGCCGCAGATCGCCAGCTTCGCGCCCGGAACGGCCGGCGTCGACGCCGTCACCTCGGCCACGCCGCTCGCGCCCTCGGCGCCCGCGCTGCCCTTCCTCGATTTGCTGCTGGGCGTGCACGGCGGCGTGCTGGGCGAGACGTGCGGCCTGGCCATCCTGCTGGGGCTCTTGTGGCTTTTGGCCACGCGCACCATCACGTTCACCATCCCGGGCGTCTACGTGGGCACCGTCGTGGTCATGAGCCTGATCACCGGCCACGACGCGGTTGCGCAGGTGTTCTCGGGCGGTTTGCTCTTGGGCGCCGTGTTCATGGCGACCGACTACGTGGGCTCGCCCACCACGTTCAAGGGCCAGGTGACCTTCGGCGTCGGGCTCGGCCTCATCACGTGCCTCATACGCTTCTGGGGCAACATGAACGAGGGCGTGGCCTACTCCATCCTGCTCATGAACCTGGTCGTGCCCTACATCGAGGCGCTCACCGGGGCCACGCCCCTGGGCGGCCAGAAGAAGAAGCTGTTCGGCAAGAAGAAGGCGGAAGGGGGCAACGAATGACGGAAGCGAACGGAAGCACCCGCGCGCAAGAGCGCGGCGGAAACCCCGGCCTGTGGCAGAGCGCCGTCAAGCCCGTCGTGGTCATCGTGGTCATCTGCGCCATCGTGGGCTTTCTGCTGGGGGCCGTGGACGACCTCACGCTGCCCACCATCACGGCCAACCGCGAGGCGAAGGCCTGGGCCACGTACTCCGCCCTCATCCCCGAGGCGGACGACTTCACCGAGCTGCCCTGCGACACGCCCGGCGTCACGGCGCTCATGGAAGCCGACGACAACCGGGGTTTCGCCGTGACGGCCCAGTCGAAGGGCTACTCGAGCCAGGTTCCCATGGCGCTCGCCTTCGACGCCGAGGGCACCATCACCAACGTCATCGGCATGGATAACGGCGAAACGCCCGGCCTGGGCACGAAGGTCGCGCTGCCCTCGTTCACCGACCAGTTCGTGGGGCGCGCGGCCGAGCCGATGGCCCTCGACGACATCGACGCCATCACGGGCGCCACCATCTCGTCGAAGGCGGCGCTCGCCGCCGTCAACGAGGCCATCGAGGCCTACCGGGCCACGGCGGACGGCACCCCGAGCGCCACCTCGACGGAGAAGGGAGCCGCATGATGGCAGCCACCTCGAACAAGCCCTCGGCGCTCTCGGTGTTCAGCAAGGGACTGCTCGTCGAAAATCCCACGCTGCGCCAGATGCTGGGCCTGTGCCCCACCCTCGCCGTTACCACGGCGGTCACGAACGGCATCGGCATGGGCGTGGCCACCACGTTCGTGCTCGTGTGCTCCGGCATCGTCGTGTCGCTTTTGCGCAACGCCATACCGTCGAACATGCGCCTGCCCGCCTTCATCACCGTCATCGCCGGGTTCGTGACCATCGTCATGATGCTGGTGGAGGCCTACTTCCCCGACTTGAACGCGGCGCTCGGCATCTACCTGCCGCTCATCGTGGTGAACTGCATCGTGCTCGGGCGCGCCGAGGTGTTCGCCTCGAAGCACCCCGCGCGCGACGCCGCCCTCGACGGCCTGGGCATGGGCGTGGGCTTCACGATCACGCTCGTGCTCATGTCGGCCATCCGCGAGGTGCTGGGCGCGGGCACGCTCGCGGGCTTTCAGGTGCTTCCCGACTTCATCACGCCCATGAACGTGTTCGTCATGCCCCCGGGCGGCTTCGCCGTGCTCGGCGTGCTCATCGCCGCGTCCGTGGCGCTGGAGATGCGCCGCCGCAAACGCGCGGGCGAGCCGGAGGACGACGCCGCGGCGACCCAGGAGGACATCTGCGCCGCGTGCCAGATCTGCGATGCGAAGGAGCGTGAGGCGTGATGGCCGAGTACGCAGCGATCCTGTTCAGCATGATCCTCGTGAACAACTACGTGCTGGTGAAGTTTTTGGGCATCTGCCCGTTTCTGGGCGTGTCGAAGAAGCTCGACTCGGCGGCGGGCATGGGCTGCGCCGTGACGGTGGTCATGCTGCTGGCCACGGCCGTGACCTGGCCCCTGCAGCAGCTGCTGAACGCGCTGGGGCTGGGCTATTTGCAGACCATCGCGTTCATCCTCGTCATCGCCGTGCTCGTGCAGATGCTCGAGATCGTGGTGAAGCGCTTCCTGCCGCCGCTGCACGAGGCGCTGGGCGTGTACCTGCCGCTCATCACCACGAACTGCGCCGTGCTGGGCGTGACCATCCTGTCCGTGGACGAGGGGTACAACTACCCCGAGGCGCTCGTGTGCGCGCTCGGCGCGGGCCTGGGCTTCCTGCTGGCCATGGTGCTGTTCAGCGGCGTGCGCCGCCGCGTGGAGGAAGCCGATCCGCCCAAGGCGTTCAAGGGCATGCCCATCACGCTCGTGTCGGCCGCGCTCGTGTCGCTCAGCTTCATGTGCTTCGCAGGCGTCGCCGACAACCTGTTCGGCGTTCTGTAGGAAAGGGGGCGCTGAATCATGGACACCATCGTCTGGACCGTTCTGCTCATGGCGGCCGTGGGCCTCGTGGGCTCGGTGCTGTTGTCGATCGTCTCGAAGAAGCTCGCCATCGGCGAGGACGAGCGGCTCGCGTACCTGGTGAGCATCCTGCCCGGCGTCAACTGCGGCTCGTGCGGGTTCGCCGGCTGCGAGCAGTACGCCAAGGCCCTGCTCGACGGCACGCCGCCCAACGCCTGCACAGCCGGCGGCGACCGCGTCGCCGAGGAGCTGGCGGCGTTCCTGGGCGTCGAGTCCACGGGCGTCGTGCAGCGCGAGGCCTTCGTGGCGTGCAAGGGCACCGACGACTTCATCGACCCGCACCTGGAGTTCCAGGGAGTGCCCAGCTGCCGCGTGTTCAACACGCTGTTCTTCACGAGCCTGTCGTGCCCGTTCGGTTGCCTGGGCTTCGGCGACTGCGCCGAGGCGTGCGCGTTCGACGCCATCCGCGTGGAGAACGGCGTGGCGCGCATCGACACGACCGCCTGCACGGGTTGCGGCGCCTGCGCCGAGCTGTGCCCGCGCCACATCATCAAGCTGGTGAGCCAGGGCGAGGCGCCCACCACGGCCGTGGTCACGTGCCGGAACACCATGGGCGGCAAGCGCACGCGCGAGGTGTGCGGCGCCGGCTGCATCGGCTGCATGAAATGCGTGAAGGCCTGCGCGTTCGAGGCCGTGGCCGTGGAGAACGGGTGCGCGCGCGTGGACCCGGCGAAATGCACCGGATGCAACGCCTGCGCCGAGGCGTGCCCTACGGGGGCGATCGGCCAACTGGTGTTCAGATGATCGCACCCGGGCGACAGAAGCGGGCCCGCCGTAGGCCCTTCCGCAGGGCAAGGGCTCTGCCCTTGCCGCCAACCTGCGAAAACGTTGCCGGTCGGGTGACAAGGGCAGAGCCCTTGCCCTGCAAAACCGGCAAAGCGCCTACAAGATGGCGGGCCGCCGCGCTCGCGTGCGCGGCGGCCCTGCTCGTTCTCGCGTGCGCCGGATGCGCGGACGGAGCCGGCAGCGCGGCCTCCTCGACCTCCGCGACGTCGACCCGTTCGTTCACGTCCATGGCCACCGGCATGACCCTGACCGTCCACGCTTCCAACCAGCAGGCGGCAGACGACGCGGCCGAGGCGTGCGAAGACCGCGTGGAACAGCTCGACAGGCTGCTTGCCGCAAACGGCGACGAGAGCCAGATCGCCCTCCTGAACAACGCGGGCGGCACCGTCACCTTCGTATCCGACGACCTCCAGCCCCTCTTCGAGGCGGCTTGCTCCGTGGCGCAGGAGACAGGCGGCGCGTTCGACCCCACGATCTACCCCCTGACAAGCGCCTGGGGCTTCACCGACGGCAACCATCGCGTGCCGTCCGACGACGAGTTGGCGGCGCTGCTGCCCCGCGTGGGCTTCGAGCGCCTGCGCGCGGACGCGTCCGCCGGCACCGTCGTGCTCGAAGACAACGCCCAGGTGGACGTGGGCGGCGTGGCGAAGGGCTTCGCAGCCGACGAGCTGCGGGCGCTCTTGGCCAAGCGCGACGTGGCGTCGGCGCTGCTCGACCTGGGCGGCAACGTGACGGCGCTGGGAACGAAGCCGGACGGCTCGGCGTGGAGGGTGGGCGTCGCGGACCCCGCAGCGCCCGACCGGCTGGCGGGCACGCTCGAGCTGGTCGATGCCACGGCCTCGACCTCGGGCACCTACCAACGCTTCTTCGTCGACGGCAACGGGGTGAAGCGCCATCACCTGATAGACCCCGCCACCGGCTACCCCGCCGAATCCGACCTCGCCTCCGTGACGGTGGTGGGCACGTGCGGCGCCCGCTGCGACGCGCTTTCGACGGCGCTCTTCGTGATGGGCTCGGACCGCGCGCTCGACGTTTGGCGCGCGCAGACAGAGGGCGGAAGCGGCTCGTTCGAGGCCGTGTTCGTGGGTGAAGGCGGCAACGTGCTGGTGACGGAGGGAATAGCCTCCGCATTCTCGCCGAGCGCGGACTTCGCCGACCGGGTGACGGAGGTGCGGCGATGAGGCCGCACGCGGCCGCGGCCGCTTCGGAAACCGCCGCGAGACGAGATCGCGGGCGGCGGGTCGAGATCCTGTTCGCGGTCGCCGTGGCCGCGACGGCGCTCGTGCTGTTCGCCGTCGCGCAGGCGGCGGGTGCCGCGCCGGACGGAGCGCACGCCGTGGCGACCATCGCCCGCAACGGCACCGTCCTGGAAACCATCGACCTCTCCGCCGTGGACGAGCCGTACACGATGCGGTTCGAGGACGAGAGCGGCGCGAACGTGGTGGCGGTCGAGCCGGGACGCATCCGCGTGGTCGAAGCCGACTGCCCCGACGAGGTGTGCGTGAACGCGGGCTGGATCGACGCCCCGGGCAGGCCCATCGCCTGCGTGCCCCATGGGCTCACCATCGTCGTCGAGCGCGAAGGGGGTGACGCCGATGGCATCGACGCCCTTGCGCGATAGCGGGGCGCGCGGCTCCACCGAGCGGGTGTGCCGCTGCGCGCTCTTGGCCGCGCTGGCGCTCGCGCTCGCCGCCCTCGAGTCGCTGCTGCCGCTGCCCATGCCGGTGCCCGGCATGAAACTGGGCATCGCCAACGTGGTGACGGTGGTTGCGGCGTACTGGCTGGGGCCCGCCTGCGCCGCCGCGGTTTTCCTCGTGCGCGCGATCTTGGCCGCGTTTCTCACCGGCCAGCTTTCCACACTGCCGTTCAGCCTGGTGGGAGGCGGTCTTGCACTGGTCGTCACCATTGCGTTCGTCCGCCTTGCCTCGACCGACCGGGCAAGGCTCTGCTCCATGGCGGCTGCGGTGGCGCACAACGTCGGCCAGGTGGGCGTGGCCGTGGCCCTAACCGCCACGCCCCAGATCGCCCTGTACCTGCCGGTGCTGCTCGTGGTGGGCCTGGTCACCGGCTTCCTCACGGGCACGGTGGCCGCCGCGCTGCTCGAGCGCGTTCCAGCGGCGTATCGCCTCGAACGCAGGCCGAAGGCCCCCTCGTCATCCTGAACGGAATGGAGCGGGTCTTCGCCGCTCCCGCTCAGGACGGCAAATGCTTGCGAGGCACCTCGATAACGCAGCGCGCGCCGCCCGCTTCCCCGTTCGACAGCTCGAAGGTGCCGCCGTGCGCGGCGGCCACGTCGTCCACGATGGAGAGGCCCAGCCCGAAGTGGCCGCTCGCCGCGTTGCGGTCCGTCGAGCCGGTGTAGAAGCGCTCCTTGCCGTGCTCGAGAGCACCCGCCGAGAAGCCGGGCCCCTCGTCCTCCACCGCGATGCGCACCGCGCCGCCGACCTCCGAGAAGCGCACGGCAACCCGCGTCCCCATCGGCGCATGCTCGGCGGCGTTGTCCACCAGGTTCGCCACCGCGCGCGCCAGCTGCACGCGATCGACCCGCAGCGTTCCGTCGAGCGGGCACGAGAAGTCGAGCGCCAGCCCGCGCGCCTCGCACAGTTGACGCGCCTGCCGCTCAACTTCCGCAGCCAGCTCCGCAACGTCCACATCGGCCATGGCGGCACCCGCCGCGCCCGTCTGGGACGCCTCCACCAGCAGCCTCACGTAGTCGTCCATACGCGCGATGCCGTCGGACAGCTCCCTGGCGCACGCCTCCTGGTCGGCGTCGAGCGGGCCCTCGGACAGAAGGTCGGCGTTCCAGCGGGCGATGGCCAACGGCGTCTTCAGGTCGTGGGCCAGCGCGGCCACCTGCCTCCTGCGCGCCTCGTCGGCGGCCCAGCGCGCGTGCAGGGACTCCTCCAGCGCGCCGCGCATGCGCTCCATGGCCGCGAGCACCTCGTTCATCTCGCGAACGTTCGTGGAATCCACGGCGAAGTCCAGATCCTGCCGCTCTATATGGGCGGCGGCCTCGGTCAGCGGGCGCATCTTGGCCGAGATCACCCGCGCCGCACGCGTGGCGATGAGCGCCATCGCAACCACGAACATGCCCGCGAACAGGCCCAAAAGCAACGCTTGCGGGTCGGGCAGCGCGTCGCGCAGCGCCTTGGACGTGAAGTCGGGAACGTAGTCGAACTGGAGCGCGCACACGTCGCCGCTCGGCAGCACGGCCGTCGCCTGCTTGCGGACGTCGCCCAGCAAGCCGGACGACCCCACGACGGACGAGCCCTCGCGCACCGCCGCCCAGGCCTCGTCCCGGTTCGCTTCGTCCATATCGGCGGCCAGCACCGCGCCCGCGCCGTCGAACACGGCCCAGCGATAGCACGAGGGAAGGTCCGCGGGCTCCAGCTCGCCCGACTCCAGCGCCTCCACCGCACCCGCGACGTTCTCGTCGGCATAACTGGCAAGGTAAACGGCGCCGCTGCCCGCGAGCACCGAGAACAGCGCGAACACCACCACGGCCAGCAGCCCCACCGACGCGAACGCGTAGGCGAAGTAGCGTGCGATGACGAGCGCCAGCGGCAGGCCGCCCTTGCGCACCGCCCCGCCCGGGAAGCCCGCGCGCGAGGAGTCCTCCTTCGCGGACGGGCTCCCGCCGCCGTCTTCGGAGGTCGCGCGCACCCGGCTCATAGCTCCCATCGGTACCCCATGCCCCACACGGTGCCGATGGGGTTGACCCCGTGCGCTTTGAACTTGGAGCGTATGCTGCTCACATGGGCGGTTATGGTCTCCGCACTGGCCGTCGAGTCCCAACCCGACGCCTCCTCCAGCAGCGCTTCTTTGGAGAACACCTGGCCGCGGCGGCGCGCCAGGTGCTCGCAGAGGGCGTACTCGGTGGGCGTGAGGCGCACGGGAGCGCCGTCCACCTCGGCCCGTTTCGCCGTCAGGTCGATGCGCACCCGCCCGAATTCGAGCGAGCTGTGGCGCTCGCGCCCTTCGCGCCGCAGGTGGGCCGTCACCTTCGCGCGCAGCTCCGCCGCCCCGCAGGGCTTGCGGATGTAGTCGTCCGCACCCAGGCCCAAGCCCATCACGGCGTCGCCCTCCTCGGTCTTGGCCGTGAGGAACAGGATGGGGCAGTCCGCCCGCTCGCGGATGCGCCGCACGAGCTCGAACCCGTCCATGCCGGGCATCATCACGTCGGTGACGATGAGATCGAAGCGGGAAAGGTCCACATCGAGCACGCGCGCGGCATCGGTCATGCCCGCAACCGTGTGTCCGTCGCGCTCGAGCACGCGGACCAGCGTGTCGACGATGGCCCGCTCGTCGTCGACGATCAGCAGACGCGCCATGGCGCTTCTCCCTTCTCGAAGGTCAAGTCTGTTTTCGCTCACGCGACGCCCCTATTGTACCCTTCGTCCGTCATTCCGCCGCGCGGCGCTTGTCCTCGAAGCGGTTCGCACGCGCCAACAGCACCGCAACCAAGACAGCCGTGGCGACGGCGCACACCGCGCCGATGCGCGCGAGCGACCCCGCGAGCGCCGCGACCGCCTGCGGCCCGAACCCGAGCGGCACGGCAACGGCCGCCTCCACCGCCAGCGACGCCAAGCGCGAAGGCCACGCGAACGGCACGAAGACGGCGGCATCAAGGCCGAAGGCCCCGCTGAGCGACCCGGTGACCAGCCCGTTCGCCAACCCGCCCATCGAAGCCAGAGCCACGACCAACCCGAGCGCGCCCACGCCGATGGAGGCGTTGCGGCCGAACCGCAGCGCGATCCAAAGCGACACCGCGTACAGAACCACGCTCCCCGCCGCGACGCCCGCCGCCGCGACGACGCAGGCGGCAAGGGGCGGAACCTCCCGGCCCGCAACCGCGAGCAGCGCGACGAACAGCAACGTCGCGACCAGCGCCGCCGCGAAACCCAGCGCCAGCAGCACCGTGCCCTTGGCCGCGAGCGCCCTGCGGCGCGAGGGCACCCCCAGCAGGTTGGCCCCGTCGCCCGCCTCGCGCTCAACGTCCACCGCGAGTCCGCAGGATATCCCCACGATCAGAGGCGCGCCGGCCCCCAGCAGCTGGAAGAACGCGTCGGCTCCCAGCAGGCTGTCCCACGCAGCGCCCGAGAAGTACAGCCCCGCACATCCGCCCAGGGCGACCGCGAGCACCAGGTGCATCGCAACGAGGGGCGAACGGCGCAGGCGCACAGCCTCCGAGCGCAGCGCCCGAACGAACGTCATCTTCGCCATCACCGTGCCTCCCTCTTCGCGAACCACCGCGCGCCGAGCACGCTGAGCGCGCCGAACAGGGCGACGGCGATGGCGAGCCCCAAGGCCGCCTCCCAACCGAGAGCCCCCAACGGGTCCCCCGCCTCGAGCGGCACGCCCGAAGGCGCCACGCCCACCAGCGGCGCCACCGCGCAGAGCGTCGTGGCCGGCGGGAAGAGGAACCATGCGGAGCTCGTCCACAGGGCCACGCCCGCTCCCAGCTGGATCACGGCGGGCACCGCGATGCCCGCCAGCGTGCCGAACCGGACGGTGAGCGCGAGGCCCGCCGGCACCATCCAGGCGCTCGCCGCCACGAGCAGCACCGACGTGGCCAAGCCCGCCGCGGCCGAGGGCACGGCACCGCCCAGCAGCCCCGTGACGACGCTCGCGGCCAGCACGACCAGGTTCGCGCCGAGGGCGAGGGCGAGCGCGTAGGCGACCTTCGCCCACCAGGTTTCCGCAGGAGGCAGGGGCAGGCCGAGCACCGGCCGCAGCTTCTGGCGCGCGTCGATGTTGGCTACGGACGCGGTGACGAGCGCAAGGGCGATGGGCATCATGAGCGCGTACCAGTAGTTCCAACCGTACGTCGAGAACGCGCCGATCGCGCCTCCGCCGCCTACGCCCCCGGCCAGCATGCCCATGAGGCAGAACGGCAGCGGGGCGATGAGCGCGATCTTGCGAGGCGCGGCATGGCGGCCCTTCAAAGCCTCCGCCTTGAACGCGGAGGCGAAGCCCGCCTTCCGCTGCTCGCCGCCGCATGCGGCGGCGCCCTGCACGAGTTCCGCCGTCATCGCAGCACCCCTTCCGTCGCCGCGCCTCGACGCTGGCGAGCCACGTCGCGGCACACGTCCATGAACAGCCGCTCGAGGTCGGTGCCGGCGCACAGCGGACCCTCGTGGGCCAGCCGGCCTTCGACGATGATGCCCACGTGGTCGGCCGTGTGCGACACCTCCGCCAAGATATGGCTCGACACGATCACCGTGATGCCCTGGCCGGGCAGCGAGCGAATGAGCCCGCGCAGCTCTTCGATGCCGATGGGATCGAGCCCGTTGGCCGGCTCGTCCAGAATGAGCAGGCGCGGGCTGTCCAGCAGCGCCAG
Organism: Gordonibacter massiliensis (ex Traore et al. 2017); assembly: GCF_019731765.1. Taxonomy (NCBI): domain Bacteria; kingdom Bacillati; phylum Actinomycetota; class Coriobacteriia; order Eggerthellales; family Eggerthellaceae; genus Gordonibacter; species Gordonibacter massiliensis (ex Traore et al. 2017). The sequence goes on along the minus strand of NZ_JAASIO010000004.1, from coordinate 31,746 downwards.
CGCGATGCCCAGGCGCTGCTTCATGCCCAAGGAGAACTGCCCGGCGCGCTTCTTTCCGGTTCCCGTCAGGTCGACCGTTTCGAGCACCTGGTCGATGCGGGCCTCGGGGATGCCCAGCAACGTCGTGCGCACGCGCAGGTTCTCGCGCGCAGTGAGGTTGGGGTAGAGCGGCGGGTTCTCGATGAGCGAGCCGATGCGGTACAAATCGTCGCGCCGCCACGGGCGGCCCGCGAACAGGATGTCCCCCTCCGTCGGCCGCAGCATCCCCGCCACCATCTTGAGCATGGTGGACTTGCCGGCCCCGTTAGGGCCGAGCAGACCGTACACCGCGCCTTCGGGCACGCGCAGCGACACGTGATCGACCGCGGCCTGCGCGCCCGCGCCGCGTCCGAAGCGCTTGACAAGGTTTCTCGTTTCGAGCAGGTAGCTCATGCGTTTTCCTTTCGCTCGCCTTCCGTCTCCCCTCCCACGATAGAAGGCGATTCTCAAGGATTCCTCAAGGCGGGGAAAGAAAGCCCGACCGCTTGCCGAAACCGTCCCGCCGCGCATGACGGTTCCCCCACCGCTGACCTTACCGCGCACGCAGCAAAGGCTGCTCATGCTATGATTTAACTGGTAATAATAACGTGTATCAATAAGCCTGTCGGCTGCGGAACCGGGCCGGCAACCTGCACGGAAGGAAGGACGCATGGGCATTTACGTCATCACCGGCGCGTCGAGCGGCATCGGCGCGAAGACGGCCGAGATCCTGCGCGAACGCGGCCACGAGGTGGTCAACATCGACCTCAAGGACGGCGACATCGAAGCCAACCTCGCCACGAAGGAGGGCCGCGCCGGAGCCCTGGCCGAGCTGCACGAGCGCTACCCCGAGGGCATCGACGCCATGATCTGCAACGCGGGCGTGTCGGGCGGCAAGGTGCCCATCTCGCTCATCATCTCGCTCAACTACTTCGGCGCCACCGAGATGGCGCGCGGCGTGTTCGACCTGTTGGAGAAGAAGGGCGGCAGCTGCGTGGTCACGTCGTCGAACTCCATCGCCCAGGGCGCGGCCCGCATGGACGTGGCCGGCATGTTGAACAACCAAGCCGACGAGGACCGCATCGTCGAGCTGGTGAAGGACGTGGACCCCGCCGTGGGGCACGTGTACTACGCGTCGACGAAGTACGCGCTCGCCCGCTGGGTGCGGCGCATGAGCCCCGACTGGGGTTCGCGCGGCGTGCGTCTGAACGCCATCGCGCCCGGCAACGTGCGCACGGCCATGACGTCCAACATGCTGCCCGAGCAGCGCGCCGCCATGGAGGCCATCCCCGTGCCCACCCACTTCGGCGAGGAACCGCTCATGGATCCCGAGGAAATCGCGAACGCCATGGCGTTCGTCGCCTCCCCCGAAGCCAGCGGCCTGAACGGCGTGGTGCTGTTCGTGGACGGCGGCACCGACGCCCTGCTCAATTCCGAGAAAGTATACTAGGAGGCGCCCCATGGTCATCAACGATTTCGTCACCGCGATGCAGAACAAGGACCACAAGGCGCTTGCGGCGTGCTTCACCGAGGAATGCCGGTTCTTCGACTACTGCCCGTCGGTCGTGAAGCGCGAGAACTCGTTTCTGTTCGGTCGCAACGCCATCGAGATGTTCTTCCACAACAAGTTCACGTTCGGGGGCTACGCCATGCGCGACCCGCGCGTGACGAACGAGCGCACCGTGAACTTCTACGCCGACTACAACGGCACCATCATCCACGCCCTCGCGCAGATCGAGAACTGCAACGACGGCGCGTGCAGCCTGGACGACAGCCTCATCCAAGAGCTGGTGATCCGCCCGGCGTAGCGAAGGCCCGTCGCAGGCCGCGACGAACCGCAAGGACGGTCGGCGAACCTTGTCGAAAAGCTCGGTGGAAACGGAGGACGGCCGCTTGCGCGGCCGTCCGGTATTTCGTTATTCGGTTTTCTCCGAGGCGTAGAAGATGGCTTCTTCGAACACGTCCTCGATCGACTTGCCGTCCATGAAGGGAAGCCCCATGAACTCGCTCAACGTGGGCACCAGCTCGCTTGCGTCCACGTAGTGGCCCTTGTCGTTGAACTGGGCCGTGTCCTGCGCGCGCCAGTAGCGGTCGTTCACGTCGGTAAGGTAGTACGTTGCGCCGCCGACTTCCATGTACACCGAATGATTGGCGTGCAGGTAGTTCGGCAGCTCGTCGAATGACACGTCGAGCGCCTCCGCTGATTTGACTCCCATAGCGGACCCCTTTCCTCGGGAATAAGCCTTGGCACACATCATAGCAAGAACTTCCGCAGGTTGCACCTGCAAAAGCGCCCGGTTTCCGATTCGGTTTCAGATTGCCGGGTGCGCGGCGAAGAACCGCTCCGCGATGCGCGCGGCCTCGGCGGCGTCCTTGCCGTAGTAGTCCGCGCCGATCTCGCGCGCGTAGTCGGCCGTGAGCACGGCTCCGCCCACGAACACGGCCACGCCGGGCACCTGCTCGTGCAGAAGCTCGATGGTGCGCTCCATGGCCTTCACCGTAGTGGTCATGAGCGCCGAGAGGCCCACCAGGCGCACACCCTGTTCCCGCACCGCGTCCACCACCCGTTCCGGTGCCACGTCGCGGCCGAGGTCGACCACGCGGTAGCCGTAGTTCTCCAAGAGCATCTTCACGATGTTCTTGCCGATGTCGTGTATGTCGCCCTGCACGGTGGCCAGCACGATGGCCTTGCCGTCGTCGGCGGCGGCACCCTCCCCCATGCTCGCGCGCACCACGTCGAAGCCGGCCTTGACGGCCTCGGCCGACGCCATGAGCTGGGGCAGGAAGAACGCGCCGCGCTCGAAACGGGCACCCACGACGTCGAGCGCGGGGATGAACACGCCGTCGATCACGGCGAGCGCGTCGTGGCCCTCGAGCAAACGCTCGGTCGCGGCGACCATGGGGCCTTTGCGGCCCGAGAGGATGAGGCGCTCCATGGCGCGCACCTCGTCGGCGACGTCGGCGAGCGCGGGCGGGATGGGAATGGCGTCCGCGGGGGCGGCTCCTGCGGGGGCCGTAGCCACGGAATCGCCGGCGGTGGCGGGAGCGAGCGACACGGTCTTGCTGTCATCCTGAGCGCAGGCGGGCAGTGCGGCCCCTTTGTCATCCTGAGCGCAGGCGCGCAGCGCCGGAGTCGAAGGATCCCCCGCGGCGCCAGCTTGAGCGCTCCCGGCCACGCCCGCGCGCGCCGCGTACGGGTCGAGCGCATCCGCATACCGCTCGACGTATGCGGCGGCCCCGCGGTCGCTGCCGTTCAGCACCTGCCAGGCGGCCAGGGTGTCGCGATAGCGGCCGGAGAGCGGGTTCAAGATGGGCAGGTCGAGCCCCGCCCCGAGCGCGGCCGCCAGAAACGTCGCGTTCATGAGGCCGCGCTGGGGCAGGCCGAAGCTCACGTTCGACACGCCCAGCACCGTGCGCACGCCCAGGCGCTCCTTCACCAGGCTCACGGCGCGCAGGATCTCGCGCGCCTCATCCTGGTTCGTGGCCGCCGCCATGACCAGGCAGTCGATGGCAACGTCGGCGCGGGGGATGCCGTGAGCCTCCGCAGCCGCCACGATGCGCTCGGCCACGGCCAGCCGGCCCTCCGCCGTGGGCGGGATGCCGTCCTCGTCGAGCGTGAGGCCCACCACCGCGCAGCCGTACCTTTTCACGATGGGCAGCACGGCATCCAGGTTCTCGCGCTTGCCGTTCACGGAGTTCACGAGCGGCTTGCCGGCATAGCCGCGCACGGCCGCCTCGACGGCGGCCGGGTCGCTGGAATCGACCTGCAGCGGCAGCGTCACCGTGGCCTGCAGACGCTCCACCGCGGCCGCGAGCACGACGGGCTCGTCCAGCTCCGGCAGCCCCACGTTCACGTCGAGAACGCGCGCGCCGGCTTCCTGCTGGGCCACGGCCTCGCCCACCAGGTAGTCGTAGTCGCCGGCGACGAGCGCCGCCTTCAGCTTCGGCTTGCCCGTGGGGTTGATGCGCTCGCCGATCACCGCCACGTCGGCCGTGCCTTCTTCCAGCACCACCGCCTCCTGCGCGCTCGTCACCGTGAACGCGCGCACGGGCTCGCGCGGCGCCGGAGTGCGGCCCGCCACGAGCGCGGCCAGCTCCCGGGTGAACGCAGGCGTCGTACCGCAGCAGCCGCCCACCACGCTCGCGCCCGCGTCCACGATGCGCGCCATGACGGCGGCGAACTCCGCCGGCTCCACGTCGTAACGGGTGCGGCCGTCCACGATGTGCGGCAGACCGGCGTTGGGGCGCACGACCACGGGGCAGCGGGCGAAGCGCAAAAGCTCGTGCGTCACCGGCTCCAGCTCGGCGGGCCCCAGCGAGCAGTTCACGCCCACCACGTGCGCGCCCAGGGCCGAAAGCGTGGCCGCGGCCACGGCGGGCGGCGTGCCGAGGAACGTGCGGCCGTCCTCGCCGAACGTCATGGAGGCGAAGATGGGCAGGTCGGAGCAGTCCTTCGCCGCGAGCACGGCCGCCTTGGCCTCGCGCAGGTCGGTCATGGTCTCGATGAGCACGATGTCGCACCCCGCGTCGACCACCGCGCGCACCTGCTCGGCGAACACCTCGTACGCGTCCTCGAACGACAGCGTGCCCAGCGGCTCCAGCAGCACGCCGATGGGCCCCAGGCCGCCCGCCACGTAGCGGGCGCCGGCCGCGCGGGCGTTGGCCGCCGCCGCACGGTACACGTCGGCGACGCTCGCGCGCCCCTCGAGCTTGTGGGAGTTGGCGCTGAACGTGTTCGTGGTGATCATCTCGGCGCCCGCGCGCACGTAGCCGGCATGGATGTCCGCGATGGCGTCGGGGTCGCTGAAGTTCAGCAGGTCGGGCAGCTCGCCGTGCGCCGTGAGGCCCCGCTCCTGCAGCAGCGTGCCCATGGCCCCGTCCTGCACGAGGAAGTCCTGCCCGCGCAGCACGCGCTCGAGATGCGCATCGGCGATGCGCAGGCCGGCCAGCGGGTCGGGCAAGCCCTCTGCGGCGCCAGCGTGCCCGGTCGCAGGAGCGTCGTTCGCGAAATCGAGAGTCTCATCCATGGCAGGTCCTTCCCTGTGATCTGAGCGGACAACTTTCGGCCAGCCCGCACGAGGCGCACGTCGAGCGCGCCGAGCCGACGGGCGGCTCGCCTGCGAACAGGCCCACGACGGCCGTGACGCTTTTCGCGGGCACGAGCAGGTTGGCGGAGGTGACGGAAAGCCCGATGCGGCGCGACGCGTCGAGCGCCGCGAGGAACGCGGGCTGCACGGCGAGCGGCAAGTCGCCGAAACCGGGGCTGAAGCGGAAGTTCGTGCGCAGGCCGCGCGCGGCGGCGTCCGAGACGATGCGCGCCTCCTCGGCGTCGGTGGCCGCCTCCACGAGGGCCGACGCGGCGGCGTCGTACAGCAGGGCGTCGGTGGGACTCGTCGCCGCGCGCAGGCGCAGCGCGCGCTCGCTCTCGGCACCCAGCGTGCAGGCCATGAGCGCCACCTCGCACGCCCCGTCCAGATGGTGCGCGATATCGCGTCCCTCCAGCACGAGCTCGCACCCGGCCAACGCCACGCGGTCCGCGCCGGAGCGCGCGGCATCGACGGGGAACACGGCGTGGACGCAGCGCGCTCGCAGGTCGCGCTCGCACGCGGCGACGGCCTCGTCGAAGCGCCGTTCGAGGTCGGCGTCCAGCTCCTGGCCCTCGTAGCCCAGGTAGCGCAGGGCCTCGGCGCGGTCGACGCGCAAACCTTCGGCGTCCATCATGCGCGTCCGCCGGATGCCCAAGCGTCGGCCGATGCGCCTCTTGGCGACCGATCCGCCTTCGAGGGATCGGCCGCCTTCGACGTCCGCTCCCCCGCCGCAGCGCCGCACGCAGCCGATTCGACGACCGCGCCGTCGTCCGCGCGGTCGGCCGCCTTCCCCGTCCGCTCCCCCGATGCCGCCGAGCTCCACGAGGCCCGCAGCGCCGACGTGCACGCGCGAGCGATGTCGGGCTGATTCATGGTGTAGACGTGCAGCCCGTCCGCACCCCTCTCCTGCAGGTCCACCAGCTGGGCGCACGCGTACTCGATTCCCGCCGCGCGCAGCGATGCGGGGTCGTCCTCGTATTTGGCGAGCAGCTTGATGATGGGCGACGGCAGCGAGGCGCCGCACATGAACACCATGCGCTGGATCTGCGCTTTCCCCAGAAACGGCATGACGCCGCACGCGATGGGCACGTCGATGCCGGCCGCATCGGCCGCGTCGCGGAAGCGGTAGTAGTACGCGTTGTCGAAAAACAGCTGTGTGACGAAGAAGCACGCGCCCGCGTCCTGCTTCTGCTTGAGGTGCGCCACGGACGCCTTGAAATCCGTGCATTCGATGTGCCCTTCGGGATACGCCGCCGCGCCCACGCAGAACCCCTCGTCCGCCAGCCGCATGATCAAGTCCTTCGCAAAGCGGAACGGCGCGTCCTCCGCCGGGGCCGCGCCCGGCACGCTATCGCCGCGCAAGGCGAGCACGCTCGCGATGCCCTTGCGCTTCAGATCGTCGATGGCGTGCGAGATGGACTCCTCCGTGGCCCCCAGGCACGTGAGGTGCGCCACCGTGGGGATATCGAAGTCGTCATGGATCATGGCGGCCACGTCGGCCGTGGCCTGCTTGTTGCCGCTGCCGCCGGCCGAGTACGTCACGCTCACGAAGTCGGGCACCAGGTCGGCCAGCTGGGCCGCCACCTCGTGAGCCGCCTCGAGCGTGAGGTCGCCCTTCGGCGGGAATATCTCGAACGACACGGGTTGACGGCCCGCGGCTTTGGCGATCTCGTATAGATAGGACACGCTTCTCATGAGGGCCATTATACGGAAGCGCCCGGGCCGCGGCAAACGGCCGCGGCCCGGGCGGGCGCTGCGCTATCCTCAAAGGCCCGCTCGGGCGTCCCGCGAACCGCCTACCGGCGCACCGCCGCCCGCAACCGCCCCGTAGGCACGAACGTGAGCACGGCGCCCACGATGGTCAGGATGAACACGATCGACGCCGTGAACAGCGACACCTCCGACACGTGCACGCCCACGCCGATGAGGGCCCACAGGAACACGAGCGGAAACGCCACGTCATCGTACGTCGTGCGCATAACGTAGCCGAGCGCCAGCACCCCGGCCGTGAGCACGATGGCCGACAGCCCGTTGAAGAACGCGATGCCGCCGTCCAGCGCGCGCGTGATGAGGATGGCCATGTTCGCCAGCGTGGCAACCGTCACCCATGCCGTGTAAAGGGAGATGGGCACCCAGCCCGAAGCAGAGGTCGCCGTGCGGCGCACGTTCAGGTAGAAGGCGGCCAGCACGGCCCATTCGGCCAGGATGACGATGAACGACACCGCCACCGCGTCCAAGTGCCACAAAGTCAGCCACAGCACGTTGAGCGCGCTCGAAGCAATGAACAGGACCGATGCGGTGCTGAAGCGGCGCGGCCGCGACGGCGCGCTGCGCGTGTACGCCACGAGCCAGAAGATGAGCGCCACGTAGATGACCGACCAGATGGAGAACACGTATCCCGCCGGCGTGAACCAGGTGAACACGCCGTAGGCGATGTCGGCCGACGTCACGCCGCCCAGCTGCCCGCCCTCGATGATGGCGTTGCCCAGGATCATGAGCGCGTAGACGATCCACAGGGTCACGGTCTCGGCCGTCAGGTAGCCGCCGCGCTCCAGCTTGCGGCCGGCTTTCGTGCTGCGGGCGCGCTGCACGACGCCCGGAGCGGCCGTTGCATGATAGGCATGGTTGGGCATGATGCACCTCGCTTTCTCTGGGGGCGCGACAACGCCCTCGATTCGATTGGTGCAGCCCAGTGTAGCGCGCGCCGCAACGAGAAGCCGTTACGGGCGCGTGGCAGCTGCTCATCGCTTCGGCGCAGATGAGAGGCACAACGCTCAACGATGACGAGAGCGCCTTGTTGGTCAGGGCCAGAGTTGCAGTGGAGTTTTGACGGAAGGCACCCCTCATAAGGACGGCCTGCTGGCCGCCCCTATGAAACATCCCGTCTTATGCGCAGGTAGTCGCCCGGTTCGAGCGGCTCATCGACGGTGAACGCGTACGCCTCGGCCGAGCGGTTCGCCACAGCGACGGGAACGGGCGCGGGATGCGGATCGCCCGCGTCGGGCGCGGGCAGCCACGCCAGATCGCGCACCCGCACGTGGAAGGCGGCGCGGCCGGGCGCGAGCGCCTCCAACTCGTCGCCCTCGCAAAAGCGGTTGCGGCACACGGCCTCGACGCGCCAGGCGCCCTCCCCCGTCGGCTCGCAGGCGCGCACGTCGGCGGCGTGCAGGCAGGTGCTGGTGTAGCCGTCGCGCTCGGGCGACTGATCGGCGCGACCGTAGTAGAAGCCGGTGGAGTACGGCCGGTGCGACGCGCACGCGAGCTCGGCCACGACCTCGGCCGATTCGGCCCCGTCGAGCGCGCGGCGGTACGCGTGCACCACCGTGGCCACGTAGAACGCCTTCTTGTTGCGCCCCTCGATCTTGAACGAGGACACGCCGGCGGCGGCCAGGTCGTCCAGATGCTCCGCCATGCACAGGTCGCGGGCGTTCATGACGTACGTGCCACGCACGTCCTCCTCAATCGGATAGAACTCGCCGGGACGCTGCTCCTCCACCAGCGCGTAGCTCCAGCGGCACGGCTGGGCGCAGTGCCCCTTGTTGCCCGAGCGGTCCGCCATGGCCGCGCTCAAAAGGCAGCGGCCCGACACGGCCATGCACATGGCGCCGTGCACGAACGCCTCGATCTCCAGCTCGCGCGGCGCGTCGGCACGCAGGCGCGCGATATCGGCCACGCTCATCTCGCGGGCGCACACCACGCGGCTCGCTCCCAAATCGTGCCACACGCGCGCCGCCTCGGCGTTGCACACGCCGGCCTGCGTGCTTACGTGCAGCGCCACGCTGGGCGCGTGCCGGCGGGCGAGCGAGAGCGCGCCCAAATCGCTCACGATGAACGCGTCGACGCCCGCGGCGGCAAGCGCCTCCAAATACGCGGGGAGCGCCGCAAGGTCGTCGGCGTCCATGAGCGTGTTGAGGGCCGCGTACACCCGCACCCCGGCCGCGTGCGCGAACGCGACGGCGCCGGGAATGTCCGCCAATGCGAAGTTGGAGGCCCGCTGCCGCATGCCAAACCGATCGGCCGCCAAGTACACGGCGTCCGCCCCGTAGCGCACCGCCGCCTCCAACTGCGGCCGCCCGCCCGCAGGAGCGAGGAGTTCGGGCTGGGACGAAGACCGTCGGCACATCGACTATCGCCCCGCTTCGAAAGCAATGGACCGGAAGGGCGATCCGCCGAGGAAAATCAACCCGTCAAGAACCGTCATGGACAAAAACGGCCGATATGGTAAGAAAAGCGACGCGTTCGAGCAGACCCTTCCGCACCTCACGCGGGAAAGGCCTGATGGCTTGCCATCGCGAAAAGAATCGCATCTCGACTCGTTGCCATATCTCGACTTTTTGTCCATGATCTTCACAGTTATATTAATATGACGTGGCCGGCGAGTGCGCGGGACGCGCCGAGCCCCGTCCGCTCCGGCAGGACGCGCCAAACCCCGCCTGCTTCCACTCGAAAAGCCTTCATCCCTCGTAACTGACGCGGGCGCCCTGCGGAGTGTCCTCGATCACGAAGCCCAGGCCGGTGAGGCCGTCGCGCACGGCGTCGGCGCGGGCCCAGTCCTTGGCGGCGCGGGCCTCGGTGCGGGCGGCCAGCAGGGCGTCCACGGCCTCGGACGCGCACGCCCCGTCGTAGCCGGCAACCTCGGCGGCCAGCGCCACGACCTCCGGCGGGTACGCTTCGCCCTCGCCCTCCGCAGCCGCATCGTCCGCGACCACGTCGACGCCGAGCACGCCCAGCAAGTCCACCACCAAATCGCGCGCTTCGCGCACGGGCGGCACGTCGGCGAGCGACAGCGTCTTGCCCGCCGTCTGGGCGTTCACGTCGGCGATGAAGTCGAACACCTCGCCCAGCGCCTTGCACGTGTTGAAATCGTCGTCCATGGCCAGGATGAACGCCATCTTGGCCGCGCGCGTGCGCTCCATGAACGCGCGCAGATCGAGCGGCGAGGGGATATCCTGGGCGTTCTCCAGCAGCCAGTCCAGGTTCTTCACGGCGTTCTTGATGCGTCCGAGCGCGGCGCCCGCCTCGGCCAGGCGATCCTCGGAGAAGTCGAGCGGGCTGCGGTAGTGCGTCTGCAGCATGAGGAAGCGCAGCACGGCCGCGTCGGTGGTCTTCAGCACGTCGCGCAGCAGCTTGAAGTTGCCCAGCGACTTGCTCATCTTCTCGGAGTTGATCTGCAGCATGCCGCCGTGCATCCAGTAGTTCGCGAACGTGCAGCCGCAGGCGGCCTCGCTCTGGGCGCGCTCGTTCTCGTGGTGCGGGAACACCAAGTCGCCGCCGCCGCCGTGGATGTCGAAGGGCAGCCCCAAGTACTTGCGCGACATGGCCGAGCACTCGATGTGCCAGCCGGGGCGGCCCTGCCCCCAGGGCGAGTCCCATGCGGGCTCGCCGGGCTTGGCGGCCTTCCACAGGGCGAAGTCGAGCGGGTCGCGCTTGCGGTCCTCGATGCCCTTGCCGTCGGCCCGCAGCTCGCGGTGGCCGCATTCCATCTCGTCGATGTTGCGCCCCGACAGCTCGCCGTACGCGGGGAACGAGCGCACGCTGAAGTACACGTCGCCGTCCACCTCGTAGGCGTGCCCGCCGTCGACGAGCTCTTGGATGAGCTCGATCATGGAGGGTATCTCCTCGGTGGCCTTCGGGCGGATGTCGGGGTCGAGCACGCCGGCCGCGTGCATGTCCTCGATGAACGCCTCGGTGTACTCGGCGGCCACCTCGGCGGCGCTGCGGCCCTCCTCGTTCGCCTTGCCGATGATCTTGTCGTCCACGTCGGTGACGTTCTGCACGAACGTCACGTCGAAGCCGCGCCACATGAGGTAGCGGCGGATCACGTCGAACGAGATGAACGTGCGCGCGTTGCCGATGTGGATGTAGTTGTACACGGTGGGGCCGCATACGTACATGCCCACCTTGCCGCGCTCGCGCGTCTCGAAGTCCACCTTGCCGCGCGTTTTCGTATTGTAGAGTCTGATCATGGCGTCCTCGCATCCTGCCTAGCCCCTGCGCCGCGTTCGCGCGACGAAGCGTTTCGACCGTAGATTGTAGCACAGGAAGGTTACGGAGCCCGCCTGTCCGCCAAAGTCAGTCCTCCGCCATCCCAAGCGCGGGAGAATGCGCCTTATGTCATCCTGAGCGAGCGACCCCAGGGAGCGGAGTCGAAGGATCCCGTGCGGCGATAGCAGGAAGCGTTACGGCTGGCGCCGCACGGGATCCTTCGACTCGCTTCGCTCGCTCAGGATGACAGAGGGGCGCTGGGCTCGCTCAGGACGACAGAAAGCGCGTTCGCCGCGCTTGGAGTGGTGGAGGGAAGGCGCGCGCCCTGCGCCCGGGATGGCAAAAGGGTGCGCGCCTTTACGCCTGCTCGGGACGGCTAGGAGCTTGAACGGCGGACCAACAGGCACACGGCGGTTGCGGAGATGCCCTCCTCGCGGCCTTCGAAGCCCAAGTGCTCGGTGGTGGTGGCCTTCACGCCCACGTTCTCCGTCGGAACGCCCATGGCGGCGGCCAGGTTCGCCCGCATCTCGTCGCGGTACGGCGAGAGCTTCGGCGCCTGCGCGGCGATGACGGAATCGACGTCGAGGATGGCGTAGCCCTCCGCACGCACCTTGTCGGCCACGGCGGCCAGCAGCTTGAGCGAGTCGGCGTTCAGATAAGCGGGGTCGGTGTCGGGAAACAGCTTGCCGATGTCCCCGCCGCGGATGCCCCCCAACAGCGCGTCGGCGACGGCGTGCGCCAGCACGTCGGCATCGGAATGCCCCAAAAGGCCGCGCGTATGCGGGATGTCCACCCCGCCCAAGATGAGCTTGCGCCCCTCGGCGAACGCATGCACGTCGTACCCCTGCCCGATGCGCAGGTTGGCAGGATTGAACGCCTGCGAGTTGTCATCCTGAGCGAAGCGACCGGAGGGAGCGGAGTCGAAGGATCCCGTGCGGCCGTCAGGCCGAGAGGTTTCCGGTTGGCTCCGCACGGGATCCTTCGACTCCGCGCTGCGCGCTCCGCTCAGGATGACATCGTCCGACTGCGGCGCTCCGCTCAGGATGACATCATGTCCGGGTTCGCACGCTCCATTCGAGACGGCGTCGGCGGCGCTCATTCTTTCGTCCCCTTCATGTACATCGTGCGCACGGCGGCGGCCAGCATGAGGTAGTCCTCGGGCACGGTGAGCTTGATGTTGTCGCGCTTGCCCTCCACCACGAGCACGCGCCCGCCCAAACGCTCGATGAGCGAGGAGTCGTCGGTGCCCATGAAGCCGTCAGAGAGCGCCGAGGCGTGCGCGCGGCGGTAGATGCCGGCGCGGAACACCTGCGGCGTTTGCGCGTTCCAGAACACGCGCCGGTCGGGCGTGCCCACGATGACGCCGTTCTCCACCACCTTGAGGGTGTCCACCGCCGGATGCGCCACCACGGCGCCGTCGCAGTCGATGTTGCCCTTGAGCGTGGCGATGGTGTGCGCGATGAGGTCGGGGCTGATGAGCGGGCGGGCGCCGTCGTGCAGGATGACGTACTCGTAATCGTCCGGCACGTACTCGAGGCCCGAGAACGCCGATTCCTGACGGCTGGGGCCCGAGGGCGCCACCACGATGGGCGTGACGAACGGGAACGGGTCGACGGCGCGCTTGAGGTACTCGCCGCAACGGTCCTCGGGGCACACGATGACGATGAGCCCGATGTCGCCCACGGCGTCGAACGCCTCGGCCGACCAGGTGAGGATGGGCTTGCCGGCTATCTCCACCAGCTGCTTGCCACCCTCCTTGCCGAACCGCTCGCCCGTGCCGCCCGCCAGGATGATGGCGGCCGTCTGGGGATTCTTGTCGACCTCGCCCTTGAGTCCGCCCATCGCCTGCGAAAGCGCGTCGAAATCGAGGTCGTCCGGCGTGAACTCAGGGGCGCTGAGCACCGCGGACGAGAACACCGGGTCGATTGTCTGCGTCATAAGGTCTTCCTCTCCGCCTTGCCTTTTCCTTCTGCCGCCCCGCCCCTGTCGCCTGCCGACGCCAAGGATCTAGTCCCGCTCGCCGGGCTGGCGCACGGTGATCTCCTGCGCCTTCAGCGACACGCGGGAATGAGGGGGGATCGACGAGGTGACGAATGCGGAGCCGGCGATGACCGACCCGGCTCCGATCACCGTTTCCCCTCCCAGCACCGAGGCGTTGGAGTAGATGGTCACGTCGTCTTCGATGGTGGGATGGCGCCTCACCCCGGCGAGCCGCTGCCCGCCGCGCGTGGACAGCGCGCCCAGCGTGACGCCCTGGTACAGCTTCACGTGGTCGCCGATGACGGTGGTCTCGCCGATGACCACGCCCGTGCCGTGGTCGATGAAGAAGTACTCGCCGATCTGGGCGCCGGCGCCGATGTCGATGCCCGTGCCGCTGTGCGCCAGCTCGGTCATGATGCGCGGGATGATGGGCACGTTCTGCTGGTAGAGCACGTGCGCGATGCGGTACACGTAGATGGCGTACAGGCCGGGGTACGAGAAGATGACCTCCTCCTTCGACCCGGCCGCCGGATCGCCGTCGTACAGGGCCTGCACGTCGGTGAGCAGCACGCGTTGTATGCTGGGAAGCTCGTCGAAGAACACCGTGCACACTTCCGAAGCGCGCTCGCAGATGTGCTCGGGCGTATCGCCTCCGCACAGGTGGCGCGCCGGATCGGCCTCAGAGGCGTCACGATCGTCGGAGGTGTACGCCAGGGCGAGGACGATCTGCTCGCGCAGCACCCGCTCGATCTGGATGAGCGTCTCTCCGATGAAGTACTCCGGACTGGTGGACGGCGTGAGCATCTCCTCGCCGAAGTAGCCCGGAAACAGCACGCGGCGCAAGTCCTTGAGAACGCTCTTCACGGCCGAGCGGCTGGGAAACCGCCGTCCGGGCTTCGTGAAGAATATCTCGTCGGCCTCGTAGTTCTTCTCGATGCCCTTCACAATGCGATCGAGGTTGTCTCCGAACATGGAACCTCCTGAAATCGGTTGATGCGCTGCGCCTCCCGCAACCGCCAGCATGACGGCTCCTCGGTCGGTTTGCGACGAGCCTAGTATAGCGCAGCGGGCACGGGATCCGCTGGTAAACCACCGCTTGCCCGCATCGTCCCCAACCATTGTCATCCCGAGCGGGGCGGCAGGCGTGAAAAAGCCCCTGATCCGCTTGGGAACAGGGGCTCTCCGGTGCAGGTAAAGCTTAGTCGGACGCGCCGCCCGACATCGAGCCGCCGCCGCTGCTCACGCCGGCGTGGCCCAGATCGAAGTTCGTCAGCAGCAGCTCCGCGTCCTTCGCTATGCTGTCGCGTTTCCGAGGCTCCGGGATCACGCCCGAACCCTGGGTGAACACCAGCTCGCCGTCCACCGCGTCCACGTCGATGATGGAGCCGCTGGTCCATTTGCCCTCGAGGATCTCCTCGGACAGCGGGTCCTCCAGCAAGCGCTGGATGGCGCGGCGCAGCGGGCGGGCGCCGAACGTGGCGTCGGTGCCCTCCTTCGCGATGAGCTTGCACGCCGCATCGGTCAGGTTGATGGACATGTTCTGCGCGATCAGGCGCTCGCGCAGATCGGCCACCATGAGCTTCACGATCTCGGCGATCTGCTCGTCGTTCAGGCTCTTGAACACGATGATCTCGTCGATGCGGTTCAGGAACTCGGGCCTGAACAGCTTCTTCATCTCGGACATGACGCGGCTCTTGATCTCCTTGTCGGAGAGGCCCGCATGCTCCTCGGTCGAGAAGCCCAGCGTGGTGGGTTGCGCGATCTCGCGCGCGCCCACGTTCGACGTCATGATGATGACCGTGTTGCGGAAGTCCACCGTGCGGCCCTGCGCGTCCGTCAAGCGGCCCTCCTCCAGAATCTGGAGCAGGATGTTGAACACGTCGGGGTGCGCCTTCTCGATCTCGTCGAACAGCACCACCGAGTAGGGGCGCTGGCGCACGGCCTTCGTGAGCTGGCCGCCCTCGTCGAAGCCCACGTAGCCCGGAGGCGAGCCCACGAGGCGCGACACGCTATGCTTCTCCATGTACTCCGACATGTCGAAGGACAAAAGCGCGTCCTCGGAGTTGAACAGGAACTCGGCCAGCGCCTTCGACAGCTCCGTCTTGCCCACGCCCGAGGGGCCCAGGAAGATGAACGAGCCGGCGGGGCGTTTCGGGTCCTTGAGGCCCGAACGCGAGCGACGGATGGCCTTCGACAGCGCCGTGACGGCCTCTTCCTGGCCGACCACGCGCTCGTGCAGCACGCTTTCCATGCGCAGCAGCTTCTCGGTCTCGGCCTCGGTGAGGTTGCTCACGGGCACACCGGTGGTCATGGACACCACGTCGGCGATGTCCTCCACCGTGACCTGCTGGATGGTCTTCTGGGCGTTCTCCTCCCAGTCCTTCTCGGCCTGCTGGCGCTTCTCCTTGAGCTTGGCCTCCTCGTCGCGCAGCTGGGCGGCGCGCTCGAAGTCCTGCGCCGCGATGGCGCTGTCCTTCTCGCCGCGGAGCTTCCGCAGCTCCTCGTCCAGCTCGCGCAGCTCCTTCGGCAACGTCATGTTGCGGATGCGCATGCGGGCGCCGGCCTCGTCGAGCACGTCGATGGCCTTGTCGGGCAGGAAGCGGTCCTGGATGTAGCGGTCGGCCAGCGTCACGGCCGCCTGCAGCGCCTCGTCGGTGAAGTGCACCTGGTGGTGCGCCTCGTAACGGTCGCGCAGGCCCTCCATGATGCGCAGCGCCTGCTCCTCGTTCGGCTCGCCCACGGTGATGGGCTGGAAGCGCCGCTCGAGCGCGGAGTCTTTCTCCAGGTGCTTGCGGTACTCGTCGATGGTGGTGGCGCCGATGACCTGGATCTCGCCGCGGGACAGCGGCGGCTTCAGGATGGCGGCGGCGTCGATGGAGCCCTCGGCAGATCCCGCGCCGATGAGCGTGTGCATCTCGTCGATGAACAGGATGATGTCGCCCGCGTCCATGACCTCCTTGATGCACTTCTTCAGGCGCTCCTCGAACTCGCCGCGGTACTTCGATCCCGCCACGAGCGCGGACACGTCGAGCGTGAACAGGCGCTTGTCGCGCAGAATGTCCGGCACCTGGTTCGACACGATAAGCTGGGCCAGGCCCTCGGCCACGGCGGTCTTGCCCACGCCGGGCTCGCCGATGAGCAGCGGGTTGTTCTTCTGGCGGCGGGAGAGCACCTGCATGACGCGCTCGATCTCGCCCGCACGGCCGATGACCGGGTCGAGCTTGCCGTCGCGCGCCTTCTTGGTGAGGTCGGTGCCGAACTCCTTCAGCACGCTGTCCGACGCGTTGCCCTGCGGGTCGAACGCGTTGCGGCCGGCGTACACGGGGCTCTGCCCCACCAGGTCGTTCAGCGCGCTGCGCACGTCGTCGCCCGACACGCCCAGGCGCGTGAGCACCTCGAGCGCGGTGCCGTCGCCCTCGCGCACGATGCCCAGCAGCAAGTGCTCGGTGGATATGTAGGATTGGCCCATCTGCATGGCCTCGCGCAGGGAGTTCTCCAGCACGCGCTTCACGCGGGGCGTGAAGGACAGGTGCCCGGACACGTCGGTGTCCTCGTCGATGGCCACCGTCTGGCGGATGGCCTGCACGACGCCGTCGTACTTCACGTTCAGGCGGTCGAGGGCCTGGGCGGCCAGGCCGTCTTTTTCCTGTATGAGGCCGAGCAGGATGTGCTCGGTGCCCACGTAGGGCTGATGGAGCGAGCGGGCCTCGTCCTGCGCCAGGACGAGCACCTTGCGCGCTTTGTCCGTAAACTTCTCAAATGACATGCTAGCCTCTATTCTCGCAGAGTCTATCGTATGGTTCTGTGCCATCTTAGCACTCCTCTTATGAGAGTGCCAATACAGCATATAGCCGCACACGTCCGCTCCACAAGCGCAGGCGACCGGCGACCGTTCCATCCTATCACGACCCCAGCCGGCGCGCCTCCGTACCGCTCGATGCCTCCAAAAGTGCTCACGTTTGACGCGTGTTTGAAACGTACGGGAAAAGGCCGCCCGGGCGACGTTGCGCCCGGGCGGCCTTGTTCGAAGTCGTTTGTCGCAGATGCCTTAGTACAGCTTGGCGCCGGCGGGGATGCGGTCGTCCACCATCAGCAGGTTCAGACGCTCCTCAGGCTCGCCGTTCTCGCCCGGCTCCTCGTGAATGGCCGAGAGCAGCATACCGCACGAGTCGACGCCCATCATCTTGCGGGGCGGCAGGTTCGTGATGGCGATGAGCGTGCGGCCCGTCAGCTCCTCCGGCTCGTAGTACGCGTGGATGCCGGACAGGATGACGCGGTCGGCGCCCGTGCCGTCGTCGAGCGTGAACTGCAGCAGCTTCTTGCTCTTGGGAACGGCGACGCACTCCTTCACCTTCACGGCGCGGAAGTCCGACTTGCTGAACGTGTCGAAGTCCACCTCGTCCTCGAACAGCGGCTCGATAACCACCTTCGAGAAATCGATGGGCGCGGCTGCCGAAGCGGGAGCCGCCTCGGCTGCGACCGGCGCGGCAGCGCGCGGACGTCCGCCCGCCGGGGCCTCGTCGCGCATGTGGGGAAACAGCAGCACGTCGCGGATGGACGGGGCGTCGGTGAGCAGCATGACCAGGCGGTCGATGCCGATGCCGCAGCCGCCCGCCGGGGGCATGCCGTACTCCAGCGCGCGCACGTAGTCGTCGTCGTAGCCCATGGCCTCGTCGTCGCCCAGGTCCTTCGCCTCCACCTGCTTGCGGAAGCGCTCGGCCTGGTCGACCGGGTCGTTCAGCTCGCCGAAGGCGTTGGCGTACTCGTGGCCGCAGATGAACAGCTCGAAGCGCTCGGTGAGGTTGGGGTCGCCCGCCTTCTTCTTGGCCAGCGGCGACACCTCGAGGGGGTGCTCCGTCACGAACGTGGGCTGGATGAGCTTCTCCTCGGCCACGGCCTCGAAGATCTCGGCGATGAGCTTGCCCTTGCCCCATGCGTCCTCGGCGTGGCCGCCGTTGCGCTCGAGGATGGCCACGAGCTCGTCGCGGGTGCGCGCGAAGCTCACGTCCTCGCCCGCGCCCTCGCTGGCCAGCTCGATCATGGTGGCGCGGCACCACGTGCCGCCCAGGTCGACCTGCGCGCCTTGGTACTCCACCTGCATCGTGCCGCACGCCGCGAGCGCCGCCGCCTGGATGACGCCCTGCGTGAGCTCCATCATGCCCTCCAGGTCGCTGAACGCCTGGTAGAACTCCATCGTGGTGAACTCGGGGTTATGGTACGGGTCCATGCCCTCGTTGCGGAACTGGCGCCCGATCTCGAACACCTTCTCGAAGCCGCCCACCAGCAGGCGCTTGAGGTGCAGCTCAGTGGCGATGCGCAGGTAGAAGTCCTTGTCGAGCGCGTTGTGGTGCGTGACGAAGGGACGCGCGTTCGCGCCGCCGAGGATGGGGTGCAGGATGGGCGTCTCCACCTCGTAGTAGCCGTGGTCCTCCATGTAGCGGCGGATGGCGGAGATGACCTTGAAGCGCTTCTCGAACGTGCCCTTGACCTCGGGATTCATGACCAGATCCACGTAGCGCTGGCGGTAGCGCGTCTCCTTGTCGGCCAGGCCGTGGAACTTCTCGGGAAGCGGGCGCAGCGACTTGCTGAGCAGCTCGAACGACGCCACGGCCACGGACAGCTGCCCGCGCTTCGTGCGCATCATCGTGCCGCGCACGCCGATCCAGTCGCCCACGTCGAGGTCCTTGAGCTCAGCGAACGCGTCCTCGCCCAGCGCGTTGATGCGGCAGAACAGCTGCATGTCGCCCGTGGAGTCGCGCAGCTCGAGGAAGGCGAGCTTGCCCTGGTCGCGCTTCGCCATGACGCGGCCGGCCACCTGCACCTCGTCCTCGGTGGACGCGCCGTCCTCGAGGTGGGCGTACTGCTCGACCAGGTCGGCCAAATGGTGCGAGTAGCGATAAGCGTGGCCGTACGGGTCCTTGCCCGCCGCCATCAGCGCCTCGCGCTTGGCCAGACGCACCGCAATGGGGTCGTCTTCGACGACCTGCGCCTCGGGGTTCGCGTCAGGGTTGGTGTTCGTGGTGTCGCTCATGTAAGTGCCCCTCAATCTCGTACAGCCCGCATATTCGGGTTCGCCCGTCAGGGCCGAACCCTTCGCGCCTTGCGCGAAAATCGCCGCCCAGGTAGACCGTAGGGGCGATCTCCTGATCGCCCGTTCGCGCGAAGCGCGAAAACTGCCGCGCAGGTTGGCGTAGTAAATCAGCGAGGGCCTCTGTGGTGCCCCGAATTGGCGTGATGGCGAAAGCGAAGCGTACCTTGGGTACGTGAGCTTTCGTCAGCGCGCCAAGGCGGGGTGCTACAGAGGCCCGCAGCGTCGGCAGGTTCCGCTGGCCGGCAGGCCGGCGGAACTCGAACCGCAGCGTCGGCAGGTTCCGCTGGCCGGCAGGCCGGCGGAACCTTAATGTTCGATTTTGATGATGGTCATGGAGATGTCGCGGCCGGTCGGGCCCGTGGTCTCCACCTTGTCGCCCTTCTTGTGGCCCAGCAGCGCCGCGCCCACCGGCGACTCGTTGCTGATCTTGCCGGCCGCCGCGTCGCTTTCGGCGCCGCCGACGATCGTGAACACGCGCTCTTTGCCGCCCATGTCGACCGTGACGGTGGAGCCGATGTTCACCTTGCTCGAACGCTTCGGCGTGTTCACCACGGTGGCCTCGGAGAGGATGCGGCTGATCTCGGCGATGCGCGCCTCCATCATGCCCTGCTCGTTCTTCGCGTCGTCGTACTCGGAGTTCTCGGAGATGTCGCCGAACTCGCGCGCCACCTTGATGCGCTCGCCGATCTCGGCGCGCTTCTCCGTCTCGAGGTAGTGCAGTTCCTCCTCGAGCTTTTCCTTGCCCTCTTGCGTGAGGATGAAGTTTTCGTTCGCCATTGCTGTCTCACCTGTCCGATTACATACAACAGGCACGCTCGATTGCCAAGCGTGCGGTTTTCATAGGTTGGGTCGTGGGGTGCTTCCGACGAAGCGTCGGACGATATACAAAAAAGCGGTATGCGCCCGGCCGAACCGTGGGCACATACCGCGAACCGATTCGCTTGCGCCGCGCTATTCGGCCTTCTTCTTGGCCGCCGTGGTCTTCTTCGCGGTCGTGGTGGTCTTCTTGGGGGCCGGCTTCTCTTCCTCGACCTCTTCGATGACTTCCTCGTCCTCGTCCTCGGCTTCCTCGATGGCCTTGCCGCCGCCCATGCCCTCGCGCAGGTTCTTGACGGTCTTGCCGATGGCGCCGCCGAGCTTCGGAAGGTTCTTCGGCCCGAAGATCAGCAGGATGACTGCCAGGATGATCAGCAGCTCCGGCATGCCCATACCCAGGATTTTCATACGTTCCTCCAAGCTTGTCGTCCGGAGCGTCCGCGCAGGACGCACGCTCCGTCCACTCTAACCCCGTCAGAGTAGCACACACTATGCAAAAAAGGGATGCTCCTTGAAAGTTACATCCCTTTGGTTCCTGGTCGGGTTGACAGGATTTGAACCTGCGGCCTCTGCGTCCCGAACGCAGCGCTCTACCAAGCTGAGCCACAACCCGTAAGCTGCTTGTTGCAGCGACGGATATGATAGCACAACCGCGGCGTTTGCAACAGGAAATATGCCCACTTATGGTGAAGATTTGTATCGGCCCGACGCCTTCCGCGCCCGGCGGGGCAGGCTTTATGCGGGTTCCGACCGTGCGGCGGCGCGCTCGCGCTCTTTCTCGGCCAGGCGCTCGAGCGACACGATCTTCGTGACCACCACGCCCTCGGACACCACGTCGCCCGCGTCGTCGGTGGCAACCACGTTCCAGAACTGCTTGCGTCCGCCCGCGCGCGAGGGCTCCTCGCGGTCGAGCTCGGCCACGGCATGAAGCGTTCCCTCTTGGGCGCTTTTGCGATGGCGCACGTGCACGTCCACGCCGAAGGGGCGCTCGCGGTCGAAGTCGGCACGGCACCCGGCGCCCACGCTCGCGACCGTCTCCAAAAGCGCTATGGTGGCTCCCCCGTGCAGGAAGCCGAAGGGCTGGTGCAGATCGGGCGTGACGGGCATGGCCGCCTCCGCGCGCTCGGCACCCTCCGACACCACCTCGATGCCCAGCAAGTCCGTCAAAGCCATAGCACATCGCTCCTTTGCAAAAACATCGTGGGGTTCGCGCTCCAGCGCGCCCGGCGCGCGGCGTCGAACGGCTAGCGTTCGGATGGTTTATCGCGCCGGGCGGGCGGCAGCCCGACCCCTACATAGTATAGACGCAGTTGCCGCGAGCGGGCGACGGTCAGAGATTCGAACCTGTCCGCAAGCGAGCCCGCACGTCCCGAAGTGCCCCACAAGGCGCCTGACGCCGTTTGGGGCAGGGAGCGTTTCGGTGCGTCAGCGCGTGCCGGCCAGCGTGCGGATGAGCTCCTTCACGAATTCGGGCACGACGGGCGGCACGGGGGCCGGCTTGCCCACCAGGTAGCCTTGGATGTAGTCCACCTTGAGCTCGATGACGGCGCGCAGCTCCTCTTCCGTCTCGACGCCCTCGGCGATGACCCTGATGCCTCGGTCGTGCGCGTAGCCCACGAGGTTCCGCGCGATGTCTTGATGGTCCTTGATACTGTCGATGTTGCGCACGACGCCCATGTCCAGCTTGACGAAGTCCACGTGGTAGTCCAAAAGCGAGGTCTCCCCGTTGTAGCCGCTGCCGAAGTCGTCGATGGCGAGCCGCGCGCCCCAGCGCCGCGCGAGGCCCTCCTTGTACAGCGCCATCTCGCGGCTGTACTCGCTTTCCGTGATCTCGATGACCAGGCGCTTGAGCAGGGGGCCGAACCGCTCCTGCAGCTCCACCTCGTCGTCGGAGGACAGGCGCTGCGTGGCTATGCTGTTCACGAACAGCACGGCGTCGCCGGCGCAATCGTGCTGGGCGAAGGCGCCCAGGGCGCCGAAGAACGTGAGATGCTCCACCCGGTAGAGCTTCGACTGGGAGCGCGCGAGCAGCAGCACGCGGTCCGGCGTCGCGATGGACGGCATCTGCGGCCGCATGAGCGCCTCGTAGGCCGCCGCCTCGCCCATGCGCGCGTCGACGATGGGCTGGAAGTGGTAGTCCACCAGGTTCTCGTCCAGCAGGTGGTTGAGGTCCTCCTTGTTGTTGAGGATGAACGCGCCCTGCTCGTGGCTCTTGGGGTCGAAGCGCAGGAGCGCGCCCTTGCGGTGGCTCTTGGCCTCGTACATGGCGAAGTCGGCGTATTCGCGCAGGTGGGCGAAGTCGACGGCGTCGTCGGGGTAGCACGCCACGCCCACCGACGCGCGCACCTTGAGCACCGTGGCGTCAGGCGCCTCGAGCATGCTCGAATCGAGCGCGCCCATGAACGCGTCGAACAGGCGGTTCGCCTCCTCGGCGCTCTCGCAGCGATCCACGAACACGAGGAACTCGTCGCCCGAGATGCGGGCGCAGAAGCCCTCGCCCGCGAACGTGCGCTCGACGACGTCAGCCGCGGCCTTGATGTAGTGGTCGCCCCAGTCGTGGCCGTAGGTGTCGTTGATGTACTTCAGGTTGTCCAAGTCCAGCATGAGCATGGCGCCGAACGCCGGAGGGTCGCACGCCAGCCGCTCGGTGACGGACTGTTCGAACGCGCGACGGTTCAGCAGGCCCGTCAGCACGTCGTGGTCGCGCTCGTGCTCGATGCGGCGGCGCGTGGCTATCTCGTCGGTCACGTCCTCCACCAAGCCGTAGATCCGCGTGCTGTCGGAGCTCGACACCGACACGATGCGCACCCAGCGGCGGCCGTCCCGGTCCGACGCGATCCAGCGGTTCTCGGACTCCTGCTCGTAGTTGGGCCGGAGCGATTCGAGCAGGTCCTTGAACGCGGCGAGCGGCATGGTGCCGCCCGCCCCGCCGTCGCCCTCGAGGGGGGCGGCGGGAGCGTTCGGCGGAAGCACGACGCCCATCGTGTCGAAGAAGCTGTCGGTGTACGAAGCCGTGCGGGTTTCCAAGTTGCATTCGAACGCGGCGATGGAGCGGTCGGACAGCTTGAGGACCTGCGACAGGCGCGACGCCACCGAAACCACCTCGGCGTTCATGAGCTCGATGGCGTCCGAAAGCTCGTCGACCTCCACGATGCCGGTGGGCGTGAACGATATGGGCTGGTCGGGGCTGGCGGCGCGCACCTCCTTCATAAGGTGGCGCAGGCGCGACGACGACACCCAGGCCGTGAACACGGCGATGATCACGCCGATGACGATGGAGGCGACGAACACTTTCACCAGGCTGTCGGAAAGCAGGCGCGACGCCGAGAACAGGTCGTCCTCGCGCTCGAGCCCGACGAGGGCCCAATGCTCCGAGGCGAACGGCGACGTGCTGTTGTAGAGCTTGATCTCCGCGGCGCTGGCACCGGCCCGGGCGTCCGAGGACGCGCCGGCGGCCGCGTCCACCGTCATGCGGCCCTTGTCGTCGAGCGCCGCCGTGAACGAGCCTCCCTCCACGTAGAGGCTCTGCGACGCCCCCGTGGTCGCGAGCACGTCGTAGGTGCGCGGCTGTCCGGGCAGGGGCGAGGCGCCTTCATCGCGTGCGAAACCGCCTTCCTCGCCCGTTATGGCGAGCAGGTAGGAGCCGCCCCCCGACGTGTTGAGCTCGCTGTAGGGGAAGAAGGCGGTTATACGGTCGAGTCGCACCTCCACGCCCAGCACGCCCACGACGTCGCCCGCCGCGTCCCTGATGGGCTTGCTGTACGTGACGGACTGCGTTCCCGTCCAACCGAGATCCACGGGGCGTCCCCAGTAGCCCAGGTCGTTCACGTCGGCGTCGGGATACTGCTGGGCGGCGCGCAGCGGCTTGTAGTAGAACGAGCTTTGGTCCTCGCCCTCGGCGGCGAGCGGGAACGTGGCCGACCACTGGCTGTCGAGCGCGATGCCCAGGCGCCGCGCCACGCTGATGGGACAGGCCGCGAGCAGCAAATCCGACCCATTCGGCACGTCCACCTTGGGGTTCGAGTCGCGGATGTAAAGGGCCGAATGCCCGCCGTCCTCGGTTGCGTCCCCCTCGGCGTTGGCGAGCACGAGGTACACGCCGTCCACCTCGGCGCGACGCGTGAACGACAGAAGGTCGTCGGCCGACGCGTCGAGGACGTCCAGCGACAGGCTGGAGCCGGGAGTCGCGTCGGTCGCCGCGGAGCCGCTCGCCGCGAGCACGTTCGCCACGCGAGAGCCCACGCTGTCGACGACCGCGTCGAAATCGGACCAGCGGAATATCATGTCGTTTTCCAGGTACCCGGCACGGCTCGACACGCGCTCCGAGAACAGATCGTAGGCGTCGACCTCCATCTGCTCGAGCGTCTGGCTGCGCGCCAGCACGCCCACCGACACCAGGCCCTGGATGGCAAGGGCGATGCAGAAGGGCACCACGACCAGGACCTTGAACGTCAGTCCTCGCCGAACGCCCCGCGTTTTTCCGATCGCCGGAATCATTCCCTCGTTGCTCTTCCTTCCCCGCCCTCCCTGCGAAGGCGATGCGCGCTAGGCGATGACCGCCTCGAGCTGCGCGGTGAAATCGGCGAGCCACGCGTCGAACACGGCGTCCTCGAGGTACGGGGCCACGGCGTCGGCCGGCTTCGCACCGGCCGCGACGGCTGCCGCCACGGCGGCGCGATCGGCCACGGCCTTGTCGGAAAGCGACTTCTCCAGCACGGCGCGCGCCTCGACACCGCCCTTGAACGGCGGATTGGCGTACACGCCCGCCTCGATGGTGTCGAGCGTGGCCGGCAGGTTGACCAGGTAGTTCTCCGACGTTCCCTCCACGGCCTTCGCCGCCGTCTCCAGGTTGTCGAGCGTGAGCGCGTCCTTCTTCACGGGCACGTAGCCGGCGCTGATGGAGAAGGCCGTATTCTGCTCCTTGTCGGTGAACCACTTCAGGAACTCGACGCAGGCGGTCTCCTTGCGCTCGTCGGACTTCGTCACCACGAAGCCGGCGCCCTGCTGCGGCGAGCACGGCTTGCCGTTTTTGAACGTGGGGTTGGACAGGGCGGCCAGCTCGATGGGATAGCTCGTGGCGTCGTCGACCGTGACGGTCTTCGGGAAGTACACCACCGACGAGGACGATCCCACGTAGCAGACGAGGTTGCCCGTCTTCACGGCGTCGGAGCGGAACTTGCCCTCGGCGGAGAACCAGCCCTGCACCATGGGCACGTAGTAGTTGTCCCAGAGCGTCTTCATGGTAGCGCGGTCGAGGTTGAGGCTGCACGTGCCGTTCTCGATGTCGAACACGTCGTGCCCCAGCTGCCGCGAGCCGCAGACGAAGTAGTTCGCCATGGCGTCTCGGCCGAAGAACGGGCTGCCGTCGCCCTCCACGTCCGGCGTCTGCGCGTCGGTCCACTCGTAATAGCGCTGGGCCACGGCCGTGACGCCCTCGATGGTGGAGAGCTCGTCGAGCGACGAGCCCGTGGCGTCGGCGAACTTCTGCCAGTCGGTCAGGTTGATCTGCAGCGTCTCGGTGGACTTGCCCACCGGGAACACCTTCAGGCCGCCGTTGCCGTTGATGTCGCCCTCGGCCATGAAGTCGTCCACGTACTGGGCCTTCTCCTCGTCGGTCAGGTATCCCGAAAGGTCGGCCACGCGACCGAACCCGTCGATGACCGACGCGGTGTCGGAATAGGAGAGGAACGCGTCGGGCATGGCCGCCGAGCCCACGAGCTCCTGCGCGGAATCCGTCACGGCGGCGGCGAGGTCGTTCACGCCGCCTTGGCTGGAGCTGGTGACCACGACGCCCACGTCCTTGCCGCGACCCGCGTTGAACTCCTTGACGAGCTCTTCGAACGCCTGCTGCTGCGTGCCGTTGTAGTAGGTCCACAGCTCAACCTGAACGGGATCGGACGGGTCGAGCACGGAAGCCTTGCCCGTGCCGGACGAAGCCCCTTGCCCGCTGGCGCAGCCGGCGCAAGCCAAAACCCCCGCCAGCGCAAACGCCATCGCGGCGCCGATCATCCCTCTACGTTTCATACGTCCCCCGTTCTGCAAGCGGATCCTGCGTCCGGTTGTGATGTTACCATCCAGCTATTCTATAGCATGATAACCTTCCCCGTGCCATAAACCCTTGATTGACGCTGTTTTAGAGGCCGACGTGCAGGGCCGCGCGGCGCAGCGCCCTCAGCGCTCGCCCTGGCCTCCCGAACCGTGCGGCGACCGGGGAACCGATCCTTGGGACGTGCGTGCGGAAGAGCCCGCGACAGGCTCGACGGGCTCGGCCGAAGGGCCGCCCTGCGCGTCGCCGGCGCGCCCGGGCGCATCCTCGGGGCGGGGCGGGTGCACGGGCTCCCCGGCGGGCACAGGGCGCAGATCCGCCGCGACGATCGGCCGTGCGTCCCGGGCCTTGGCCTCGTCCAGGCGCTTCGCCTGCTGCTCGACGTTGCGCATGCGGTCGCGCTTGGCGGAGGCCCGCACGGTCTTCTTCGCCTCGTGCTTGAACGTCTTCGTCGTTTGAATGAGGATGGCCCCTATGAGGAACGGCATCCAGAACACGATGCCGCGGTACACGAGCGCGATGGACAGGCCCGCCGCGCCGGACACGCCGAACGACGTGAACGCCACCACGACGGCCGCCTCGACCACGCCCACGCCCTGCGGCGTGATGGATATCATGGCGAACAGGGTTGCCACCACGTAGCCGCAGATGAGGGACTCGGGCACCGTGACGCCGAAACCCAGGCCCACGAGCGAGAAGCAGGCGAGCTCGCACAGGGAGGCCACGATGGAGCACCCGAACGTCTTGGCCGTGGCCTTCGGGTTGTGCGCGATGAGGCCGGCCGCGTCGGAGAACGAGCCCACCGCGCGCTCCACCCACGGGTCGAGCGGGGCCTTCTTGAAGCGCGCGCGGACGCGGTCCACCAGCCGCTCGATGGGGCGCAGGGCGCGCAGCACGAGCGCGGGCCGCTTGCGTCCCAGCACCAGGATGAGCACCATGACGCTCACCAGCGCGATGACCAGCAGCCCCAGCAAGAACCACAGCGGCGACAGCCCCACGGTGAGCGCGAGGATGGCGAAGCCGATGAGCATGATGGTGGCGAAGCCCGAGTCCACGGTGATCTGCATGAGCAAAGCCGCGCTCGTGGCGCGCCCCGGCGCGATGCCCCGGCGCCGCGCGTCGTCCACGACGAGCGTGGTGCCGGCCAGGTTCAGCGAGGGGGCGATGGTGTTCATGAAGAACGTGCCGAACACGAGCGGCAACGTGGAACGCGGGTCCATGCGCTCGTCCACGGCCTCGAACGCGAACGAGTAGGCGAAGCTTTGCGAGAAGTACTTGCCCAGCTGCGTGCACAAAGCCGCGATGAGCGGGATGGCCGCGCCCTTCTTCATGGTCTCCACGAGCTCGACCAGCTGGTCGCCGCGCAGCAGCACCACGGCGAGCACGATGACGATGACGAGCCCGATGAGCAGGTTGCGCACGTTGAGCTTCACCGGCCCACCCCGTTTCGTTCCATCGGTCGCGCCCGCGTCCCCCGCCGTTAGCGGAGGAACTCCCAGAGGTCGGTGCCCTGCAAGAAGCGCAGTTCGTCAGCCGTTTCGGCGTCGGTCTCCAAGAACAGGAAGCCGTAGTTGCCGATGCGCTTCACATCGAAGGGACGCAGCTCGAGCACATGGGAGAAGCGGGCGCGCAGCGCGTCGTAGTCGAAGCGCTCGTCGCCCGTGACGCCCGCCGGCGGGTTGAGCAGCGACATGGTATAGACCTTGTCCTCCTTGCCGGAGAACGCGGCGCCGAAATCGGGCTGGGTTTCCTCGAGGAACGCCTCGTAGGTGCGGTAGCCGTAGGCGTAGTAGCTCACGTCCGTGCCGCCCAGGCCCGCGAAGCGCAGCGGGTTGAACTCGATGGGGCACACGTGCCCGTCGTCGACGCGCACCTCCACGTGCACGGGGAAGTTCCGCGCGCCCACGAGCGCGTTCACCCGGTCGAGCCAGGTGACGAACGTGCGGGCGTTGTCGCGCACGATGGCGGCGCTCGTCACGTACATGCGGTCGCTCGTGTCCTCGGCCGAGGCGAAGTCGTGGCGCAGCACGTTCAGGATATGCGCCCGGCCCTGCTCGTCGAAGTAGGCGTCGAGGGCGTACTCCGTGCCGTCCACGTAGCCTTCCAGGATGAACGAGCCGGAGCCGATGACGCTCTCCGGGTACATCTCGTGCCAGCTGGAGGCGTTCTTCTGGATGTCGGCCAAGGCGCGCTCCCAGTCCTCGCGGCCTTGGATGGCGTACACGCCCACGCTGCAGAAGCCCACGGAGGGCTTGAGCACGAACGGCACGGGCAAGCGACCGAAATCGAGCTTAAACAGCTCGTCGATGGAGCACGTCTTGAAGAACAGGTCGGGATCGAGCCCTGCCAACGCGCGGCGCATGGCCGCCTTGTCCTTGAACAGGTCGATGGCGCGGGCGAGCGGCGCGTTGGCCGTGTTGTCCACGATCCACGCCAGCGCGTTCTCGGAGTTCGTGTACACGCGCTCGCCTTCGTCGATGCGGCGGGTGGCCTCGTCCTCGTCCACGAGGTTGAGGCGGCGGCCGCCCTCGGCCAGCGCGCGGCCGACGGCGTTGCCCAGCACGGGATGCTGCGACTGCTCGAGCCAGTCGATCAGGGGTTCGGATACGTACGGCTCGTCGAGCACTATCATGACGGTTGATCCTCCTTAGCAGATGTTTCGCCCACCAGTATACCTTCCCGCTCAACCTGCCGCATGAGCAGCGCGCCCTTTTCGGCCTGCTGTTCCCAACTTGTTTTGCGCGGTTGATCCGCCGGTTTCGCGGCGACGCGGTGCGGGCGGTCGGTTCTCAGGCTGATACCGAAGCGCCTCTTGGCCGAAGCGCCCCGCGCTCCCGGCTCCTCGCCGTGCGCGGGCGCAGAGGTGCTGGAATCCGCAGCGTCGGCTTCGCCCGGCCGCGCGTCACGGGCGGCGCGGCGCGCGGAGCGCCACCGGTCGAACCGCGCCACGTTCTCGCGGAACTCGCGCGCGATGCGGGCGGCGTCGCCCTTGAGCACCACGGGGCGATCGAACGCCGCGCGCTTCCAGAACAGCCAAACCGTGAGCACCACGGCGGCCACGGCCACCTGCCACGTGTTCACGTACAAAAACTCCGCGCCGGCCAGCAGAACGAGCGCGCACACGGTGAGCGCCCACGCCGTGCGAAAGCGCAGGATGAGCCCCACGGCCAACACGATTAAAGCGACGCTGCCCACGATGAGCGCCGGACCTATGAGCAAACCCCCTATGTTGATCCACTCGGTGAGCGCCATGAACGGCTCGAACGTCTTGGGAATGAGGGCCAGCCCCAAGTTCACCAGGCCCACCACGAGCACGAGCGTGCCTGCTATCCAGCCGATGTCCTTGTGGCGCTGCTCCTCGGTAGGATTCTTCTTGTCGGCGAAGAAGCCGGACTGGGAGAGCAGCACGGCGCCGATGCAGAACGGGATCCAGAACATGATGCCGCGGTACACGAGCGCGATGGCCGTGGCCGTGGCGAGCGAGCAGCCGTGCGCCGTGAGGATGGCCGCGATGGCCGCCTCCACCACGCCCACGCCCTGCGGCGTGGGGCTCAAGATGACCGAGATGGCCGCCACGGCGAACGCCGCCACGAGCGCGGTCACGTGATCGAAGCCGAACGCGTAGCCGATGGCCACGAGGCACGCCATGTTGAGGATGGCCGAGAAAGAGGCGTAGGCCACCGTGACGAGCGTGCCCTGCGGGTTCTTCGCCAGGATGCCGGCCGACGAGATGAACGAGGCCGCCATCTTGCGCCCCCAGCCGGCCTTCAGGTGCTTCTTCAGCAGGCCGAGCAGCTTGTTCGCCAGCGCCTCCACGCCCAGAAACACGCGGAACAGGATGCGCGGCTTGCGATAGCCCGCCACGAACAGGCTGGACAGCACGGCCAGCACGGCCGCCAGCGCCAGCCCGCCCACGAGGAAGAGCGTGTTCATGGAGCCGGAAACGAGCATGGTGAGGAACCCGATGACCGAGATGACGAGGATGGCCGCGAAGTAGCCGATCTGCGAGAGGATGGCGCCCGAAGTGGACTGGCCGGCGTCGCAGCCCCGGCGGTGCGCGTCGTCGATGATGAACGCCACGCCCGTGGCGCCCGAGAACAGGCAGAACGTGTTGATGAACACGAGGGAGAATATGAGGATGACGTTGTGCCAGAAGCCGGTCTTGTGCCCCACGGCCTCGAAGGCCGCGTCGTAGGAGGCCGCCTGCACCAGGTGGCGCGCCAGCATGAGCACGCAAGCCACGACAAGCGGCACGAGCGCGCCGGTCTGGAGCGTGGCGAGGAAGCTCGCCAGATAGTCGGCGTTCGCGATGAGAAAGCACACCGCGACGATGCCGAGAACGAGCAGCAGCGCTTTCTTCAACCGAACCCTTCCCGCTTAACAGTATCTAAAATAGTTAGTATAGCACGAGCCTGTGGAGGCCCGAAGGGGACGGCTTGGCCGGCGGGGCGCGCCTTTGCGGAGGCCGCGAGATGCGCGGAGCGGAGTCGACCCCGTTTCAACGATTTACTGGATCCGCTTCGCCGCGCGATAGGCGCGGGCGCGGTCGCGCAGGTTCGTCACGTCGAACAGCACGGCCGCAAGGAACGCGATGGCCAGCACCACGGTCACGGCCCCCTGCTTCGGCGCGATGAGGAACACGAAAGGCGCTCCCACGAGCGCGATGGGAACGATAAGGCCGATGAGGCAGCTGCCGAGCCGCTTCCAAAGGCCGTAGACGAGCGAGACCACCACGTAGAAGAACAGCCCCGTGGCCGCCGTGCCCAAAAGCGCGGCCACCGCAAGCACCGCCGCCTTGACGGCCACGACGACCGCCTCGTTCTTGAGGGCGCGCGTCGCCTCGGCCAGCACCTCCTGCGGCGTTTTGCGCGGTTCCGCCGCGCGGAACGGGGCGAAGGGGTCGAACGCGTCGAAGGGGTCGAACGGCGCACCCTGCCCGCCGGCCGTCCGGGTTCCGTCCCACGACGTCCACACGTACGTGGTACGTCCCGGCTCCTGCCCTACGCCGAACGGCCAGCCCGCGAACGGGTCCTGCGCGCCTCCCCCGCCCGGGGCGGGTCGACCTGCGGGCGTTCCGTACGAGCCGGGGTGCGCGTAGGGATTGTTCGCATAGGGGCGCGGGTCGCGACGCGGATCGAACTCGGGCGTCCACGATCGGTTCAACAGCACGTCGCGGGCTTCGTTGATGCGCTTCGTGAGCTCCTCGGCCTCGGCGCGCTCCTTCGAATCCAAGGCGAACTTGTCCGGGTGATGGGCGACCACGAGCTTGCGATGGGCCCGCTTGACCTCGTCGTCGGTGGCTCCGTCGGATAACCCCAGTATGTTCAACGCTTCGGATTTCTTCATGTCTGCCACTATACCGAAGCCCACCAGCAGCTACGCCTTCCGCCACACCACCGTCGCACCTCCGTCAAGGAACAAACACAAGCGGTCGTATGGCGAACAAGCCGCCGTATGGCGAGATTGGAGCGTTGAACGCCCGAAGCGGATGCAGACCGGGAACGGAAAGCGCTTTGCGGGAGGTGCGCAAAAGGCGGCACCCGCAAACCGCCCATCGGGAACACGGTTCCCGCACATCGCTCCATTGGGGCGCAGTCCTTGTCGGACTCGCCGAGATGGAGAAATCTCTCGAATCCAAGAGTCCGCTGTTAAAGAATATGACCGATGAGAATCGGTGAAGCCTCCTTTATGCAAATCGTGGGTTGGGCGACAATCGTTTCCAT